>JBGPHH010000018.1:0-29308 GCA_041484265.1 Vicinamibacteria bacterium
CGAGATCTGGATGATGCCGCACGGCTTCCTTCGGGCCGCGGCTACGAGAACCCCCACCGTCACGGCAACGACACTGAACGGAAAGAAGTATCGCGTTGTGACCTTCGTCGGCGACAACAAGGCCACCGTCAACGGTTACGTCAATGCGCAGAACATCGTGGAGCGCGTCGAGACCTGGATCGACCATCCGTTGCTCGGCGACATGTTGTTTGAAGCCATCTATAGCGACTACAAGGACGCCGGCGGCGTGCAATTCCCGATGCACATCGTCCAAAAACAGGGCGGGCATCCGATATTCGATTTGAACGTGAGCGATGTCAAAGTCAACCAAGCCTGAGCATTCAGGTGCCGCCAGCGGCCGCCGCGGCAGCGGCCAACCCACCCGCGGTATCAGAGAAGCTGGGCGACGGCGTGTACCTGATCACCGGCGGGTACGCGGTCATCGCCATTGACTTCAAGGACTACATTGCGCTCGTCGAATGCGGGCAGAGCGAGCCGCGCGCGCTGGCCGTCATCGCCGAAGCCAAGCGTCTGATTCCCAACAAGCCGATCAAATATTTGATCAACACCCACAGCCATTTCGATCACTCGAGCGGGCTGCGCGCGTTTGTCGCCGAGGGCTCGACGATCATCACGCATCAAGTGAACAAGGCGTATCTCGAGAAAGTGCTGAGTCAGCCGCACACGCTCGTTCCGGATCGAGCGCAGGCAGCCGAGAAGAAGCCAATCGTTGAGGCGATGGGCGAGAAGAAAGTGTTGACCGACGGCACGCACGTGCTCGAGTTGTATCACCTCAGGAACTTCGGGCACCACGACGGGATGATCGTCGCGTATCTGCCCAAGGAGAAGGTGCTGCTCGAGGCGGACGGCTACAACCCCCAGGCCACGACCGCGGTGCCGCTCAATCCGCCGAGCCCGTACACGCTGAGTCTTGTCGACAATATCCAGCGGCTCAAGCTCGACGTTCAGCGCATCGTGCCCGTGCACTATCCCGCAGACAACCGGGTGGTGACGATGGCGGAGCTGATGAAATGGGTCGGCAGGTCCTGAGTGCCGCTCAGCCGGCAGGGCTCTATTTCGCGTACGCCGACTGCCAGTTGGTGACGACGGTCAGCGGTGGGGCGGTGGGCGCGTCACCCACGGAGAGCAGCGCCAAGAACTGGCTGCCATTGGCGGAGGGTTGGTACGGAGTGGTGCGCGCGTAGATATCTGCGATGAAGTTCGTTTCGCGAAACAACTCATGCGGCGCGCCGAAGCCCAACTCCGGACCAGGCTTTATGTCGACGGCCATGAGTTTGCGGTCGGAGATGAAGTAGAGCTCCCGGCCGTCGCTGCGCCAGCGGGGTCCGCCGCCTCCGGCGACCGAGATCTGGCGCTGCGCTCCGCCCGCGGCCATCGATTCTATGTAGACCTCGAATTGTCCGGACGAGTCGGCGTTGTACGCCATCCAGCGCCCGTCCGGGGACACTTTTCCGTTTGCTTCATTAAAGGGAGTCTGTTTGAAGAGCTTGGGCTTTCGCTCTCCGTTCAGCGGTTGCAGCCAGAGATCGTCTCTTGATGTGACGCCGGTTTGTGAGAACACAAGGAACGTGCTGTCGGCGGACCAACTGGACGCGAATGTATTCGTGCCGGTCGCAGGCAAGGATTCTTCCTTTGCGGAGGTAAGCGTCGCCTTCCTGTACAGCCGATCCTCCGGATAGGCCGTGAACGCAACTGCGCCACTATCCGGGGACCAGACGGCGGCAAACGCGCTGAAGGGTCCGAACGTGAAACGTTGCGAAGCTCCACCTGCCACATCGAGCAACCACAAGTCCCCTACCACAGACTGACTCGCCAGCGAGTACAGAAGTCGCGATTTGTCCGGAGACAGGGCGAAGTCACTGATGTTCTTTTGCTTCACAAGCGGCTGGCCGTGTTTCCCGTTGCGATCCAGCCAAACAATCTCACGTTCTTGCAGTGCGCCACCGCTCGACTGATAGATGAGAGTCCCGTTGACGGACACCGTAAAAGCCACGTTGGACGTATTGCCGGTATTCGGAACGGGATTGGCCAAGGGAAAGGCTTCTCCCGTGATTTTCAGATGCGCGGCGTCGAACGGCTGGGCCATCAGCGTGGTGTCGCGGCGGAACAGGAGGTGCCCGTTGGTATTGTAGCCAGGGGATGGAACGAAGCGAGCGGTGGAAAGATCCGGCAGAATGCGAACCGGTGGAGATCCGTCCAGAGATCCGACGTAGATGCCTTCGCCCTCACGCTTGTCCGCCTCGATCGCATAAAGGAAGCGGTTCGAGTCCGGGAGGAACGCAGGAAACCGCAGCGAATCTCGTGCGCCGGCCCCAACGCGGGGCAGGTTGAGCGGCGTTGCCGGGCCACCGGATGCGGACACGAAGGACAGCGTGCCAGTCACGGTGGGTGCGAAGACGATGGCGCCGCCGGGGCCCCATGCGCCGCCGCGGGGGTCCGGTGCGTCGGCGATGTTGGTGGCAGGTCCGCCGTTCAGGGCTATTTGTTTGAGTTTGCCCTGCGAGAAGAAGGCGATGTGCGTGCTGTCCGGCGACCAGAATGGGTAGGTGGTTCCTTCGGTGCCCGGAAACTCACGGTCTTCGAGAGAATCCAGCGCCTGGACGTGGAGGCGGATGGCCGTGCCGGACCGCGCAGTGAACGCGAGGTAACGGCCGTCGGGCGAAACTTGAAACTGGGTGAAACCGGAATCCCCGGGCCGAGTGAGCTGGTAGCGAAGGCTTTGAGCCTGCGGGAGCACCTGACGGGCCCAGATCCAGACGAGTGCCCCGACAGTGAGCCCGACAGCACTTGCGATGGCGGGCCACCGCCAATTGATGCGTTGAGGCTCTGGTTCGACCAGTAGGAAGTGGCGATCGCCGATGGACTGCAGGCGATGCTTGGGGTCCTTCTGCAGGCACGCTTCCAGCAGGCGGCGGATCTTGGGCGGTATCGCGCTAAGGTTGGGGACCTCCTTGACCACGCTGGCCAGGGTTTCGGTGAGGTCCTCGCCCTTGAACAAGCGCCGCGCCGTGAGCATCTCGTACAGCACGACGCCGAAGGCCCAAATGTCGGAACGCGCGTCGACAGGCTTTCCGCGGGCTTGCTCGGGGCTCATGTAGGCGGCTGTGCCGAGGATGACGCCGGCTTGTGTGATCATCGTCGACAGCGTGGGCGATTCCTCGCTGGGCGCTGTGGGTGTGCCGCCGATCTTTGCGAGACCGAAGTCGAGCACTTTCACGATGCCGGTCTCCGTCACTTTGACGTTAGCGGGCTTGAGGTCGCGGTGGGTGATGAGTTTCTCGTGCGCGGCGGCGAGAGCTTCGGCAATCTGCTCGGCGATGCGCATGGCTTCGTCGAGCGGGATCGGTCCTTTTTTGATGCGCTCCTGCAGCGTGGGGCCTTCGACCAGCTCCATCACTAGGTAGTCCGGGCCGACGTCGTAAATGTGGCAGATGTTGGGGTGGTTGAGTGCGGCGATGGCTCGAGCCTCACGCTCGAATCGTTCGCCGAAGCGCTGCGCGGAAGTCTTGATGGCGACATCGCGACGCAGCCGAGGGTCGTGGGCGCGATACACTTCGCCCATCCCGCCTCGCCCGATCAGTTCGACAATCTCGTAAGGGCCGACCTTGGCGCCGGGGGCGAAGGCCATTGGCGACCATTGTATCCGAGCGCCGAAGGACGTCGCGGCGGAGGCAACACGCTACTGGCCCGGCTGAACGGATGCGAGCAACTGCTCGAACTTCTGCTGATTCGCGGCGATCGTCTTGGCTGGTCC
The DNA here is from genome assembly GCA_041484265.1 of Vicinamibacteria bacterium. Lineage (GTDB taxonomy): Bacteria > Acidobacteriota > Vicinamibacteria > Vicinamibacterales > CAVVIG01 > 2-12-FULL-65-11. The sequence continues at coordinate 3,776 of JBGPHH010000018.1, forward strand.
CGTGAGCTTGATGAAGACGTTGCCCCCTGGAGCCTCGACGATCGCCCCGAGGAGCCGATAGCCGGCAGCGGCTCGCGGGGCGCTCGTGGCCGGTCCGGCCAGCCCGGAGTAATTCCCTGAGACATCGATTGTCGTGATGGGCAAGCCGCGGACCGTTCGCTTCGCGACCTTCGCCACCGCCGGTTTCCCACCGGCGTCGCTGAACTGACTTTTCCAGCGCTCGATATTGGCGTCGAGGCTGCCGCCCTGGCCCGCGCCAAAGAAATACACGCCGCATTCAGCGCCAGCGGTGTCGCCAGGCACGGGTGCGATCGTGTAGGTCGTAACCCGCATCGGTGCCGGGCCCTGGCTTTTCCACCCGTCAGGCGTCGTCCACCGCGCGCCGGCGGCGGACTCAGCCAGAACGCCGATCGAAACGAGGGACAGGAACACCAGGACCGTCAGCGTGCGCACGGGCAGAAGTATATCGGGACCGCTCTATACACCTTTACACCCTCATTGGTATACCATGGTGTAGTCATGGCGCTGAATCTGAAGAACGCGGCCGTGGAACGGCTGGCGGCCGAAGTGGCGAAGCTGACCGGCGAGTCGAAGACCGAAGCGATCCGCCGCGCGCTCGAGGAGCGGCGCCGCCGCCTCATGGGCACGTCGACCGACCAGCGTCGTGCACGGGTCGTGCGATTCCTCGAAAGGAACGTCTGGCCGACGCTGCCAAAGGGCGAGCGGGGCCGGCGCCTGACGCGCGAGGAGGAAGACGAGATCCTCGGCTATGGACCGGCCGGCGTATGACGCTCGACTCGTCGGCCCTCATCGCGATTCTGTTTGCTGAGCCCGGATATCTCGACCTTGTCGACCGCATCCTTCTCGCCGACAGCGCGCGTGTCGCCGCGCCCACACTCGTTGAGGTGAGCATGGTCCTTGCCGGTCGACGGCGGAAGCAGGCCCCGGGCGACGTGGAGGCGCTCGTCCACGAACTGGGCGTCACGGTTGTACCGTTTGGCGAACGCGAATGGCACGCAGCGGCGACGGCGTTTCTCCACTTCGGCCGAGGGCGTCACAAGGCGTCGCTCAACTTCGGCGACTGCCTCGCCTACGCCGCCGCGATGGTCACGAACGATTCGCTGCTCTTTGTTGGCGGCGATTTCGCGCTGACCGACGTCACGCCAGCGTGAGTCCGGCCCTACTGCACGCCGGCGTCGAGCAGCGTGCGTCGAGCGGCCGGGGTCCCGAGAAAGGCAAGGAACGCCGCGGCCACCTGGGGCTCGCGTGCTCCCGTTCGCACCGCGGCGTCGTACGCGGTGAAGTTCTGGATCCCGTCGGGGAGTGGCGCGACGTAGTGGGTGCCCCTTCTCTCGTAGGCTTTAATCGCGGTGATGGCGCCGAAGCCCAGGTCGCGGTCGGTCCCGGCCGCGATGCGGGCCAGCGCGGCTTCAGCATCCGCCACCACAAGAAGGCGCGACGCCAGTTGGTCCTTCACGCCGAGCTTCGTGAACAGCGCCTCGATGTACTGGCCCGATGATCCCTGCGTGTAGACCACCGTGTCCGCCGACAACAGGGCCCGCCTGAGGGCGTCGGCGGACGACACATCCGGAGCGGGCGCACCGTGACGAACGACCACGCCGACCCCGATGCGGCCAACGGGGACGCGCGTCGCCGCTGCGACCTGGCTGTCGGCGATCGCCTGGCGCATCACGACGTCTGGCGCAACCAGGACATCGGCCGGCTGCCCCTTCGACAGGCGCGCGGCCAGTTGTGGCGAAGTGCCGTACTCAATGACGACGGTATGACCGGAGTCGCGCTGAAACTGCTGGACGAGGGGCGCGATCCCCGACTCGAGCGCGCCTGCGCTCATCACCGAGAGTTCCGCGGCGGAAGCCACGGCGGCCGCCGCAGCACATAGCCCGATCAACAGAGTTCGGCGCATAACAATCTCCTCCACGACTCCACTAGCCCACGACTCCACCAGCCGCCAACAGTAGCAGGGTGTCCGGGTTCATAGAAGGGCTTTTCCGATAAAGTAGTTCACACCAAGAGGAGCTCACATGCGTAACCGACCGGCACTAACCAGCGATGACGTAAAGAAGATGCTTGCGGCCTGCGAGGCGGAGGCGGTAAAGAACAAATGGAAGGTGACCATCGCCGTCACCGACGATGCAGGCCACCTGCTTGGCTTGCATCGCATGGACGGAGCCAACGCGATCACCGCCGAAGTGGCGCACGGGAAAGCCGTCGGTTCGGCGCTCACCGGCCGGCCGAGCAAATATTTCGAGGACCGCCTGAAGGAGCGGATCGCGTTCCTGAAATTCCCGGCGGGACTGCCGATCCAGGGTGGAGTGCCGATCTTGCACCAGAATGAACGCGTCGGCGCGATCGGCGTGTCTGGGGTCCAGTCGCACGAGGACGAGCAGGTGGCCAATGCCGGCGTCGCCGCGCTTGGCTAGTCACGTTCCGGCCAGGCTATTCCCTATCGTCATGACCAGACGGAGACCGCGGGAGGACTGACATGAATCGGCAGTTGAAACGCTTCGCCCTGCCCCTGATCGTGCTCGCGTGTGCTGCGGCTTCCACACCCGTAGTTGCCCAAAACGCCGGAAAGTATCTCGCACCGCGCGACCAGGTGGTGGCCATCCGCGCGGGGCGGCTGTTCGATGCGCGCGCAGGGACCATGCTCATCAATCAGCTGGTGCTGATCCGCGGCGACCGTATCACCAATGTCGGCGCGGGGCTGGCCATTCCCAGTGGGGCCACCCTCATCGACTTGTCGAACGCGACCGTCATGCCCGGGATGATCGACGCCCACGTCCATGTCAACACGGGCGGCGTTTCCGAAGCCCAGCGCACGCTCGTCGCGCTGGCCAACGCCCAGATCGATTTGGCCGCCGGCTTCACGACGGTGCTCGATATGGATTCGCGCGGCGGCTACAACACCGTGGACATCCGCGACGAGATCGCGTCGGGCCGCGTACAGGGGCCGCGCATGCAGGTGGTGGGCGAGTCGCTCAACCCGCGGGCGACCAACTACTACCCGGACGTGCGTTCGGGCCGCTTCCAGGAAGGCTTCATCGAGAACAAGAACGTCAACGGGCCGTGGCTTGCGCGCGCTGCGGTGCGCGAGGCGAAGCTCCACGGCGTCGATTGGGTGAAGATCTACACCACCCAGGATTTCGCCGGCACCATGCATATGTGGACGCCGGACGCAAAGCTCGTCAATTCGCCGTCGTTGACGTTTGAGGAAGTTCAGGCGATTGTCGAGGAATCGCACCGGCTCGGCATCAAGGTGGCCTGCCACACGTACGGCGGCGAAGGGATGGCCAGTTGCATCAACGCGGGCGTCGATGCCCCCAATCATCTGCTCGAGCTCGATCAGGAGGGGATCAAAGTGCTTCTGGAGAAGAAGTTGCCATTCGTCGCGACGCTCGACGACCTGATCGCGCTGGAGAAGGAAGACTTGGAAGCGACTCAGGGCCGCAACTCGCGCGTGAAGCTGGCCGAACAGGCCTTCAGGCGCGCAATCGCCGCGGGCGTTCCCATCGTCTTCGGCAGCGGCGCGACCTCGCCTGTGATTCCGCACGGTAAGCAGGCGAATCAATTCGCCTACTACGTGAAGTGGGGCCTGACGCCGGCGCAAGCGCTGCAGACGGCCTACCTGAATGCGGCGCGCATGCTGAATTACGGCATCGAGAAGGACATCGGCACGGTGGAAAAGGGCAAGTTCGCCGATATCATCGCCGTGTCGGGAAATCCGCTTGCCGATCTGACCGAGATGGAACGCGTGGGCTTCGTGATGAAGGGCGGCATGGTGGTGCGCAACGAGATGATGCCGGTCAAGTAAGGTCGATCGCGATGGGGATCGCCGTGCGACCCCACTCCCTCAAGTCGTCCTCCGACGAGCGATACTTATCGACGAGAAGGGCGAGGGCTCGAGCCTCTTCGCGCTCGTCCGCTAGGATGCGGCCTTTACCCATGAACTCGCGGGCGAGTTCAGGACTCGTCATCGTGACGTGGCTGCCGCACCGCACTACCGTGGGATCACGGGCGTGACGTTCCAGATGTTCTGTGCGTATTCGAGGACGGCGCGGTCGCTCGAGAATCGGCCCATGCCGGCGATGTTGAGGATCGCTTGCTTCGCCCACTCGTCGGGGTCTCGGTAGACGGCATCGACGCGCTCCTGGCAGGCGACGTACGACGCGTAGTCTGCGAGGAGCAGAAAGTAATCGCCGTTGGTGGTCAGGACGTCCACGATCGGGCGGAAGAGGTCGGGCGCGTCGCTCGAGAAGTGGCCATCCGCGATCATATCGACCGCGCGACGCAGCTCCGCGCTCGAGTGATAGACGTCCCACGGGTTGTAGCCCGCCGCGCGCCGCCCCTCAACCTCAGCCGCCGTCAGCCCGAAGATGAAGATGTTCCCCTCGCCCACGGCGTCTCTGATCTCGATATTGGCGCCGTCGAGCGTGCCAATCGTCAACGCGCCATTGAGGGCGAGCTTCATGTTGCCTGTGCCGGACGCCTCGGTGCCGGCGGTCGAAATCTGTTCGGACAGATCCGCGGCCGGGACGATCTGCTCGGCGCTCGTCACGCTGTAGTCCGGCAGAAACACCACCTTGAGACGGTCTGACGTCGCAGCATCGCGGTTGACGACGTCCGCGACGCAGTGGATGAGCTTGATGATGAGTTTCGCCGTCCCGTAGCCGGGAGCGGCTTTGCCGCCGAAGATCACCGTGCGGGGCAAGACGTCGCGGCCGTCTCGGATTCGGTTGTACCGGGTCACGACGTGCAGGACGTTCAGAAGCTGCCGCTTGTACTCGTGCATGCGCTTGATCTGGACGTCGAACATCGAAGCCGGATCGACGGCGATGCCGAGCCGCGTCCGGATGATGGCTGCCAGTCGCGCCTTCTCGGCGCGCTTGACCTCACGGAATCGCTTCCGAAAGCCAGCGTCCTCCGCGAGAGGCGCGAGACGCCCGAGACATGAGAGATCGCGGACCCACGTCGTGCCGATTCGCTCTGTGATCAAGGCTGAGAGCTCGGGGTTGGCGTGGTGCAGCCAGCGGCGCGGCGTGATGCCGTTGGTGATATTGACGATGCGATCCGGGAAGAGGCGGTCGAAGTCGGCGAAGATGGTCCGCTTCATCAGCGCGGTGTGAATCTCGGCGACGCCGTTGACGTGGTGGCTGCCGATCGTCGCCAGGTGGGCCATGCGCAGTCTGCGGCCTCCTTGCTCGTCCACGATCGACACACGCCTTGGCAGATCCCCATCGTCCGGATGATCGCGTCGGACGTCGTCGAGGAACCGGCGGTTGATTTCGTACACGATCTGAAGGTGCCGGGGCAGGATCTGTTCGAAGAGATGAACGGGCCACGTCTCGAGCGCCTCAGGCATCAGCGTGTGGTTCGTGTACGAGAAGGTCCGTCGCGTGATGCTCCAGGCACGGTCCCAGGCGACGCGATGGACATCGAGGAGCAGGCGCATCAGCTCGGCAATGGCAATCGACGGGTGCGTATCGTTCAGCTGGATGGCGACCTTGTCCGGGAGCTGGTCGAGGCTCGCATGGTGGGTTGCAAAGCGACGCAGGATGTCCTGGAGCGACGCGCAGACGAAGAAGTACTGCTGTTTGAGCCGCAGCTCGCGGCCCATCTGCGTGGTGTCGTTGGGGTAGAGCACTTTGGAGAGGTTCTCTGACTCGTTCTTCTGTTCGACCGCCTTGATGTAATTCCCTTCGTTGAAATACTTCAGATTGAAGTCGCGCGAGGCCTTGGCCGACCACAGCCGCATGTGATTGACGGTCTGGGTCCCGTATCCGGGCACCGGCGTGTCATAGGCCATGGCCATCACGTCTTCGGTGCCCACCCAGTGGAAACGCAGCCGGCCCTGTTCGTCTGCCGACTGCTGGACGTGGCCGCCGAACTTCACCGGGTAGAGCACCTCTGGGCGGGCGAACTCCCAGGGATTGCCGTATCGCAGCCAGTTGTCCGGATGCTCGACCTGGTAGCCGTGCTCGATGCGCTGCCGGAACATGCCGTACTCGTACCGGATGCCGTAGCCGTATCCCGGCAGCGAGAGCGTGGCCATCGAGTCGAGGAAACAGGCCGCGAGCCGGCCGAGCCCGCCGTTGCCGAGCGCCGCGTCCTGCTCGAGCTCGTAGACTTTGTCGATATCCAGCTCGAGATCTGAGAGCGCCCCGCGGCAGTCCTGGTAGAGCCCCATGTTCAGCAGGCTGTTCGACAGGAGCCGGCCGGTCAGGAACTCGAGCGACAGGTAGTACACGCGCTTGGCATCGGCGCGGTAGTAGCTTTGCGTGGTTTCCATCCAGCGCTCGACCAGCTGCTCGCGCACGACGTAGGCCGTGGCGGCGAACCAGTCACGGGTCGTCGCCGTCGCGGGATTCTTTCCAAGGGAAAAGATCAGACGGTTGGCGAGAGACCGCTTGAGCGAGGGCCGATCTTGCCCGGGTTTATCGAAGGCGAAGTCCCGCATGGGTCAGCAGCATACACTCCCAGCTGGGCCACGCAGGAGAATCCGCTAGCTGGAGGCGACGACTCCTGGCGAAGCGGCGTCTTCGGCAGGGAGCGCGGTCGCACGATCGCGTCCAGCCCGCTTGGCCTCGTAAAGCGCCGCATCGGCGCGCCGGAGGGCGGCCTCGATCGTGTCGTCGGCCGGCGCGATCTCGGTGACGCCGATGCTGCAGGTAAAGCGCACCTGCCCGGCCGCCGCAGGGATAGCCACGCCGCGACAGCTTTCGACAATTCGGCGGGCCACTTCATGGGCCTCGCGGATCGGCGTTTCGGGCAACAGCACGGCGAACTCTTCTCCCCCGACTCTGCCGGCCATGTCCGAATGGCGGGTGTACTGCCGCAAGACGTCCGCGAACTTCTTGAGGACTTTGTCGCCCGCTTCGTGTCCAAAGGTGTCGTTGACCTGCTTGAAAAGATCCAGGTCGGCCATCAGCAAACCGAGGTGGCGGCGGTAGCGTCGAGAGCGTCCGAACTCCATGGCGGCGCGCTCGAACCAGCGGCGACGGGACGCCAATCCTGTGAGAGCGTCGGTGGCCGCAAGCTGCGCGAATTTGTCGCGTGCCGCCTGCAGCTCCGTCACCCGCTCGGCGAGCCGCTCCTGCAGCGTGAGGACGCGGATGCCGACCTGTACCCGCGCGCGCAGCTCCTCGGCGTCGAAGGGCTTGATGACGTAGTCGTCGGCGCCCGCCTCGAGGCCGGCCACGACGTCTTTCCGGCTCTCGTGCGCCGTCAGCAGAATCAGGTACATGTTCGCGAGCGGCAGCTCGTGCCGGACGCGCCGGCAGATCTCGACGCCGTCCATCTGCGGCATCATCCAATCGAGAATCGCGAGCGTGGACCCGTGAGAAGCGGCAGCGGTCTGCAGGTAACGCCAGGCCGCGGCGCCGTCGGCCACCACGGTGACCTCGTGATGCCAGCGCTTCAACGTTCGCGACAGGATCTCGGCCACCAGGCGATCGTCATCGGCGACGAGCACTCGCATCGTTACCTCGTCACGCCGCTCTCCGGCAGGGTCAGGCGAAGCCGCACGTCTCCCGGGCGAACCTCACAGACGACAGTGCCGCCGTGATGGTCTGCGGCGCGCTTGAGGGCCCGCACGCCAAGCACCGCCGGCCACCCGCCGGGCCTCATCGTCCACGTCCCGTCAAAAAAGCGTTCGCCGCTCGTCGCGTCGAGCTTTGTCGACCGACAGACGACGTCTACCGTACATGACGAGGGCGATCGACTCGCGGAGACGTTCAGGGCCGGCTCATCATCGACGTCGACGAATGGCAGCAGGGCCACGAGCGCACCCGTCAATCCCACCGACAGCGCATGCGCGTCGAAGCGCGTGCTGTACGCGCGATCGTCCACTCGCGCTCGAAGCATGATCCCGCTCAGGCGGCCCTCGGGCGCGAATTGCTCGACGAGGTCGTCAATCACCGTGCCCAAGGGCCGCCGGCGGTCGGGCTGTGGTTGTTCGGCGTCGACGAAGCGGCTCGCGTTGATGAGCCATGTCGCGCGAGCCGTATGGACTTCGATGAGATCGAGCGCCGGGCGCCGAGCGACCGACGGCCCGTCGGCGGCGAGCAGCCGTCGAGCTGCCTCGATAGCGGTGAATTCTTCCGAGAGGCTCGTCAGAAGCTCTGCCGATCGCTCCGAACGTGCCGGCTGCTGCGGCGGCACAGAGGGCTGGCGTCGCAGAGCATCGCTGGTGAGCTCGTCCACGTAATGCCTGTCGGCGCGCATGCGGTATCCGGGAGGCAACCCCTCCCGCGCGGGCCGGATATCGTCAATGGCATCCTGAGATTCTTCTGAAGCTGCTTTCGTCTCGAGGTCAGACACGTCTATCCCTTCTTCAAGAAAAAGGCTTCCGATCATAGTCGATTCTTATCCGTGCGGAAAACAGGTCGCCAGGAATCCTGCGCCGGCAGGCCCGCAGTTAAAGGGACGGGTGAAGGCCAGCATCCGACCGCACACGATGACCGCGGTCCACGACGTCAGCGATACGCCGGCGACGATCTTCGCCGCTCGCGGGGCATCGGCTCCAGACCCAAGCGCCTTCACCTTGCCGAAGAGCGTCAGGTAGAACGCCGCCACGTTGACGCCCGCGAGGGCCATGAAGAGCAGTTTGAAATGAAACGAAGGATTGAAAATGTATTGCTCGGGCTCGGTGATGAGAAACATCACACCGGTCGTCACGTTGATGAGGTACCCGGCAATGCCCCACGGAATCAGCTTGTGCAAAGCCGCGATCGGCACGCGCCTGGCCACGCCGAGCAGACGGAGATCGAATGTCCCGATCATGCCGATGAGAAGCGAGAGGCCGATGAAGTGCAGCGTCTCGCACGCCGCCCAGCCGTAAGGGGCGTGCATGAACGGAGAGACGATCTTGATGTCCCTCATCGTGGTGACCAGCCAGACCTGAAAGGGAGCCATGACTAAACCGACGTGAGCACCGAGTAGGTGTACGCGAGCAGACGGCCGGCCGCAATGGCCGCCGCCCAGCAACCGAGCGAGACGGCCGCCAGAAACTTGCCCGTCTTCGGCACGCCGTCCACGTCGACCTTCGGATGACGCAACACCCGGCGCTCGATGGCCAGCTGCACGGCGACGGCGATGGCGATGAGCGCGAGCTTGATGTAAAAGAGCGGGTTGGTCAGTGCCTTGGTCGGGTAGCCGACGAGCAGCAGCACACCGGTGACGGCGTTCAGCCAGAAGCCCAGCCACAGGAACGCCCGAAAACGCTGCATCTCGGTCAGCGGAACGCCAGGGGCCACGCCGAGGATCCGCACGTCGACGGCGGCGCTCAAGCCGGCGACGATCCCCATGCCGACGGTATGGAGCGTCAGAATCGTCGGAAAGGCGAACACGGAGGGCGAATCACGGATCCACATGCTGAAAGGGGTGGTTTCTAGCCAGACGAAAAATTCGTTCACAGGACTCTCGCGATGGGACGAAGGATACAGACAAAGGGCCCGTCCGACGCCTGAATAATTGCTGAAGTCTCTGTCAGAACTAACGTGCGGCTGCGACGGGAGGAGATTCGTGGTTGCCGAAGGCGTCGAGCAGCACAGGCAGGAGCGCATGCATCCGGCTCAAGGATGGCCGCGCCGGCGTCAGTCCGGCGCGAAAGCCATGCGCCTGCAGACGGTCGAGCAGTGCCTTCCGGCTGCTGATCACGTGAACGGGAACGTCCCACGGCGCGCCTTCGCCGCTCACCACCGCGGGCGGTTGATGGTCGCCGATCACGATCGCGACAAAATCGCGATCCGCGTGCTGGCGGAGGTAGCCGCCGAGCACCGCGTACGCATAGGCCATCGCATTCACATAGCTCGGCCCGAGGTTCAGCCAGTCGGGCTGCTGATCGTAGGCCCGTTCGAGCACGGTCTCGTCGTACGGCTCGTCGGTCAGCATGCGCGGCCAATCCGGCTGGTACGGAGGTGTGGGCGTGAACGGGATGTGCGTGCTGATCGTCGGGAAAAACATGAACAATGGCCCGCTCGCCTTCCGACTCACCTCGAGCGCGTCGACTTTCGCCAGCGCGAACTGATCCGAGATGTCCCACCAGCCGAACTGGGGCCCGTTGTAGGCAAGCCGCTCGCCGCCATAGATGTCGTCGAATCCGTAGAACACGCCTTCGGGCCAGCTCTGCCACGTCCCGGGCATCAGCGCGACTGTTCGATACCCGTGGCGTCCGAAGACGGTCGCGAGCGTGTCGCGTTTCTTGGTCATCAGCAGCGCGTTTGTATCTCGGTCGCGCACTTCAATGCCGGACAGCAGGCTGATATGGGCCAGCCATGAGTTGCCCCCGAACGTCGGCGACTCGACGTAGGCCGACACGACATCTCGGTGCGTGTCGTGAATGGCGGCGTCGAATGCCGCCCGAGACGCCGCGAGGCCCTTCGCGAAGGCCGGCCGCTCGTAGCTGACCGCGCCGTAGGACTCGACGAAGAACAGAAACACGTCGGCGCCCTTGACGAGCGCCAGGTCGGAGTCCATCGGAGGGCTGGACGCGATCGACTTCGAATCAGCCGAGAGCGCGTCCCGAACGAGCCGCACCTGATGCCCGTAGGTCTGGGTCACCGGTACTGCGAATCCAGGCACGCCGGGGAATCCGCTCCAGGCCTGAACCACGAAGAGCGTCAAGGCCAAGGCCGCCAGCAGGCCGAGGACTTGGCGCTCACGCGTGTCGGCCATGGCGCCGCTGATCCGCCCGAGGGCCCATCGCGCCATTTTGTAGAGCAGGAACAGTACGAGCGCGGCGGTGACGACTATCAGGAGGCTCAGCCAGACAGGCGCCGCGCGGGCGAGCATCGAGGCGACTGCCGAGACGTTGCGCAGGTCCCAGAACAGATTGACTTGCCGTCCGTACAGGGCCGGAGCGGTGACGTCCGCATAGCGGCCGATGACGAGGCCCGTCCAGATCGCGCTCAGCCACGCGAGTGCGGCGCGCGACGGCGGCCCAAACCAGCGACTCGCGACGACCAGCGCGACGATGCCGATTGCAAGCTCGACGGAGATCTCGCCGGTCCACTTGATGGCCGGCGTAGGCCAGATGTTGTGAAAGGTGAGCGACACGTCGAGCAGCACGACGGCCGCAGCGAGCGTCGTCCGACGAATCCAACGGGCGCGGACGTCCTGATCCATGGCGATGTGTTGATTATGCCGGATTATGCGGCACGCGACATCCGCCAGAGCCACAGCGTGTCGACCAGAAACGAGTAGCAGAGGACGAGCAGCCCAGCAGCCGCCAGTCTTGCGCTCCACCGCGGCGTGAGAGGCGGCAAGAGCACGATCATGAGAACGACGAGCTGGATGATGCAGATGGTCTTTCCGCGCCGGCTCGGAGCGAGCGGGCGCCCCATCCACGGCCACAGCGCGCCGGCAGCGACGACAAGGCAGCGCAACACGCCGGCCAACACGACCCCCGGACCGGCCTTGCCGTGCTGCCAGGCGAGGATTGCCAGGACCTGGATCACCAGGGCGTCGATCTCCACGTCGAATCGGGCGCCGAAGCTGCTCTCCATCCGCGTGCGCCGAGCGAGCCAGCCGTCCACACCGTCGAGCGACGTGGCGACAAACGCCGCCGCCGCCGCGCTCGCTGCGGCCATCGGAATCGGCGTCTCGAACACCAGGGCCACCACGAGTGCGACGAGCACCGCGCGGCCGGTTGTGATCTGGTTGGCCCGCCCGAAGTCCGCGAACCGATGGTGCTCGCGCAGGTAGCCCGCTGCAAACAGCATCATGGCCACAAAGCAGGCGCTGGCCTTGATCGGGTACCAGTCGCTCAGTTGCAGAGCACGGCCCGCCAGCTGTCCAAGGCCGATCACCGCCGCAAGCGCGATGGCTTGCGTCGTGAGGAAGCTTTCACGAAGGCTCAAGGCTCAAGGCTCAAGGCTCAAGTGTGCCAGACTAATGGGCCGATGTCCTCGGAGGACGTAGCGCGCGCTTTCTGGATCACGGCTCCTGGTCGAGGAGAGATCCGTCCCGAGCCATTGAGCCCGGCTTCGGCCGACGACGTCGTCGTGCGCGCGATGTATAGCGGTATCAGTCGTGGAACCGAAGCGCTTGTGTTCCAGGGCCGCGTGCCTCCGAGTGAATACCAGCGCATGCGGGCCCCGTTTCAGGCCGGGGAGTTTCCGGCGCCGGTCAAGTATGGCTACGCCAGTGTCGGACAGGTCGAGCGAGGTCCCCGAGGACTTCAGGACCGCACCGTCTTTGTGCTCCATCCCCACCAGACGCGCTACGTCGTGCCCGCGCAGTCGGTGCACGTGCTTCCCGAAGGCGTGCCGCCACCGCGCGCGGTGCTGGCCGCCAACCTCGAGACGGCGGTCAATGGACTGTGGGATGCGCGGCCGCACATTGGCGATCGCATCGTCGTCATTGGTGCCGGAACCGTCGGGTGTCTGGTCGCGTGGCTGGCGGGACGCCTGCCGGGCTGCGAAGTCGAGCTCGTCGACATCAACCCCGATCGCTCGGGCGTGGCACGCGCTCTTGGCGTGCGGTTCGCTCGACCGGACGCCGTCTCGGAAGGCGCCGATGTTGTCGTTCACGCCAGCGGGTCGGCCGCGGGGCTCGAGCTGGCACTCCGCATCGCCGGATTCGAAGCCGCCGTCGTCGAAATGAGCTGGTATGGCAATCAAGCCGTGACGCTGCCGCTCGGCGAGGGATTTCATGCCCGGCGGCTCACGCTCGTGTCGTCGCAGGTCGGGAGCGTCGCGTCGTCACAGCGTGCGCGCTGGGATTCACGTCGGCGGATGCAGATCGCGCTCAAGTTGCTGACCGACCCCGTGCTCGACGTGCTCATTACGGGCGAAAGCGATTTTGGCGCGCTACCCGAAACCATGGCGCAGCTTTCGGCCGCACCGGGCAACACGCTCTGCCACAGGATTCGATATGTATAGCGTTTCCGTCCGCGGCCACATCATGATTGCTCACAGCCTGCGAGGCGACGTGTTCGGGCCGGCGCAGCGGCTGCACGGCGCCACCTACGTCGTCGACGTCGAATTCCGCAGGCCGGATCTCGACAAAGACAGCATCGTCGTGGACATCGGCCGCGCGACAGGAACGCTGGACACCATCCTCACGGCGTTGAACTATCGCAACCTTGACGACGATGCGGCGTTCAAAGGACAGAACACGACGACAGAGTTTCTGGCGCGCGTGGTGTTCGACCGGCTGGCGGCGGCCATCGGTCGTGGAGAGCTTGGCGCCGAGGCGCGCGCGATCGAAAGCATGCGTGTGACGCTGCATGAGTCGCATGTGGCGGCGGCGTCTTTCGATGCGCCGCTTACAAAGTCTCGAGTCTGAAGTCTCAAGCCTGCCAGACTTCACACTTCAGACTTGAAACTTCGCATGCCTCTCGCTTTCTTCTTAGTCCCCGGACGCCTCGAGACACGGACCGGCGGCTACGAGTACGACCGCCGCATGGTCGCCGGTCTGCGCGAGCGCGGCTGGACGGTCGAGGTCCGAGAGCTCCACGACAGCTTTCCCCGCTCAACGACGGCCGCGCTCGATCACGCGGCTCGCGTCCTTGCGGCGATTCCCGATGGAACAACGGTCGTCATCGATGGCCTCGCCTTTGGAGCGATGCCAGCCGAAGTGGAACGCGAAGCCTCGCGCCTGCGGCTCGTCGCTCTCGTCCACATGCCACTGGCCGCCGAGATCGGCATCGACCGGGACACGGCGGATCGGCTGGAGACAAACGAGCGGCGGGCACTCGCTGCCGCGAGAGCGGTGATCGTCACCGGCGGGGCGACTAAGTCAGGGATGGTGCGATACGGCGTCGATCGAGATCGGATCGTGCTGGTCGAGCCTGGCACCGATCGCGCGCCGCTGGCACGCGGATCCGACGGGACGATCATCGAATTGCTCTCGGTGGCGACGCTCAATGCCGGCAAAGGGCACGAGATCTTGTTTCGCGCACTTGCGACGATTCCGCACCGCAACTGGCACCTGACCTGCGCCGGGAGCCTTGAGCGCGATCCACGGACGGTTGAGCGGTTGCGGGCTCAGCTGCAGACCGACGGCCTTGCGGAGCGCGTGTCGCTGGTCGGCGAACTCGACGCGGATGCGTTGTCCGCATGCTACGACCGCGCCGACGTGTTTGTGTCTGCCAGCCTGCGCGAGACCTACGGCATGGCGCTCGCCGACGCGCTGGCGCGTGGGTTGCCGGTGGTGGCCACCATCACGGGTGCGGCTCCCGATCTCGTCGTCGGTCTGCCGATGGACTCCGATGACCCCGTCAACAGGACCGCCGGCTTTCTGGTCCCTCCGGGGAGCGGTCCTGCGAATGTTCACCTGTTCCGCGTGTTGCTTGGCACGATGATGGCCGACAAGGATCTTCGCGAGCGTTTCGCGTCTATCGCGCGGCGGGTTCGCGAGAGGCTGCCGACCTGGGAGGACGCTTCAAGTAAGATGGCCGCGGCGCTCGAGCGCGTGGCGACCGATGGACGATTCCCTCTCTAGCTGGCTCGCGCTGCGCGAGGCTGCCGACGCGGCGGCCCGGTCGGTCGCATTGACCGACGCGATCGTTGAGGTGCTCAAGGTCCGCCTGAAGGCGGCCACTGAAACCTCAGTCGGATCCTCAGTAGGCCCGGTCCGCGTGCTGGATCTGGCCACCGGCACCGGCTCGAACGTCCGCTACCTCGCCCCGCGTTTGCCCGTTCCGCAACAGTGGCTGGTCGTCGATCGCGACCCGACCCTGCTGGCGCAAGTGCCGGCGCCAAGGACCGACTGCCGTATCGAAACACGGTGTCTTGAGCTCGGCGCGTTCGAGGACGCCGACCTTTTTGCGGGCCGCCATCTGGTGACCGCCTCAGCGCTGCTGGACCTGGTGTCGGAGAGCTGGATCCGTCGGCTGGCGGCACAGTGTCGGGCGAGCAGGGCCGCGGTGCTCTTTGCGCTCACCTACAATGGCCGGTCCCGTTGTCTGCCCGAGGAACCGGAGGACGACACGATTCGGGACCTCTTGAACACGCATCAGCGAAGGAGCGACAAGGGCTTCGGCCGGGCGGCCGGCCCCGATGCGGTCGAGCGCGCGGTTCAGTGTTTTGCGGAGGCCGGCTACCAGGTGCGGCGCGAGCCGAGCGACTGGGTGCTGCCGCCTGACGCGCGCGATCTGCAGCGTCAGCTCATCGACGGGTGGGTGCAGGCCGCCGAGGAGACTGCGCCCGAACTCTCGTCGACAATTCGCGATTGGTTGAGGCGGCGCCTCGCTCACATCGCCGCCAACCGCTCACACATCATCGTCGGCCACGAAGACATCGCCGCATGGCGCACCTAGGAACCTAGATGATGCGCGTGATTGGCTCGGGTCGCTCAGGCTGCGTGTCGTCTCCTCGATCTGCGAGCTCGCAGTCGAACAGCACGTCGCCGCCCATGCGAAACACCCTGTAGCGCGGCCGGTGGCAATCGCCGAGCACGGCGGGCGGTTGCAGACGAATGGCCGGCCGCCCTTCGCCGATGATGAACGGCGCGACGGTGATCTGCAGCCGGTCGAGCAGATTGGCTTCGAGAAACCTCGAAACCGTGACGCCGCCTCCTTCCACAAACACGCGCGCGCATCCGAGCGCGCGCAGGACGCGCATCAATTCGGCGAGGTCGACGCCATCGGCGTTCCCATCGATCCGGACCAGGAGCGCGCGGCCAAAGCGACACTCGTCGGGCAGCGTCGAGGACCGCGCGCACACGTACAGCGTCTCGGCCGCGCCGTCCTGGAAGACGCGATGGTGCTCGGCGAGCCGACGGCCTGGGTCGAGGACGACGCGCAGCGGGCTGGGCCCCGTCACCAGGCGCGTGGTGAGTTGCGGGTCGTCGGCGGCCACCGTGCCGGCCCCCACGACGACAGCGCCGCAGAGCGCGCGCAGGCGATGCATGTGCCGGATGTTCTGCTCACCCGTCACCCAGTTCGACTCTCCGGCGTGCGTGGCAATGAATCCATCGAGGCTTTGGCCGAGGTGGCCGACCGTGATGGGCCTCGCCGTCGTGCCGCTGCAAATCGGCAAATACAGATCGATGAGCGCGCGGCGTGGGTCGTCGGCTGGAAGGAGCCCTTCAAAGCCGACACGCGGACGCCAGGCGATGAGCGCGTCGGGATCGGTCTCCGGCACGGGTCGCAGCTCGGCGTTCGCTGCGAGCGCTAATGCGACGGGCCGGTTGGCCTCCGACAGCCGTTCGGCAGCACGGGCTGCTGCCAGCACGAGGTTCCAGGCGAGCACCTCGCTCGGGTCAGGCTCGCGAAGCGGCTCGGGCGCGGTCCGCGTCGGCTGCGGCATGAACCAGCCGATTATAGAGGTTCCCTGATCCGCGCGTAGACGTCCCCCGGTCGTCGTTGCGCCTCCGGCGAGCGGAGACTCGCCAGCAGTTCGCGGTCCGTCATCCACGTGCTCGACGCGAGTCGATACGACTCGCCGAGCGACCAGTTGAAGCGATACGTGGCGAGCGCGAGCAGCCGCGCGATCGACGCCTCGACATGATCGAGCGCGCGCGGCAAGTACTCGAACGAGAGAGCCGGTACCGCCTGCGTGAGGCCGGCGAGAACCGCCGGCTCGCTCCCTTCGACGTCGATCTTGACGAACGCGGGAACCCCGTACGTCCCAATCAGCGCATCGAGCGTCGTCGTCTCGACCTCGACCTGGCGATTCCACGCGACACGGGAAAAGTCGGGGTCTCCCGCGCGAGCCTGGCGCCACGTTTCGGCAAGCGTCGTGACGGTTGGCGTGCGTTCACTCAACGACAGCACCGCTCGGCCAGTCCTCTCGGTGACGGCCGCGTCCACGATGACCATCGTGGACGCCCGCCCGAGGAGGGCCCGCAGCAGCCGCACGAAGTCTGGCTGCGGCTCGATCGCCACGACGCGGCAGCCGAGCGCCAGGAAGGCCCGCGAGCGATTGCCGGCATGCGCACCGACGTCAAATACCAGATCGCCCTTCGTGACGAAATCCGCATAGAGGCGCCGCATGCGCCGCTGCCGCCTTGGGATCGCGTGATAAATGGCGAGGGATCGGGCGAGGCCGAGGGCGCGGTCGAAACGACTCATGAGATGATTCCAGAATATGTCGATTCGCGACTGGCTGCGAGCCTCCCGCGCAGCGGGCATTCTGGCGACGCTCATAGGCGTCGCGGCCTGTAACCAGAACGGTCCTGTGGCGCAGGCGCCGAGTTCACACGTGGTCGAGCGCACGCAGGTGGCGATGGGGTCCTCGTTGCGCCTGACCGCCTGGACCCATGACGATGCGGCGGCTGAAGCGGCATTTGACGCCGTCTTCGCGGAGTTCGAGCACCTCGATGCGCTGATGAGCGTGTGGCGCGACGGCAGCGACATCGTGCGCCTCAACGCCGCGGCCGGCGAGCACCCGGTGCCGGTCAGCAACGATGTCCGTGATGCGCTGCTCATTGCCCGGCAGGTCAGCGAGTGGACCGACGGCAAGTTCGACGTCACGTTCTACGCACTAGCCGGCTTGTGGAAATTCGATGCGCAGGACCAGGACAACACCGTTCCCGACATGAACGAAGTCCGTAAGCGCTTGCCGCTCATCAACTATCGCAACCTCGTGGTGGACGAGCGCGCGGGCACGGCGTTTCTGACGCGCAAAGGCATGCGCGTCAACCTGGGCGGCATTGGCAAGGGCTACGCCGTCGATCGCGCGCGAGAGATTTTTGGTCTGCGTGGGTTCCACGACTTCATGATTCAGGCCGGCGGCGACCTCTACGTGGCCGGGAAGAAGGGCGGCCGGCCGTGGCGCCTCGGCATCCGAGATCCCAGAGGCCCCGCTGACAAGATCTTCGCGGCGATCGACCTCTCGGACAGCACATTCAGCACGTCAGGGGACTACGAGCGATTCTTTATGAAAGACGGCCGCCGCTATCATCACATTCTGGACTTATCTGTCGGCGAGCCGGCCCGAGGATGCCGCAGCGTCACGCTGGTCACCGACCGTGCCGTGATCGCCGATGCTCTGGCCAAGGGCGTGTTCATCCTTGGCCCGACTGCCGGGATGGCCCTCATCGAGCGAACCAGTGGCGTGCAGGGCGTCATCGTCAGCGCCAAGAACGAGGTTCTGGTGTCGTCGGGATTGAAGAACCGGCTTATGCTAGTGGCACCGCCGACCGACGCACCCTAGGGAGTAGCGAGAGATGTTGATCAAGAGGTACGTGGGAGTGCTGACCGTTCTGAGCACGGTCCTGCTCGGCTCGCGCGCGCCGCACGCTCAGGCGCTGTCGCAGAAGGCCCTGCAGGACAAGCTGGCGGCCGCCACGACCATCAAATGCGACTTCACGTCCATGGTCACGGCCACGTGGACCAAGGAGGGCGTCCCGCAGGCCGAAGTGAAGCCGACGAAGATGTCACTTCAGTTCTTGAAGATCAACCTCGATGAAGGCAGCGCAGAGATGAAGGGCGACTTCGGCACCTACGAGCTCGTCGTCAAGCTCTCGGAGACAACGCTGCACTTCATTCACTCGTTCCGCGCGGGCGCCCTCTACACGACGACAGTGTTCTCGAGGGAGACGCACGACGGCCGGCTCAAAGCCGTCCACACGCGGCACGAGTACGTCGAGATCGTGTTGCCGGGGTTCACGTCAAGGCCGGAAGAGTACTACGGGGACTGCGCGGTCGGACCGTAATCAATTCGCCGCTGGCGTCATGTAGGCGATGCCGCCCTTCTTTTTCAGGATGAGCCAGTGCGGGCACTTCTGCTGGTTCAGGTAGAGGCGCTCGCAGTCGTCGCACCGCACGCACTCGCTCGCCACAATCTTCGGCCCGCGGATCGCGCCCCATTCGCACGTCTTCTCGCAGATCTTGCAGGTCTTGCACTCCGCCCAGCGCTTGATGCGGAACACCGTCAGGTTTGACACGAGGCCGAGGAACGCGCCGAGCGGGCACAGGAACCGGCAGTACAGGTTGCGGACGAAGATGGTGGCCACCAGCAGCACGGCCAAACCGGTCCACTCGAGCGCCGAGCCGTGGAGGGTAAACATCCAGAACGGTTCAACCAAGCGGTACCGAAGCAGGTTCCCGGTGACGAAGAAGTAGAGCAAGACGGCGGCGAGCAGGCCGTACTTTACGTAACTCGCGCGCCGGTCGATGGTTTTCGGCACGTCGAAACGGAACCGCGCCGGCACGATCTTGTCCATGAGCTGTGTCAGCGCGCCGAACGCGCAAATGCGACCGCAGTAGAGGCGGCCCCACAGGACGGTCGAGAGGAGCGTGAAGCCGAAGAAGAGGTAGAAAATCAGGCTATACCTGAGGATAGGTAGATTCCATGTCAGCAGTCCGAAGACGTTGACGATAGTGATGAGCTGACTCTTGAAGAATCCGATATAGGCCACCGACGCCACGAGCGTCACGGTGTGCAGCGTTGTGCTCTTCAGAAAAAACCCGACCAAGACCAGGGCCACAAATGCGGTGAGCAACGCCAGGTCGACCGCCTGACCGCGCACAATCTGGCCCCAGGTCTCGACGACCTGTTCGTCTTCTGCGAAGTTCCACTGGGCAGTACCCTGCGCAGCGGGCGCGGCGCCAGAGGCGGTAGATGGCGCTCCGCCCGGCCCGGCCGGGGCGCTCGGTTGCTGAGCGTGAACGTGGGAGCCGACGAACAGCAACGCGACAAGCGCGAAGAGGGTCAGCCGAGCCGCGGCACGCATCACTGCTTGGGTGGTTCGGGGGGCGTGAGGTACTGCCTGGCCATTCGCCGCGCGCTGTTTCTGACGGCGCGGCTCGCGCTGGTGACGCTGATGGACGCTCGTGAGATCGCGTCGATGTCGGAGCCCACCCGGAACGGGTCGCGGATGTCCTTGCCCCTGAACTGCAGGGCAAAAGCCGGCAAGTCGACCGAGAAGTAGCCGTACGGCTCGTGATGCTCGACCACGATGATGCCGGTCAGAATGCCCTTGGTATCCATGCCGACGATCATCTTGATTGGGCCGTCATACGCCCGTTCGAGCGGCTCGAGCTCGGTCGTCCAGAAGGCGTAGCCGCCAAGCGTCTTCGTCGCGGGGTTGCCGACATAGGCCTTGTAGTGGGGTGGGTCGCCTTCTTTCGCCGAGAAGGCCGTCGCCGCCGGGAACAGCTGCTTGAGCTGCGCTTGGAGTCTAGCGTCGATGGCGGACTGCCCGCCGGCCGCGACCGTGGCGCCGACGATCACGAGAGTGGCTACGAGTGCGGAGGGCCCACCAATCCTCATGCTGCAAAGCCTCCTTCAGGCGCGCCGATTATATCGTCAATCGTGTAGAGTATCAGCCGAGAGGCTGTTTGAAGAAAGTCTGCCGGAAAGCGGACACTGCCGGAACAGGGGAGCCAGATATGCCTGTCACATTTCGGGGCCTCTTTGTTTCCTTACTCCTGGCTTCGCTTCTCGTTTTCGCCGCGTCCCCGACCGCCCTGGCCCAGCGTCGTCCCCTGTCTCCGCCGCCGCTCCCCACGAATTTTCTGGCCTCAGTCAAGAGCCTCAACTGCGTCTTCTCGGTCTGGGCATCCGCGTCCTGGAAGAATGGAGAACCCCAGGCGCAGGTGAAGATGACCGAGCTCATGGTGACGTTCAGTTCGGTCGATGCGCAGGAAGGAACCGCGCGCTCGAACAACGTCGGAGGCGGGGCCGACATCGTGGCGCGGCTGTCCACCTTCAGCCTTCACTTCATCGAAGTTACCAGCTCGGGAAGCCTCAAGGTCACGACTGTGTTCAATCAGGAATCTCACCCCGGCAAGCTCAAGGCCGTCTACGTGCAACACGACTATCTGAGGATGTCCATTCCCGGGTTCGAGTCCGAGCCGACCGTGTCGCAGTACTACGGCGAATGCGAGGTCGGTTCGTAGCGAGGCGGGCAGTGGCCTTCATGGGCTGTCGACCCTCAGGTTGTTTTCAACCCTCGATGCGCCCGCGCGGGACTGCGCGATCGCTCCCGCCCGTTCCTTTTCGATCGTTGTATGAACGCGCCCGATCAGTGTGACGCGACCGTTCTCCACCAGCACGTGGATGGGTGGCATGAGCGCCATTGTGAGGTTGAGGAACATCTGATCCGCGTAGATCCCGTAGGCGATGTCGTACCGGAGACGATCATCAGATATCGAGGTGGCCATCTCCCGGATTTCGTTGTTCACGGCCTGGACGCCGCGGATGCGGGCGACCAGCTCGCCGAGCCGATCGATCTTCGATGCTTGTATGACTCGCCCTCTCAGCGTGACGACGCCATCGCGAACCCCTCCCGTGACGTCGTCGTAGACGGTGTACTCCGCAGAACGCAGCAGCTCCTGACCGACCTCGAATGCGAGCACCGCGTCACTCTCCGCGCGAGGGATCTCGATCTCCGACACCACGAACTTCAGGCCGGGTGCTTTTCGTGCGGCGTCGATCGCTTCCATCTTGGCCCACGCGCTGGGCAGTTTGCCGGAGAGCGTCACTTCCGCGTTGGCGACCGTCACCTTGAGGGCCGGACGCGGCCTGATCTCGGACAGCCTCCGCTCGACGTCGGCCTTGAGCTGGGCGTCGGTCGGCGCGGCGGCGGTGCCAGGGGCCTGCACGAATGCGACCGAGGCCGGGGCCGATGCTTGTAATGGACCTGCCGAGGCGTGAAAAGAGAGAACGAGGACGAGGGCTAGAGCGTTCATGAAACCTCGCCCTGCTAGTGTAGCGCGACGGCGGCCCTCTGGCGATAATAGGGCAGCATGCCGTTTGACGAAATCAACGAGGACGGCGAGGAAGTCTCCACCGAGCCGAAGGTCGAGTGCTCGATGTGCCACCAGCAGGTGCGCCTGTCGCAGTCCGTGGTGATGGGCGGGCGGCGGCTGTGCTTCGGCTGCGCCGCTGCCTGGTTCGACGAGGACGGCGACGACGACGAGGACGAAGACTAACGCTACGGCTCGAGCGTTATCTGAACGAACTTACGGAACTTGACTGGTTTGCCGTCGGCGGTCGCCGGTTTGTACCGCCACTTCTTGGCCGCTTCCACCACGGTGCGGTCGTAGGTGGCCTGGGCCGCCTCCCGCATAGCCGCCGATTCGACCGCTCCGGTCGCATCAATCACGACTTCGAGGACGCCCCGCACGCGCACCGCCACTCGTCCGTTGAACGATGGCAACTGCTGCTGCAAGGCAACAGGGGGTACCACCTTGGCGTCGCCGACGCTGTAGATTCGCACGGGCGCAGGCAACGGCGCCCTGTCAGGCGCTGGCTGGGCGTCGACCACCGACGTCGGCACCGGCGTAGGCGTCGGCAGGGAGATCGCCGGCAGGCTGGCTTTCGCGCTCAGCTCCTGAAATCCCACGGCGAGCGTCCGCAGATCGGAAAGGGGTGGCTTGGAGGCGGCTGCCCCGACATCGGAGTCGGCCAGCAGCTTGATCACCTGCGAGAAGGTGTCCGCGGCGGCGGCGTATTCTTTCTGGTCGAACGCCGTCTTGGCCAGCGCGTACTTCTGCTGAATGATCCCCGGGAGCAGGCGGCGCCGCGCGTCGCTGAAGGTTGAGCGCACCCGTGGCGCCGCGTCGGCGTCCGACGGCCGATACGCGGGAGCCACCATCACGAGCGCTTCGATGGCCTTGAGAGCTTCGTCGCTCCGCCCGAGCGCCATCAGGCAAAACGCCCGGTACTGCTCGATCGCGGGGCTCTGCTCGGCCGGCACGCTTGTCGCCCGCAGCCGGTTCAGAATGGCCAGGGCCTCCTCGTACGACGCCGACGAGTACAGCTCGCGCGCGGTGGCCAACGAATCCTCCGCCGCCACACGACTGGACATCGACAGCACGAAGACCGCAATCAGGCAGGAGACGAGGGCGTACGTGGCGGGGCGTTTCATTTCTTCCTCATATCAACGCTCAGCTTTGCAGGGGTCGTTGTCGTCACGGTAACGAGGTGCCGCTGCTCGCCAAGGTCTGGATGCTTAAACACGACTTCGTGAGATCCGATGACCACGGGCGCGTTTCCGATAGGCGTCTCGCCGAGCTTTTCGCCGTCGATCCACACTTCCGCCCACGGGGTCGCATTCACCGCAATCGTGCCTTTCGGAAATTCAAGCTTGATGGATGACACCTTGCCAGCGGCCACCGACACGGTACGCGTGCTGCGATAGCCGAGGGTGTCATTCACGATATTCAGTTGGTGTGTCCCTGCCGCTACCATGAGCTGATCGGTCTCGCTGCTCCCAAGCAGTCGCCCGTCTTCGTAGAGCTGCACCTTCGCCGGCGCAGACACCGTGATCCAGCCCGAGAGCGGCATCCCTTGAGGCGTCAGCTGCACCACGAGCGAGGCCGTCGCGCCCGCTTCGATCGTGACCGTTTGTTTTGACGATCCGCTGTCGCTCTCGAGCACGACGGCGTGCTGGCCGGGCGCCAGATCGCCGATGGTGACCGGCGACGCGCCGCGAGCCACGCCGTCAACGGTCACACGGGCGCCGGCCGGTTCGGTCCGAACCTGAAGCTGACCGGGCGAAGGCCCGCTCTTCGGGAGCTCGACATATTGCGCGACTTCGGTCCCGGCGACGACGTTCACGGAAATCGTTCGGGGCGCGCCCGTGCCATGCAGTTCTACCGTGTGGACCCCGGCTTTGAGCGTCAGCGTGACAGGGGTCGTACCGGACGCTTTTCCGTCGATGACCACTTGGGCGCCAGCTGGGGTGGTATCCATGACGAGCCGGCCAGTGCCCTCGCTGTCGGCAGCGGACCCGAAATAGCGCCGGGCGGCAACCGCGCCGCCTCCCACCAACATCACCAGACTCGCGGCGGCCGCGATGCGAACCCATCCGGTGGACCACAGTCGTCGCATTGTGCCCACCTGCTGCACGTCCGACCGCGGAAACGACCCTGACCCTGACGTTGCAGCCCGGGGCGTACTCGGGCTCGGATTCGGCCGTACGTCGGTGAGCGGGGTAATCTTCATCGTCGCGGCAGCTGTGGGCCGCTCGGCGACGGCGGTCGTCGCGGCGACCGGAGGTGCCGGCATGGCTGAAGGGGCCGGTGGGGCCGTGGCCGGACTGACCGGCTTTGGCACCGTGACCGGCGCGACCAACTTCGGGGCCGCAGTCATTGCTGCCTGAACAGGTCCGGCGTCCGGGCCGGCCAGCTGGTGGTACTCCGCGATAAACGTTGCGAGGGCCGCGGCCGCGACGGCGTGATCGATGCCCGCAAGCATTTGGTCGAGCGCTGTCTCGGCTTCGATCGCCGACGAGAATCCGGTACGCGCGTCCAGCTGTACCGCGCGCGCGAGCCACGTACGAAGATCGGCCGGCAGCGAGTCGAGCCCGGTTTGCACGGAGACCGTCCAGGCCGACGCGACGATCTCGCCGATCGACGCGGGATACTCTTCGGGGTGAAGCAGGCGGCCCAGGATCAACGAGAGGGCCACGACGCCAAGTTGCGTCACGTCGGTGCGCTGATCGTTCTTCAAGACGACCGCCGGCCGTGGGAACGCGACCCGCAGCTCCTTCCAGTACTGCTCGTGGGAATACCGAAGCCGCTCGATGGCGGCGCCCATCACGTGCTCGACCAGGACGACGCGCGCGTCCGGCGTGAGGATGATGCGCTCGGGACCGATCGCACCGTGCGCGGCCTCGGGAGCAAACTTGTGAAGCGCCGCCACGGCCGGGACCAGCTGGCGGAGCAGGTGCAACACGGCCGGAATCTCGAGCGGCAGAGAAGTGGCGAGAAGGTCCGACAGCCGGACGCCCTCAATGGTCTCCGAGACGATGACCATCGTGGAGCTCCGATCGCTCAGTCGCTCGACGTTCCGGATGCGGGCGAACAGCGGATGGCGGAACTGCGCCAGGCGGCTCGCGCGCTCGCGCAGCGCGAATTCAAACGACGGCACCTCGGTCAGCTCGCGTCGCAGGTAGAGCACGTCGACCTTGTCGATCTCGGCCGGGCCGCTCACGCGGCAGCGCTCACCGAATCCGTCGCGAAATACGACAGGCGGCTGTGAAGGGAGGTGGGCGACCGCTGGCTCCATAAAGTGGTCCTCTTTCCTTAATCGCGGCCTGTCCTAATGCGCGAACTGTACCGTTTTCAAAGCGGCAGTAAGTGTGCGGTCAAGTCATTTATCAGCACAGACTTGCACGGGCCGACTCGAAGAGGCGTGTGCGAAGATGGCACAGCACATGTGCCGGTGGGTTACAGGATGGTGTTTGTCGGACCGGGTTCTGTAACTTCGATGAGGTCGATCGCGATCATGCTCAGGCTGGTACGGAGAGAGGCTCGCCTTGCACGTGCGGGTCGCGTCCGGCCGCGCGTCGCGCGAGCACTTGCGCGAGCACGGCGTCGAGCTTGGCGATCCCGAACGGCTTCGAAAGCAGCGGCGTTTGTGCGGTATCAGCGAACTGCCGGAGCTCGGCGTTGAGGATGTCGCCGCTGATGAACACGAAGGCGCCCAGCTTCTGGGGCTGCCGTCTGCGGATCGTGTCGTGGAGCGCCATACCGCCCATCTTCGGCATCTGGATATCGCAGAAGATGATGTCGTAGTCGGTTTGATCAATCAGCCCGCACGCTTTCGCGCCGTCGTCGGCCACCTCGACCGTAAATCCGCGCTTGGTGAGCAGCCGCTGGAGCAGATCGCGCAG
>JBGPHH010000019.1:0-29160 GCA_041484265.1 Vicinamibacteria bacterium
CACGGACACGCGATCGAGTGCCGCGTCTACGCCGAAGATCCGGAAAACAAGTTCATGCCGGCGCCCGGCCTGATTCGTCACTTGCGCTCGCCGGCCGGGCCGGGGATTCGCGACGACAGCGGCGTCGCCGCCGGGTTCGAGGTGCCGATCTTCTACGACTCGCTCATCTCGAAAGTGATCGCCTGGGGCGAGGATCGTCCGCAGGCCATCGCGCGGATGTCTCGCGCGCTGTCGGAATACGAGATCGGCGGTCTCAAGACGACCATCCCGTTCTTCCAGTGGATTCTGCACGACCCGGACTTCGTGGCCGCGCGCATGGACACGACGCTGCTCGACCGCGTGCTGGCGGCGCGCGACGGTGCGCCGTTCCAGGAGGTGTCGCCCGAAAGCGAAGAGGCCGCGGTCATCGGCGCCGCGCTGCACACGTTCTTACAGGGTCGCCGAACGCCGGAGACCCACAGCGGCGGCGGAGGATCCCGATCGTTGTGGCAACAGGCGGCGCGCCTCGGCGCGCTGCGAAGCTCATGACGTTTGAGGTCGAGGTCAACGGCAAAACCCGCAGCGTCTCGGTCGAACCCGTGGCGGGGACCGCGGGCCGGTACCGCATTGCCGTCGACGGCAAGGAGCACACGGTCGACGCGCGCGAGGTCGATGACTCGAGCCTGTCCCTCATCCTGCTGGATAAGGGCGGCGCGTGCCACGACGTCGAGATCGTGGAGAGCGGAGTCGCCGGCGACCTGCTCGTGCACACGTGGGACGGCGTCATGCGCATCGGGGTCGACAAGCGCCGTCGCCGGCGCACCGCCGATGCCGGGGGCGGGGCGGAGGGCGAGCAGCGCGTGGTGGCCCCGATGCCTGGAAAAGTCGTGCGCGTGCTCGTGGCTGCCGGCGACGAAGTGAAGGCGCGGCAGGGGTTGGTGGTGGTCGAGGCGATGAAGATGGAGAGCGAGATCGTCTCCCCGAAGGCCGGCAAGGTGAAAGAGGTCGCCGTCAAGGAGGGCCAGTCCGTGGAAGCGGGGCGCGTGCTGGCTGTGGTTGAATAGATAGAGCGCCTGCGGCCATGCCGAGCCGAGGGTGAATTCAAGGCGAGGCATTAGCGTTAGTTCGCGGCGGGGGTGGGGCCCCGCCGCAAGTGAATAATGATGGCAACCACAACATCGACGCGCAAAATTCGCGTCATCATCGGGAAGCCCGGGCTCGACGGTCACGACCGCGGCGCCAAGGTCATCGCGCGCGCCCTGCGCGACGCGGGCATGGAAGTGATCTACACGGGCCTGCGCCAGTCGCCAGAGCAGATCGTGCAGGTCGCGCTGCAAGAGGACGCCGACGTCATCGGCCTGTCGATTCTCTCCGGCGCGCACGCCCACATCTGTCCGAAGGTGATGCAGCTCCTCAAAGAGAAGCAGATGGACGACGTGATGGTGGTCGTCGGCGGCATCATTCCGGATGCCGACAAGCAGATGCTGCAGGACGTCGGCATCAAGGGCGTGTTCCAGCCCGGGACGCGCATGCAGGACATCATCGACTTCATCACCAAGAACGTCCGCCCGCCGGTCCAGGGCTAACGTCCATTGCAGATTGTAGATTTCAGACTGCAGATTTGTCTGCAGACTGATTTCTAATCTGAAATCTGCAATCTGAAATCTGCAATGCAAGCGTCCATGTTCTGGCCCGTCGTCGTGCTCGTGGGCGCGCTTACCGCGGCGTGCAGACCGAATCAACCTTCCGCGCCCGTCGCGGGATCTGGTGACGCCGCGTTCGGTCAGCTCGCCAAGGACATCCTCGACGCTCGCTACAAGCGCCATCCGAGTGAGTCCACTGACCTTGGCATTCACCGGTACGACGACCAGCTCGACGATCTCTCAGAAGCGGCGATTGCGGCCGAGTCCGCGGCGCTGAAGGACTCTCGATCGAAGCTATCGGCCATCGATCCGGCGACGCTGACGCCGACGAGCGCGCTCGATCGCGAACAACTGATGCACAGCCTGGACGCAGGCGTGCTCGCGCTCGACACGATCAAGATGTGGACCAAGGATCCAGACACATACAGCGCCGACGTCACCAACGCAGCCTACGTGATCATGAAGCGCGACTACGCGCCGGCACCTGAACGCCTGAAAGCGCTCATCGCGCGCGAGAAGAAGATGCCTGCCATGCTCGAGGAGGCGCGCACGAACCTGAGTAACCCGGTCAAGATCTATACAGAGATCGCGATCGAGCAGATCGACGGCAATATCAGCTTCTTCAAGAATGACGTGCCCGCCGCATTCAAGGACGTCGACGACAAGACGCTCCTCACCGAGTTCAAACAGACCAACGGCGAGGTGATGGCCGCACTCGGCTCGTACAAGACGTTCCTGCAGAAGGAACTGCTGCCGAAGGCGACGGGCAGTTTTGCGTACGGGCAAGACACGTATACGAGAGCGCTCGCAGCAAACGAGGCGGTCGATCTGCCTCTCGATCGCCTGCTGCAGGTGGCGGAGGCGGATCGACAGAAGAACGAAGACGCGTTTCAGGCGACGGTGAAGAAGATCGATCCGAACAGGCCGGCCGCCGCTGTATTTGCCTCGCTCGAACTCGACCATCCGCCGGCCGCGCGGCTGCTGCAGGCGACGCAAGACACGCTCGACGCGATCCGCACGTTCATCGTCGATCACCACATCATCACGGTTCCGCCCTCCGATCCGGCGCACGTCAAGGAAACGCCTCCCTTCATGCGATCGACGACATCGGCGTCGATGGACACGCCCGGGCCGTTCGAAACCGCGAAGCTCCAGGCGTTCTACAACATGACGCTGCCGGATCCGCGCCGCTCGCGCGCCGAGCAGGACGACTACATGCGACAGTGGTACTACGCGATGATGTCGAACGTCTCGGTGCACGAGGTGTATCCCGGCCATTACGTCCAGTTTCTCTACGCGAAGAACTTTCCGTCAGACGTGCGGAAGGTGTTCGGCGCGAACACCAACATCGAGGGGTGGGCGCATTACTGCGAGCAGATGATGCTCGACGAAGGGTTTCACGGAGACGACCCGAAGTACCGGCTTGCGCAGCTTCAGGACGCGATGCTGCGCGACGTCCGCTTCATCGTCGGCATCAAGATGCACACGCAGGGAATGTCGGTCGACGAGGCGACGAAGCTGTTCGAGACAGCGGCGCATCAGCCGCATGCGGTCGCCGTCCAGGAAGCCAAGCGCGGGACCGCCGACGCGCTCTACGGCTATTACACGATGGGCAAGCTGATGATCCTGAAGCTCCGCGACGACTACAAGGCCAAGCTGGGCGCGGACTATTCGCTGCAACGCTTCCACGATGCGTTCATCACACTCGGACCGCTGCCCCTGCCGCTCATCCGGAAAGCGATGCTCGGCGAGGTGGGCTCGCTGCTCTGACTCCTGCGCAAGACGACGACTCCTGCGCAAAACGCTGAGTCGCAGGACCGAGCGCGCTACATTAATATGGTGATTGTGAAGAAGACAGACGAGGAGTGGCGCGAGACGCTGTCGCCCGAGCAGTTCTACGTGCTGCGCCAGCACGGCACCGAGCGCGCGGGCACGAGCCCGCTCAATCGCGAGAAAGGGACCGGGACCTTTCGTTGCGCCGGCTGTGGAGAGCCGCTCTTCACGTCGGACACCAAGTTCGAGAGCGGCACCGGATGGCCGAGCTTCTTCAAACCCATCGAAGGTGCCGTGGCCACGACGGTCGACAAGAGCCTGTTCATGGCACGGACCGAAGTCCACTGCGCGAAGTGCGGCGGCCATCTGGGTCACGTCTTTCCAGACGGTCCCAAGCCCACTGGGCTGCGCTACTGCATGAATGGCGTCGCGCTCGCCTTCGAGCCGGCGCCGAAGGCATAAGGCAAGTCTAAGGGCACCCTGACGGCTGCAACAGCCGGATGGCCGCGTCGTAATACCCCTTGTTGTCATCCACAGGCCGACACTCCAGTTTCACACGGCTCGGTCTCGGGTTGGTCGTCAGCGCGGCGGCTGGCGTCGCTGCGGGCGCGCGATCCCCTCAATCCCCACCGGTTCCAGCGGCTCAGGCCGCGCCGCGGTGTCGCATCGACGGACGCGTCACGAGCGGCAACGATCCGTTGCCCGGTGCGACGGTGGTCGTGCATATGGGCACCGAGCTCAAGGCCGCGACCTCGACCGATCTCGACGGCCGCTATGTCATCCTCTTCGGGCCTAACGCGACGTATCACGTCTCAGCGGATCTCACGGCCTTCACTGGAGCCGAGCGCGATCTCACGCTGGCCGACGCGCCGTGCGACACCACGGTCGATTTCAAACTGACGTTAACGCCGCGTCGCCCGACAGGGGCGCCGAATCCACCAGCGGCGGCGCGAACCAACGCAGCAGCGGCGCCAGCGGCGCAGCGGTTCGAAACGCTCAACGTGCAGACCGACGCCAACGGTGCGGCGACGGTCGACACGGCGGCGCCCGCCGACCCGGCCGAGGTGACGAGACTCCTGCCCCCAGGATTTTCGGCGCAGACCGCGCAGTCCGACGCCGTGGCGATTAACGGCAGCGGCGACGCCACCAGTCTCGATCGCGGCGCCATCAACGATCGCTTTGCGGCCATCGGCGCCGGCCAGTTCGATCCGGCGACCGGAATCTTTGCGGGCGGCGCCGTGGGGGCCGACGGCCAGCCGATCGCCGGCGGCGCGGGTGGTCCGGGCGGCGCCGGCGGTCCAGGTCCAGGCGGCCGCGGCGGACCGGGCGGACCAGGCGGCCGCGGCGGCCCGGGCGGGCCAGGCGGACCGGGCGCGCGCGGTGGCGGTCCTGGGCGTGGCGGCTTCGTGCTCGGCGGACGCGGCGCGCGCGGCCAGAGTCCGTACCAGGGCACCACGACGTACACGTTTGGCGGCTCGGCGCTGAACGCCCTGCCGTATCAGGTGCGGCCCGACGCGCCGGCCAGCCAGCCGCAGTTCGCCCAGAACAACTTCGGCACGACGTTCGGCGGGCCGCTCCGCATTCCCAAGGTGTACGCAGACACCAGCGGCCGCACCAACTTCCAGATCAACTACACGGGCAACCGATCGAACAACCTCTTCGATCAGTACGCGACCGTGCCGACGCAGGCGATGCGGAACGGCGATTTCTCCTCGAGCCCGATTCAACTCGTCGATCCCGCCAACGGCCTGCCGTTCGCGGGCAATCAGATTCCGTCCGGCCGGGTCGACCCAACCGCTGCCGCGTTGCTCGGCTACATTCCACTCCCGAATCTGCCGGGCACGTCGCAGAACTATCACGTCTCGACGACCTCGCACACCACGTCGGACAACATCAGCCTGCGGGTCACGCAGAATCTGTCGCCGACGGTGGTGCCGGGCGGTCGAGGAGGCCCGGGCGGCGGTCGCGGCGGGTTTGGCGGCGGACGCGGGGGCCCAGGCGGCGGTCGCGGTGGGGCGGGGCGCGGGACGAACATCATGCTGAACGTGCAGATGCAGTACCGGCGGAACGAGAACGAGCAGCTCAACGTGTTCCCGAGCCTCGGCGGCCAGACCACGAACACGAGCATCGCGACGCCGATTTCTCTCAACGTGTCGCGCGGCCGGTCGGTCCACAACTTTACGGTCAGCGTCACGCACTCGTCGGCCGAGTCCACCAATGCGTTTTCCGGCGTCCAGAACGTCGCTGGTCAGGCTGGCATCACCTATCCGAGCGTGGCGTCCACCGACCCGCTCAACTGGGGCGTGCCGAACCTCTCGTTTTCCGGTTACACCGGCCTGCGCGGCGCGTCGGCCAACGTTCGGACCGACAACCGGATCACGACGGGCTACGTCTGGTCGCACCCGGTGGGCACGCACCAGATCAGAATGGGCGGCGACTACCGGTTCGATAACTCCACCTCGCAGAGCAATTCGAATCCGCGCGGCAGCTTCACCTTCACCGGGCTCTACGCATCTGGTGGATCGCCGGTCGCCGGTAGGACCGGCGCCGACTTCGCGGACTTTCTGCTCGGCGCGCCGCAGCAGGCGACGCTTCAAGTCGGCGACATCACCCATCTGCATGGCCATTCGTTCGACGCGTACGTGGAAGACAATTGGCAGAAGAACGCGAAGCTGACGTTCAACCTGGGTCTCCGGTACGAGCTGGTGAAGCCCTATGTCGAGGTGAGCGGCCAGATGGCCAATCTCGACGCTGCGCCCGGCTTCACGGCGGTGGCTCCGGTCGTCCCGGGGGCGGTCGGACCGTACACCGGCGCCTTTCCGACGGGTCTGCTGAACACCGACATCAACAACATCGGGCCGCGCGTGGGCGTGGCGTACCGCGTGGCGCCGGGCACGATCCTGCGCGGCGGCTATAGCATCACGTACAACCCGGGCTCGTACGCGGCGATCGCCAGGCAGCTCGTCGCGCAGCCGCCGTTTGCCCAGACCGGAACCGTCGCCGGCACGAATACGACGCCGCTGTCGCTCCAAGATGCGCTGCTCGCGTTCACGGGGACCACGAACAACTATGGCGTGGATAGAGACTATGCCCTGGGCACGATCCAGACGTGGAACTCGACGCTTAGCCGGAACCTCAACGCGATCTGGTCCATCGTCATCGGCTACACGGGCACGAAAGGCACCGACCTCGACGTCTTGAGCGCGCCGAATCGCGGGCCGGACGGCACGCTCCTTATTACCGGCGTGGAGCCGTTCACCTGGGAGTCGTCGACCGGCCACTCGATCATGAACGCCGGCAACTTCCAGCTGGTGAGGCGTCTCGCGCACGGCGTCAGCGGCAGCGCGTCGTACACGCTGGCCAAGGCGATGGACAATTCGCCGTCTCTGGGCGCCGGCGGTACGACCGTCGCCCAGAACAATCAGGATCTGGCGTCGGAGTGGGCGCTGTCGAATTTCGATCGACGTCAGCAGTTCACGGGCAACCTGCTCGTGGAGCTGCCATTCGGTCCGAACCGTCGCTGGCTCGCCAACCCAGGCCTTCTGCCCACGATCGTTGGCGGCTGGTCCTTGACGCTCGCGTACACCGCGCAGACGGGCACACCGCTGACGGCTCGCGTCGTCGGCGCCGCGAGCGACGTGGCTCAGGGGACCAACGGAGCGCTCAGAGCCGACTACACGGGCGCGCCGATTTCAGAGAACGACCCGACGCTCAGCGAATTCTTCAACACGAGCGCGTTCGCGGTCCCGCAGGCGGGGCTCTTTGGCGACTCCTCGCGCAACATGATCATCGGTCCGGGCGGCAGCCAGCTGAACGGATCGCTCATCCGGGACGTGCCGCTCGGCGGCAACAAGGGCGTGACGCTGCAGATTAACGCCACGAACCTGCTGAACACCGTGCAGTGGCAGGCCATCGATACGAACGTCAACTCTCCGACCTTCGGGCAGGTCCTCTCGGCGCGGCCGATGCGGGCTCTCACGCTGACGACGCGATTCAGATTCTAGAGGGTGCGAAACGTGCGACAGGTGCGAGCGTGCGACGGGTGCGAGAGGTGCAAATAGTGCGAGCGTGCAAGGGTGCGAGCCTGCGCCGCTCTCTTGCTGCCTGCGCGGCCGCGATGGTTGTGGCAGCGGGCACGGCGCTGCTGGGTCAGCAGAACGCGCCAGCTCCTCAAGCGCCGGTTCCCCTGTTTCGCAGCGGCGTCAACCTCGTGCTGGTGGACGTCGTTGTCCGCGACAAGAATGGCGTGGTGGTGAAGGGCTTGACGGCCAACGACTTCGAGCTGGTCGAAGACGGCAAGCGACAGGACATTCTCACCTTCGCGTTCGAGGAGATTCTGGCGACGGCGCAGTCGATCGAGGCCTCGTCTACGCTGTCGGGTGTCGCCACGGCCGCTGCTGCTCGTTCGACGCCTGCCGCGGCGGCGAAATCGAGTGACGACACCGCGCCGACGCCGCTCACATCAGAAGACGTCGCGGGTCATCGTCTGATCACGTTGCTCTTCGACACGAGCTCCATGCAGCCCGAGGAGGTGCAGAAGGCCGCCGACTCTGCGCTCAAGTGGGTGGACGGACAAATGACGCCGGCCGATCTGGTGGCGGTCGCCTCCATCGGGTCGAGCCTGCAGGTCCTGACAGACTTTACGAGCAGCAAAGACAAG
The DNA here is from genome assembly GCA_041484265.1 of Vicinamibacteria bacterium. Classification (GTDB taxonomy): domain Bacteria; phylum Acidobacteriota; class Vicinamibacteria; order Vicinamibacterales; family CAVVIG01; genus 2-12-FULL-65-11. The sequence goes on from JBGPHH010000019.1 coordinate 8,056, forward strand.
GTCCGCGATGTCCTGATGGCGTTCTCGGCGGCCGACGGCACCGCGGCCGCCGCCGTGGACGCGAGCACCGCGGCGACCGACGAAGCGGCTGCCGCGGCGACCGACGCGACGACGAGTGTTGACGCGAGCGCGCAGGAGCTCGACACCTTCAATAACGACGTGCGGCTGCGGGCGCTCAAGACGCTGGCCGAGGCGATGGCGCCGATTCAGCAGAAGAAGGCGATTCTCTATTTCAGCTCCGGCATCCAAAGGAGCGGCACCGACAATCAGGTCGAGCTGCGCGCGGCGGTCAACGCCGCCGTGCGGGCGAACGTCTCCGTCTACCCGATTGACTCACGGGGCCTGCAAGCCGTTGTGCCCGGCGGCGGCGGACGCCAGGGAAGCCGCGGCGGCGTCGGCGCCTTCTCGGGCCAGGCCGTTGCGCAGCAGTTCAGCCAGCTCGCGGCGCAACAGGAGACGTTGACGACGCTCGCGGCCGACACCGGCGGAACGGCGTTCACCGACACGAACGATTTCGGTGAGGCGTTCACGAAAGTGACCAGGGACATCTCGTCGTACTACATCCTCGGCTTTGCCAGCTCGAACCCGAGCAGGGACGGGCGCTACCGCCGCATCAGCGTTCGTCTGAAGAACAAGTCCGACGCCAAGGTGGAGGCCCGCGCGGGCTACTACGCGGACCGCGATTTCACGCACACCGCGCAGAGCGATCGCGAGGTTCAGCTTCAAGAACAATTGTCGACGCAAATCCCGGCCACCGATGTGCCGATGTTCGTGACGACCGGCTGGTTCCGTCTTGCGGCGGACAGGTATTACGTTCCGGTGTCGCTCGCCGTTCCCGGGAACGCCGTGCCGCCGTCGAAGGACAAGGTCACGCTCGACGTGGCGGGCTTCATCCGAGACGAGCGAGGCTTTCCGGTCGGACGGATCCGCGACACGATGACCGTGCCACCGGCGAGCGCCGACAGTCTGGCGGCGCGGCAGGTGCTCTATCAGACCGGCGTCACGCTGCCGCCAGGCCGGTTCTCCGTGAAGATTGTCGTCCGCGAGAACACCACGGGACAGATGGGCACCTTCGAGACGGCGGTGGTCGTGCCCGAGCTCAAACAGGCGCCGGTGAAAGTGAGCTCGCTCGTCCTGAGCACGCAGCTCCAGAACGCGGGCGGCCGCAAGACGGTCAGTCCCCTCGTTCGAGAAGGGGTGGAGCTCGTCCCGAATCTCACGCACATCGTCGGCCGCGAGCAGAAGCTGTATTTCTATTACGAGGTGTACGATCCGGCTTCCGAGAACGGCGCGCCGCAAGTCCGGACCAGCCTGGCGTTCTATCGGGGGAAGGTGAAGGTGTTCGAAACGCCGGTCGTCGAGCGGACGCGCGTGGACGCGGCCGATCGCAAGGCGGCCATTTTCCAGTTTGAGATTCCCGCCAATAGCTTCAAGCCCGGCCTCTATACCTGCCAGGTCAACATCGTCGACGAGGTGGCTGGGCGCTTCGCCTTCCCGCGCCTCGAGCTCTACGTCAGGTGATCGCGTGGGCTCAGGGCTCAAGCCGGCCTAAGCCTTGAGCCTTGCGCCGTCAGCTGTATACTGCGCCCATGGCCTACACATATTCGGAATTGAAAGCGAAGACGATTCAGGAGTTGCGGGAAATTGCCAAGACCGTCGAGCAGCACGAAGCCGTGCAGGGGTATTCGCAACTGAACAAAGACCACCTGTTGCCTGCCCTCTGCAAGGCGCTCGGCATCGACGCCCACGAACATCATCACGTGGCGGGGATCGACAAGGCGGGCATCAAGGCGAAGATGCACGCGCTGAAGAAAGCGCGCGCGGCGGCGGTTGCGGCGCATGACGCCGACAAATTAAAGAACGTGCGGCGCCAGTATCACTCTCTGAACCGGCAGATTCGCGCGCATCTGCAGTGACGGCGATGGACGGGACGCATTTCGTCAACGGTCATCGTCTCGAGCCGCCGTTTCCCGACGGTCTCGAGCGCGCGATGTTCGGGATGGGCTGCTTCTGGGGCGCCGAAAAGAAGTTCTGGCAAACCCCCGGCGTCTATTCAACCGCCGTCGGCTATGCAGCCGGCCACACGGTGAATCCAACGTACCGCGAGGTCTGCAGCGGCATGACCGGTCACGCCGAGGTCGTGTTGGTGGTCTTCGACCCGAACGTCGTTCGATACGAGAATCTCCTGAAGATCTTCTGGGAGAATCACGATCCGACGCAGGGCATGCGGCAGGGGAACGATGTCGGAACCCAGTATCGGTCCGGCGTCTACTGGTTCGATGACGGACAGCGGCAGGCGGCGGAGGCGTCGCGGGCCGCGTACCAGAAGGAACTGGCCGCCGCCCGCCACGGGAGGATCACGACCGAACTTCTACCCGCGCCCGAGTTCTACTACGCCGAGGACTACCACCAGCAGTACCTCGCGAAAAATCCCGGCGGCTACTGTGGCCTCGGCGGGACCGGCGTCAGCTGCCCGGTCGGAGTCGCCGCTACTTTTTAGACTCGTCGTACACGGCCTGAACGTTGGCCTTGACCCCTCCGAATCCGTCGGTGACGACGGCCTGGTAGCCGGCGTACTTGGCCGGGACCTTGTACTCGGCTGCGGCCTGATCGACGGTCTTGCCGGCCTTCATCTCGCTCTGCGCCCCCGCCGACGTGCATCACGCGCAGCGCGGGGAACACCACCCAGGTGTCGCCGCCGGTGTTCCCTTGCCGAAGTAGTACAGATCCACCTGATCCTTGCCGGCGTTGATCGTCATCCGGTCCTTGAAGGTCTTGGTCGGCAGGAACTTCGCCTTGTCGCCCTTGAACGCGTCCATCGTTGCCATCAGCGCCTTCGTGTTTTCCTGTACGACGCTCTAGACTTGCGTGCCGAAGAACTCGTTGCTGCCGGTGTGATCGCGGTGGGTGTGCGTGTTGATGATGGTGACCACCGGTTTATTGGTGACCGTCTTGATGCGGTCGAGGAGCACCTGACCCCAGCCCGCGAGCTTGGTGTCGACGAGCACGACGCCACGATCGGTGATGAACACGGCGCTGTTGCCGCCGCTGAACGAGTTGAAGTCGGCCGCGCCCGACCCGGTGATGATGTAGAGGTTGTCTTTGACCTTCTCGATCTTCGTCGCCGCCAGAGCCGCTTGGGACGGCGGCCCCTGAGGCGGTCCCTGAAATCCTGCCGCCGCCATCGACAGCACACCGACACTGATCAACACACCCAGGAACAGACCTCGTCTCATGACAATCCTCCAGGAAAGAACACCCGTTGCACGAACCAGAACGCACCGGCGGCGACGACAATGATGGAGCCGGCGAATGCCAGCTGCCGTCCTGCCGTTTCACTTCTTGCCCGCAGCGCGCCAAGTGCCGATGCGACCGCGACGACGACGAGCAACTGACCGATTTCGACGCCCACATTAAAAGAGAAGAGCGACCAGCCGAGTGCCCGCGCCGGCAGATCCATCTCTCGAAGTACGCTCGCGAAGCCGAACCCGTGAATGAATCCGAACGCGAAGGCGATCCACACACGCACGTCGCGCCCGTCGCGCACCAGCAGATTATCCGCCCCGACGTAGACGACGCTCAGTGCGATGGCCGGCTCGATGATGCGCGAAGAGGGCGTCACGATATTGAGAGCCGCGAGCGACAGCGTGATGCTGTGGGCGACGGTAAAGCCGCTGACCACGAGCGCCAGTTGACCGATCGTGCCGCCGAGGAGCAGGAGGCCGAACAGAAACAGCAGGTGATCGGGTCCGATCAGGATGTGATGAATGCCCGCCGGCACAAATTTGCGGACGACGGCGAGGGCGCCCTGCCGCGTGCCGGCGAAATACTCGAATCTCGGCTTCTCGTGGTCGAGAATGGCCTGCGTCAGCGTCTCGCCTTCGTAGACGTTGAGAAATGTCTGATGGCTGGGGTCGTAGGGAAACATCGCGGCGTGCACCGACAGCGTGCCCGGAGCGCCGTCGAGGCGCACGTGCGCGCTCAGGCGCAACGATTGGCGGTCTGCGAGCACCTCGGGTCCCGACCAGTCGATCGCGAGCGCGCGGCCGTCCGCGGCGACCTCGAGCCGTGAGGTCACGATGTTAATGAGCGCGCGGCTGTGCTCGGTGGCCACGGCGGGATCGAGCAGGCGCTCCACCGGTGTCACCTCAAGATCGTGCGCCGCGTCGAAGATGTGCACGACGAAGACGCAATCGATGGAACCGGGCTGCAGTCGCAGATCCAGATAGCTGAAAGGGACCGGATGGGCCGAGACCGGCCTCACGACGAGCAGCATCAGGACGGCGGCGACGAGCCCCAACCGTTTCACAGCCGGCAATGATAACGTACGGGTGTGAGTCCGCCGCTCGGCGCCTTCCATCTTCGCAGTCACCTGACGCTCGATCAGCAGCGCTCGTTCGTACACCGCTGCCGCGCGCTGATCGACGGCGAGGTGCCGGGCTACGTCCCGATCGTGCGCGGCGGTGGCCGCATGCACGTGCGCATGCTCTGTCTCGGCCGCCATTGGAACGGGCAGACGTATCGATACGAGCCAACTCGCAGCGACTTCGACCACGCCGAGGTGCCGTTGCTGCCTCCCGAGCTCGGCGAGCTCGCCGGCGAGATCGCGGCCTCGGTCGGCATGGTCCTGCGGGCCGACCTCTGCATCCTTAATTACTACGATGCCGACGGCCGCATGGGCCTGCATCAGGACAAGGACGAAAGCCCGTCGTCGATTGCGGCGGGCTTGCCGGTGGTGTCGGTGTCGCTCGGCGACACGGCGCGGTTTCTCTTCGGCGGGCTGCGGCGCCGCGATCCGGTCGAGGCGGTGCTGCTCAAGTCGGGCGACGCGTTTGTCTTCGGCGGGGACGCCAGGCTCTGCTACCACGGCGTCTCGCGGATTGTGCCCGGCACCTCGCCGCCAGACCTCGGCCTCGTCGGCCGGTTCAATCTCACCTTCCGCCAGTACGAGCTCACCCCCGCCGAACTGTCCTGAACACGGTTTCACGGCTGGACGGCATCGGCCGCCGTCAGCCGGTACGACCGCTGCGCAACGCCTACGCCCGGGCGAGTTTGGCCTTGGCTGTCCCGGCTGAGGAAGGAAAGTAGAGGGGAGCCAGTGTCTGACGATAGAAGGGCTCGCCGAACTTCCAGACAAACGCCTCGATGAAGTAGTGAGCCATGGTGACGCCATTGAACAGGTTCAACAGGAACCAGACGAGCGCGAGCGGCAAGAATGCCGATAGCCGGTTGATGCCATTCCCCATGAACAGATAGGCGACCGTGCCGAGCACGACATAGAAGACGATCTTGTGCGACCGGAGCCACAGCGACAGGCGATCGACCGTGCTGTCTAATGCGAGCGGCGCCTGAAAGACGCGCGGGTACATGATGACGTGGTACTCGACGTAGTGCATGGCCAGGCTCGCCAGATACAGCGTCGACCAATAGATGGGCAGGCACGCGCTCGCGGTCTGCAACAAGAAATAGTGCAGAGGCACCAGCAGTGTGCCTCGCTCGCCGGCGACCTTCCTCGCCATCAACACGTAGCCGGACAGAATCACAAGAAACAACACCACGGCCACGCCGAGCGCGAGCTGCGTGTAGGGATTGTCAATATTGAATCGCGCGGCGTTCATGCTGTCGGCCTTGAGCCCTTCCGTATACGTCAGCAGCTGCAACGCCAGCAGCACGATGAAAAAGGCATTCTCGATGCGTCGCATCCAATATGGAAACGGAGCGGGCACATGTTTCTTGAAAAGTTGAAGCACGCCGAAGCTTTGACGAACGACGTGCAGGTAGTCCGCGAGCTTGGTCAATAACGCGAAGTAGAACAGGTATGTCAGAAACGCGGCCGACGATCCTGGCGTGCGCTCGTTGATGCCGAGAAAACCGATCAGAAACCAGGTCGACAAAATAAGGATCGGTCCACCGAAATACACCGCGGTGTTCCTCGGCGACGATCGAAAGAATTCGAGGTTCCTGCTGTTCAAGTAAATCGAGAACGTGATCGCGAAATGGGTGTAGCCCAATCCAATCGTGTAGATCTGAGAAAGCAGTAACCACGACGCGGGCGACGCAGTGGAGGTGGTGCCGAGGTACAGAGTGGCCAGCGGCACACAGAGCACAAAGAACGAGCCGAAGATCAGCCCCACGCGGGCGGGATGATTCAGGTATGGCGTGCCTGTCGTCGACGCGGCGACTGCGGTCGGCGTCGTCGCCCGAGGAAGATTCGGTCTGCGTCGCTTCACGGCGCCGACATGATGGCACAGCCCCAGTGCGCGCTTTTGGGGCCTTGGATGTTCCAAATCGGCACACCTGATTTGCCCGCTCTGCGCATCTTCGCCGCGCATTTCACCGCTTCCAGCCAAAGTCGCCTTGGCAGATGCCTTGCTCAATGGGCGCTCCGGACTCAGATGAAAACCACGTCAACCAGGACCGTCACGCTCGATGTCGACCGCTTCGAGGCGCTCGCCGCCCTCCAGGAAGAAGGGCAGCCGGATGTGCTCGCCGAGATGGTCGGCCTGTTTGTCGACGAGACCGTCGGGTGGCTGATCGAGGCGCGCAACGCGGCCGACAGCGGAGACATGCTGGCGCTCGGTCGCGTGGCCCACAGCCTCAAAGGTGCCTGCGCCACGATCGGCGCCGAGCGGATGCGCGCTCAGGCCGCCGGGCTCGAAGAGGCGCTGGCCGCCGGCCGGCTGTCCGAGGCCCCCTCGTTTGTGGACTTGCTCACCGACGAATTCCGTAACGTCAGAACCCAACTCGTTTCGTACACGCCTGGTGGGCGGGGCGAGGATCGCATTGGCTCACTAAAGAGGTAAGAGAAACATCATGCGCATGCATCGGAACACCCGATCGAAGCTCATCTACGGCCTCATCCTGGCGATGACGGTGGCGCTTGGCCTCGGTGGACTCTTTGTGTCACAGACGCTGGCCAGCAAGCTGGCCGACGCCAGTCTGGTCACGGCGCCTGCCCTCGGTGAAGCCGCGCTCATCGAGCGACAGGTTGGCACTGTACAGGTGCGGCTCGACGGCATCGTCGCGGCTGCGTCTCGGCACGAGATGCAGAACGTCGCCGATCAGGTCAAGTATCTGGTGGGCCGGCAAGATCTGATGACGGTATCGCTCGACCGCATTCAGCAGGGGCATCACTCCGACGAGGTCAAGGCGCAGGCGGCCAAGGTCCGCAGCGCCACCGCAGAATGGTGGCGGCGGGCGGCGACCGTCGAGGATCTGGCCAGCGCGCAGAACCAAACCGCCGCCGCGCAGGCGCTCGCGCTGACTCACCAAGTCAACGATCAGGCACAGCAGGCCTCCTCCGAGCTGAGCGCGTTGATCAAGAAGGAGCTGAGCGAACTCGCCACGAGCGGCCAGCTGGCGTACGCCTGGCAGCGCGCCTGGATGCTGCTCCTCCTTGCGGGCACGATCTTCGTCGCCGTGCATCGAATGATCGCGGCCGAGCGGGTCAGCCGCAATCTGGAGAAGATCTCGGACGAGTGCCTCGAAGGCGGCAATGACCTGGCCACGGCGGCCGCCCAGGTGTCCACCTCGGCGCAGTCGCTCGCCCAGACCGCGAGCGAGCAGGCCGCCTCGCTCGAGGAAACGTCGGCGACGATGGAAGAGCTGTCGTCGATGACCAACCAGAACGCCGATCATGCGCAGCAGGTAGCGACGCTGATGCGGGCGGCCGACCAGAAGGCGGTCGAATCAAATCAGGCCATGAGCGCCGCGTCCCTCTCCATGACGAGCATCGAAGAGTCGAGCCAGAAGGTCTCGCGGATTCTGAAGACGATCGACGAAATCACCTTCCAGACCAACATCCTCGCCCTCAACGCGGCGGTCGAAGCCGCGCGTGCCGGTGAGGCCGGCCTCGGGTTTGCCGCGGTCGCCGAAGAAGTGCGGAACCTGGCGCAGCGCTCGGCCACCGCGTCAAAAGAAACGGCCGCTCTTGTCGAGGAATCGGTGACCAAGGCGCGCGACGGGCGGCAGCGGGTCGAGCAGCTGGCCGCGTCGCTCGGCGACATTACCACGCACGTGCGTCAGGTTCGCGAACTGGCCGACGACGTGTGCGCGGCCAGCCGGCAGCAGGCGCAGGGTATCGGTCAGGTGTCGGAAGCCATCGCGCAGATGGAGCAGGTCACCCAGACGCTCGCGACCACGTCGGAAGAGAATGCCGCGGCCAGCCAGGAGATGACTGCGCAGTCGAGCGTGACGCTTCGGATCGCCTCGTCGATCCACAGGCTGGTGCATGGCGAAGACAGCGTGCGCGCCGATGCGGAGGCGCCGGCCAAGACGTCCGTCGCCCGGCCGACCGCGCGAAACATCGTCAAGCTCGGCCAGCCATCGTCGGTCAAGAACCGAATCGCCGTCGACGCCGACCTCGCCAACACGGGCACGTACCGGAGATTCTGAGCATGATGCCAGCGGCCGACCTCGAGGCCTTGCTCGCCGACCGGGAGATGGCGGATCTCTTCGTGAGCGAAGCACGCGAGCACCTGGCGAGCATCGAGACGCTCGTCCTGGAGCTCGAGCAGGCGCCGGCCGACCGGTCGCTCGTGGACGCCGTCTACCGTTCGTTCCATACCATCAAGGGCAACGCCTATTCGATCGGCGCGAGAGCCGTCGGCACAGTGGCGCACGGGATCGAAAGCCTGCTTGAGGAGATCCGGTCCGAAGAGCGGCGCCTCGGCCAAGACGAGGTGGACCAGATCCTCAAAGCCGTGGACCTGCTCAAGGAGGCGCTCGATCTCCTGGCGCAAGGGCTTCATGCGCAGGCGACGCCTGCGGGCAGCGGCGCATCGGCCGACGATCACCAGAGGTTTGAAGAGCCGGCGTCGATCAAGGTGGACACGCGGCGGCTGGACACGCTTGTCGACATGGTCGGCGAGCTCATGATCCTGCAGTCGATGATCCGCGAAGCCTGCCCGGCGCTCGCCCAATCCGATCAGGTAGTGGCCCGTCAGTTTTCCACCTTCGGGCGTCTGCTCTCCGAGCTGCAGCGCGTGTCGCTGTCGATGCGCATGGTGCCGCTCGGGCGCACGTTCCGCCGCATCGCGCGCGTCGTGCGCGACGCCAGCCACGCGTGCGGCAAGCCCGTCGATCTCGTCATTGCCGGAGAGACGACCGAGCTCGATCGGCACGTGATTGAAGAGCTCGTTGATCCGCTGATGCATCTGGTCCGCAATGCCATCGATCACGGCGTGGAAGACGCGGCGACGCGGCAACGGCTCGGCAAGCCCGAACGTGCCGAGCTCGTGTTGTGCGCGTCGCATCACGAAGGGCAGGTGTGCATCGAGATTTCCGACGACGGTCGCGGCCTCGACGCGGCCAAGATTCGAACCAAGGCGGTCTCTCGCGGCCTCATCGGCGACGCCGACGACCTGTCGTCATCGGAGCTGCACCGTCTGATTTTCGAGCCAGGGTTTTCGACCGCCGAGGCCGTCACCGACCTCTCAGGCCGCGGCGTCGGCATGGACGTCGTACGTCGAAACATCGAGGCCTTGGGCGGGCGGGTCGATATCCGAACGGCCGTTGATCAGGGTACGACGTTCTCCCTGCGGGTGCCGCTCACCATGGCGATTCTCAAAGGCGTGCTGCTTCGGGCCGGAGACGAGCGATTCGTCCTGCCGGCGCACGTGCTCCGAGAAGCCTTGCGGCGGGCCGACTGCGACATTCATCAGGGGCCGGGCGGCAAGCCCTTCGTCCAGGTCCGCGACATCACGATGCCGTTTATCGAGTTGTCGATGCTCCTCGGTGGCCGCCGCCAGCAGGCCGTCGACGGGCATAGCGTCGTGCTGGTCATCGACGTGGACGGTCGCCGCGCGGCCATTCAGGTCGACTACGTCTTCGGCGTTCAGGAGTTTGTGGTCAAGCCGCTGACGACGATCGACCGGGTTCGCGGGTTTTCGGGCGGAGCGGTGTTGGGCGACGGCGGCGTCGGGCTGATTCTCGACCCGACGGGCCTGTTCCAGTTGATGGACGCCACGTCGCGCGCGGCAGCGTGACCGAAGGATATTCGTGATGATGACTACAAGCTTCCAGGCGAACCGGCAGGGACCCCGATCGACGGCTGCGGAGCGGTACGTGACGTTCCTCGTGGCTGGTGAAGTCTATGCGGTCCCGGCCTTGAGCGTCCGCGAAGTGATCAGGTGGGTCCCGCCGGCGCGCGTGCCCCATGCGGGACCGTCGGTCAAGGGCGTGATCAATCTGCGCGGGGAAATCGTCACGGTCCTCGATCTCCGGATGCGGCTCGATTTGCCGTCTGCCGAGCCGACCGAGCGCACGTGCATCGTGGTGGTCACCCTCCAGCGCGGCGCCGTTCGCCACCAGGCGGGCTTGATTGTGGATACCGCCCTCGACGTCACGCGCATTGCGGACGCTGACGTGCAGAATCGGAGCGGCGCGGCGGCCACCGAGAGGCATGACGTCACCGGCGTCGCGCGCACCAAGTCGGGGATCACCATGGTGTTGGATGTCGAGCGTCTGGTGCTGGACGGGGTAGGACCGGCCGTGGCGGCGGAGGCGAGACCGTGAACGACGTCTATCCCGCTCTGACGCCGGACGACATGACGGCGATCGCGCGTCTTGTCTATGACCGGAGCGGCATCCGCCTGACGGACCTGAAGACGGCACTCGTCAACGCCAGACTTCAGAAACGACTGCGGGCGCGTGGGTTCAGCACGTTCGGGGCGTACGTGAGCCACGTGCGCAAAGACGAGACCGGGGCCGAGCAGCTGGCGCTCGTCGACGCGCTGACCACCAACAAGACGAGCTTCTTCCGTGAATCCGAGCATTTCCGTTTTCTCGCCGACCGCATCGTGCCCGGACTGCTCGCTCGCGGCGCGACCACCATCGCCGGGTGGAGTGCCGGCTGCGCCACAGGCGAAGAACCGTACTCGCTCGTGATGACGCTGCTCGACGTGCTCCAGCTCCAGGGCCGGGGCGGGTGCGAGATCGACATGTTCGCCTCCGACGTGTCTTCGACCGCCCTGTCGACGGCCCTCCGGGGCGTGTATCCCCTCGACGCGGTTCAGGATGTCGCTGAGGAGACGCGGCGGCGCTATTTCGAGCGCGGTGTGGGCGAGCAGGAAGGTCTGGCGCGCGTGATGCTGCCGGTGCGCCGGTTCGTCCGCTTCGAGCAGGCCAACCTGATGGAGCCTCGACGGCTGGCTCGGCCACGCGACTTCATCTGGTGCCGCAACACGCTCATGTACTTCGACCGCCCTGCGCGCCAGCAGGCCCTCGCCGTGCTCGTCGCGAACCTGGCGTCGGACGGGCATCTGTTCGTCTCGCATGCAGAAAACCTTGCGGGCCTCGACCACGATCTCCATCGAGTGGCGCCGGCCGTCTATCGTCGGAGGACACCGTGACCACGTTGGCGATCGTCGAGCATCCGGTGGGCGAGTACCCACATGCGCAGCCGATCACCGTCGGCGTCGGAGAGCTGGTCGTGACCGACGATCCGCACGCCATTCTCTCGGTCCCCGCCCTCGGCAGTTGCGTGGCGGTGTGCTTGTGGGACCCTCGGGCCCGGGTGGCGGGCCTGCTGCACTTTCTGCTGCCCGACTCGGCGCAACACGCCGAACGGGCGGGCGCACAGCCGGGCGCGTTTGCCGACACCGGCATTCCGCTGCTCTTTGAGACGGCCTACAAGTGCGGGCTGCAAAAAGGCCGGGCCGTGGTGCGGCTGGCCGGTGGCGCCGAGATCACAGCGCCCGGCTGCACAGCCCCGCAATCGATCGGCAAGCGCAACGTGCTGACCGCCCGCAGGCTTCTGTGGAGTAACGGCGTCCTCATCGACAGAGAAGTGGTAGGCGGCCTGTCGCCGCGCAGTGTGTACCTCTCGGCCACCGACGGACGGCTGGACGTCAAGACCGGAACCGATCACGTCATTCTTCCCTGTGAGGTTTCCCAATGAGTGCTGGATCAGACAAGCGTCTCAATCTGCTCGTGGTCGACGACTCGGCCATGATGCGCGCGATGATCAAGCGTGCCGCCGGACTCTCGAAGGTGCCGCTCGGCACTGTGTACGAGGCGTCGAACGGTGCCGAGGCGTTGCGGATGCTCGAAACCATCTCGGTTGACGCCCTCTTCACCGACATCAACATGCCGGTAATGACCGGCATCGAGCTGCTGGCGGCTCTCGATCGTCAGGATCGCTGGAAAGATCTGCTGCGCGTCATCATCTCGACCGACGGGTCGAATGCGCGCCGCGAACAGGGCGTGCAATTGAACGCCTGCCAATACGTCGAAAAACCCTTCAAGCCGGAGGCGATTCGTGATGTCCTTGCCACACTCCTCTAGTCCGCCTGCCCCGGCCGAGCTGTTGACGCTGCTGCCGGAGGTCGTTGCCGAAGTGGCCGAGCACGCGTTCTTTGCGTGGGCGGCCCCCTGCGAAGAGCGCGAGTTCGCCGATCTGGTTGCGGCCAGTGAGGCGTCACGCTCCGTACCGGCGCCGGCGGCGTGGCTGCGCGCGCGCGTCGGGTTCCGCGGTGTGGTCAAGGGATCGCTCGAGGTCCGGCTGCCCGTCGCGCTGGCGCGCGAGCTTGGCATCGCCCTCACCGGCGGGTCGCCCGCCGATGGCCTGACCGATCAGGAGCTGGGCGACGTGGCCGGCGAGCTGGCCAACATGCTGTGCGGCGTGCTGTTGACGCGCGTCGACCGCCGACAGGCGTTCGAGTTGCAGCCGCCGCAGGTCGCCCGCGTGGCCGACGTCCGCGACGGAGCCGCCCGCTCCGAGCACGATCAGTTCTTCTGTCTGAACGACCGGCCCGTGGCCGTGCGATTTGGGGCGTGGGAGCCGTGAAGGTTCGTCCACTCATCGCCATCGGCGCGTCGATGGGGGGCACCGTCGTGCTCGAGTCGCTCCTGGCGCGCCTCCCGGCCGACACCCCTCCGATCGTCATCGTGCAGCACACGCTGCCGCACTTCGTGGGCCCGCTCGTCCGTCAGTTGGATGCGGTGAGTCCGATGCAGGTCGTGGAAGCGGTCGACGGAGGTGTTCTGACTCCGGGCATGGCGTGCGTGGCTCCCGGAGGGTCGCATCTGGTCGTCGAGCGTCTGGGCGATGAGCTGCGGACGATTCTGGCGCTCGGACCGCCCGTGCGCTTTCACCGGCCGTCAGTGGACGTGTTGTTTCACTCGCTCGTGACCCTGCCTCACGTGGACGTGGTTGCCGTGCTCCTGACCGGAATGGGGCGGGACGGTGCGGAGGGCCTGCTGGCGCTCCGACGCGCCCGCGCCCAGACGATCGCCCAGGATCAGGGCTCGTCGGCGATCTTCGGCATGCCCAAGGAAGCGATCGAGCGCGGCGCAGTGCAGCACATCTCTTCCGTTGACCAGCTGCCCAGCCGAATCCTCTCCTGCGTGCGCCACGGGCGACCAGTCAGCCTTCACGCCGTCCCACGCTCCGCCTGAAGCGGGTTCGTTACCTAAGCAAACACGTCGAACGCGGTCGCGCGCAGCGCGGGCAGCCGAGCGGTCTGACATGAGCCCTCAGCAGTTCTGCCACGCGAAGCACCAGCTCTTGATGCGAGAAGAACGGTGGCGGGGGCTCACGACGCGCCGCCGCCATGGAGAGGCCCTTGCACCGGCACACATGCGATCCGCGCAAACCCGCGCGAAGTGGAGTCGCGAATGCAGAATTTGATCGCGTTGCTCGTTGCAGCTGCTGCAGTTCTTCAACTGCCGCCCTCACCTTCTCGGCTGACCCGCTCCGATCCAGTGTTGGTCCGTGCCGTCATCGATGGCGACACCATTGACGTCGAACGATTCGGACGCGTACGGCTTCTGGGCATCGATGCGCCGGAAATGGGCCGCGGGTTCGATACCGCGGCGCCCTTTGCCCGGGAGGCGCGCGACAAGCTGGTCTCGCTCGTCCTGCACCATTGGGTGCGCCTGGAGCAGGAAGGAGCCGCCCTCGACGCCTACAATCGTCACCTCGCGTACGTGGTCCGCGAAGACGGGCTGGTCGTGAACACGGAAATCGTCCGCGAAGGCCTTGCGCGGGTGACAGCCCGAACGCCGCTCGTGCGGCTCGACGAGCTCAAAGCAGCCGAGGCCCAGGCGCAATCCCTCCGGCGGGGGATGTGGGGCAGCATTCCGCAGATCTCGTCCCCGAGTTATACTCGCCCGTCGTCGCGGAATAAACGAGCTCGGTGACGCTCTCTTCTAGATACCCCCGAGCGCCGCGGCGCGAGGGCGTCGGGCGTGGAGGTGGGGCCCCACGCATGTAAATAATGCCTGCGATTCCCGTCGAGTTTGCTTCCGAGCGCAAGATCCGCGAGCGCAATAAGCTCTACTACCGGTTCAATCACTGGCCGATCTGGATCTTCGTCTTCTTTATCGCGCCTGGCCCGCTGACGTCCGACCTCTTCGAGCGGGGATTCGACTCGCGGATGGCCCTCTGGCTTGGTGCCGTGCTCGTCGGTACTGGGATTGCCGGCCTGCGCGGCCGTTTGCCGGGCGTCGAGCCGAAGCCGTACATCATCCGCTTCACTGAAGATCGTCCGAATCCTCTCTACCGCCGAGTCTGCTACACCTTCGCGTGGAGTGAGGTGATCACGTTCGCCGTGATCAACGCCGCAGGTCTTGTGATCGCGATTGCGAGCGGCGGGTGGCACTTGAAGATGGCGCAGATCTATCGCACCGCGTACTTTCCCCTGGCGGGCACGATCTGGTTGCTTGGAGCGCTCGGGCAGCTGCCGCGCGTGAAGGCGTCGACCAAGGGCGAAGGCCACGAGCGGCGTTATTTTTATGGGTCGGTCTGGGCGGTGTGCGTGGCACAGCCGACCCTCTGGCTGATGTGGAAAGCATTTCCGCAGACGCGACTGGCCGATCTGATCAAGCTCATCGTGTTTCTGGGCATCCTCGCGTTTGTGGGGAACCTCGCGCGCCTCGGCAGGCTTCCCAGAACGCGTCCCATCGTGCCGGGCGAGCTGGCAGTGTCGGACTGACAAGGCTCAAGGTTCGCGTGAAACGAGAGGGATGGGAAGGCTGGGACCAGTACGCGCCGTTCTACGACTGGGAGAACACGCGGACGTTCGGCCGCCGCGACGTTCCCTTTTGGCGTCGGGTGGCCCTCGACGCACGGGGTTTGGTCCTCGAGCTTGGTTGCGGCACGGGCCGGATCTCGAAACCGCTCGCGCGTGCGGGAGTCAGACTCGTCGGGATTGATCGTTCGGCGCCGATGCTGGCCCGCCTCCGCGCGGCGACGAAGCGAACGCGCATGGAAGCGGCTCGCATGCGGCTCGTGCGCGGCGACATCCGTGAGCTGCCGTTCGCGGCGGGCACCTTCTCGGCCGTCCTCGCGCCCTATGGGATCCTGCAGTCGCTCATTGGCGATGGCGATCTGGCGGCCGCGCTCGGATCGGTCGCCCGCGTGCTCGCGCCGGGCGGCGTGTTCGCTGTCGATCTGGTCCCCGACCTGGCTCGCTGGCGCGAGTATCACAATCGGGTCCGGCTTCGGGGCCGCTCGGGACGCGGCACCCACCTGACGCTCGTCGAGTCGGTGCGGCAGGATCGCGCGCGGCGGCTCACCACGTTCGACGAGCGGTACATCGAGCGCCGCAAGGGCGGTGCGACCGAACATCGATTCGAGCTGACCTTCCGCACGCTCTCCATCCCGCAGATGACCGCGCGTCTCGATCGCGCCGGTTTGACGGTCGATCGCGTGCTCGGCGACTATCGGGACCGTCCCTGGGACCGGCGCGCGGAGGTGTGGATCATTCTGGCGAGGCGGTGGTAAGATTTCCACGCCTTCCGCTGTTTTTCCGGAGTTTTTGAGTAGTCTTGACATGTCCGGCCATTCCAAGTGGGCTTCCATCAAGCACAAGAAGGGCGCCGCCGACGCCAAGCGCGGCAAGATCTTCACGCGCCTCATCAAAGAACTGACGGTGGCTGCACGCGCGGGGGGTGGCGATCCCGACATGAATCCGCGCCTGCGGACCATCATCGCCGACGCCAAGCAGAACAACATGCCCCAGGAGAACATCAAACGGGCCATTCGTCGCGGCACGGGTGAAGAACCGGGCGTGTCGTACGAAGAGGTGATGTACGAAGGCTACGGACCGGGCGGCGCCGCCGTGATTATCGACGCGCTCACCGACAACAAGAACCGGGCTGTCGGAGAGATCCGGCACATCCTCACCAAGCACGCCGGCAACCTGGCCGAGACCAACGCCGTCGCCTGGATGTTCACCAAACGCGGCTACATCGTCATCTCCAAGAACAAGGCGAAAGAAGAGGACTTGATGGCCGCGGTGCTCGACGCCGGGGCCGACGACTTGCGCGACGACGGCGACAACTGGGAAGTGTTGTCGTCGCCGGAGGCGTATCCGCAGGTGCTCGAGGCCATCAAGAAACTCGGAATCGAGCCCGACGCCGCCGAGATCTCCATGCTCCCGCAGAACTATCTGAAGCTCGAGGGCAAGCAGGCGCAGCAGATGGTGAAGCTCATGGAAGCCCTCGATGACCACGACGATGTGCGGCACGTGTGGTCGAACTTCGATATCGAGGAGAAGGAGATCGAGGCCTCGCTGGCGTGAGGGTTTTTGGGATCGATCCCGGCTCGGAGCGCACCGGCTACGGCTGCGTCGAGACCGACGGGCGCCACCACCGGATCGTGGTCTGCGGCGCCATCACAGGGCCTGCCGTCGCGTCCTTCCCGGAAAAGCTGCTGCGGATTCATCAGTGCCTGGCGAAACTGCTGGCCGAGTGCCGTCCGGACTCGGTGGCCATCGAGAACCTTTTTTTCGCGACCAACGTGCGAAGCGCGCTCAAGCTCGGGCACGCGCGCGGTGTCGCGATGCTCGCCGCGGTTGAGGCGGGTCTACCGGTCGCGGAGTACACGCCGGCCGAGATCAAACGCGCGGTGGTCGGCCACGGTCGCGCCGAGAAGCACCAGGTGCAGCACATGGTGAAGCTCATGCTCGACCTGCCCGCGGTGCCTTCGCCGCACGATGCGGCCGACGCGCTCGCCGTCGCCATCTGCCACGTGCATTCTGAAGCGCATGCGCGGGTCGCCGCGATGCACGTGCCGCGCGGGAAGGTCAGCTGGTCTCAGGTTCTGAGGAGACGGACGAAGGGCCAGGGATCAAGAACGGACCGAGGACCACGGACCAGGAACCAAGGACCTTGATCGCGCATCTCCGGGGCCGGATTCTCGAGAAGTCTCCCAACCGCCTGGTGCTCGACGTCAACGGCGTCGGGTACGATGTGTTCGTCCCGCTCTCGACGTTCTATGGTCTTGGCGATTTGGGTACCGAGATCGCGTTGCGGATTCATACCCACGTCCGCGAGGACGCGCTGGCGTTATACGGCTTTGCGACGCTCCTCGAGCTCGATCTGTTCGAACGACTGGTGTCGGTCAGCGGCATCGGTCCGAAGCTCGCGATGGCGGTGCTCTCCGGCATCGAGCCGATCGAGCTGGTTCGCGCCATCGAGCGCAGCGACCTGGCCCGGCTGACGGCGATCCCCGGCGTCGGCAAGAAGACCTCTGAGCGGATCGTGCTGGAATTGAAGGATCGACTGCCGCGCGGGCCGCTCGTCGCGGCCGCGGCGGGCGCCGCCGCCGGCGACACGCCCGCCGTGGGCGACGACGTGCTCTCCGCGCTCCTGAACCTGGGGTATCATCGGCCGCTTGCCGAACGAGCCGTGCAGGCTGCGGTCGAGGCCGTCCCCGGCGGTGGTTTTGAGCGCACGTTGAAGCAGGCACTACGGGAGCTCGCAAAATGACGGGTCCGCTCGCTCTCGTAAGTCTCGAGTCTGAAGTCTCAGGTCTGAAGGCCTCGAGTCGTCCCGATGCTGGTGTGAGGCAGACTTCAAACTTGAGACTTGAGACTGTCTTTGTCCATGCCTGACCCTCGCATTGTCACCGCGGCGCGTGTCGAGGAAGACGCACAGTACGAGGCCGGGCTTCGCCCGCGCGTGCTGGCGGACTACATCGGCCAGGATCGCATCCGCGAAAATCTGGAGGTGGCCATTGCCGCTGCCACCAAGCGGCAGGAGCCGCTCGATCATGTGCTGCTGCACGGTCCGCCTGGCCTCGGCAAGACGACGCTCGCGTACGTGATCGCCAACGAGCTCGGCGTGCCGATTCGGGCGACGTCGGGGCCGGCGATCGAGAAGCCGGGAGACCTCGTCGGCATCGTCACGAACCTCGCGCCGCGCGAAGTGCTGTTCATCGACGAAATTCATCGGATGTCGCCCGCGGTCGAAGAGATTCTGTACCCGGCGCTCGAAGACTACGAGGTCGACATCGTGGTCGGCCAGGGGCCGAGCGCGCGGACCGTGAAGATGCGGCTCGAGCGGTTCACGCTCATCGGCGCGACGACGCGGACGGGTCTGCTGACCTCGCCGCTGCGGTCGCGCTTCGGGATCACGCACCGCCTGGAGTTCTACACGCCGGCCGATCTCGAGGAAATCATCCGCCGGTCGGCGCGGATTCTGGGCGTGCCCATCGAAGGCGCGGCCGCGAGCGAACTGGCCCGCCGGGCGCGTGGGACGCCGCGGATCGCGAACCGGTTGCTTCGCCGCGTCCGCGACTACGCCGAAGTGCGGGCTGCCGGCGCGATCACGATGGAGGTGGCGCTGGCCGCGCTCAAACTTCTCGAGGTGGACGAGCACGGCTTCGACGAGACCGACCGGAAGCTGCTCAAGACCATCATCGAGAAATTCGGCGGCGGGCCGGTCGGCCTCAACACCATTGCCGCCGCTATCAGCGAAGAGAAGGACGCCATCGAGGACATTTACGAGCCGTTTCTGATTCAGATCGGCTTTCTCGATCGAACGCCGCGCGGCCGCGTCGCCACGCCCCGCGCTTACGGCTACTTCGGGCTGGACGCGCCCGACGAGCGAAGAAGGGATTCACGACTGTGGTGAGGGACCCGAACACTTCCCGTGTCGGCGGACGGCCGACGATGATCGCCTCGCTGGCGACCTACGTGCCGCCCCGCGTGCTGACCAACGACGACTTTGCGAGGATGGTCGACACGACCGACGAGTGGATTCTGCAGCGGACCGGGATCCGCGAGCGTCACATCGTGGACGCCGGCGTGGCGACCTCCGACCTTGGCAAGGAAGCGGCGGTCAAGGCGATCGAGCGCGCGGGTCTGACGCCCGACGATATCGACCTGATCATTGTCGGCACCGTCACGCCGGACATGATGTTCCCGAACACGGCGTGTCTGGTCCAGCACAAGATCGGTGCGCATCACGCCTGGGGCTTTGACCTCAACGCCGCGTGTTCGGCCTTCACCTACGCGGTCACCACGGCTAGTCAGATGGTGGGGTCCGGCGCTCACGATCATGCGCTCGTCGTCGGGGCCGACGTCATGTCGAGCATCATCGATTACAAGGATCGCTCGACCTGCGTGCTCTTTGGCGACGGCGCCGGGGCGGTCATCGTGTCGGCGGCCGGTGAGGGCGACGTGGGCCGGATCCTTGATTTCGAGCACGAGATCGACGGCGCCGGCGGACCGGCGCTGTGCATGCCGGCGGGCGGCAGCCTTCGCCCGCCGTCCCACCAGACGATCGATCAGCGCCTGCACTACGTGAAGCAGGATGGGCAGACCGTGTTCAAGTTCGCCGTGCGCAAGACCGAGGAAATTTCTCGGCGTGTGCTGGAACGCAATGGCCTCAAGCCGTCCGATCTCGATTTGTTCGTCTCGCATCAGGCGAACCGGCGGATCATCCAGTCGGCGACTGAGAAGCTCGGCGTCGACGAAAGCAAGGTGATCATCAACATCGAGCGCTTCGGCAACACGACCGCGGCGACCATCCCGCTGGCCCTCAACGACGCCGTCTGTGGGGGACGTCTGAAGAAAGGCGACCTCGTGCTGCTCGCGTCGGTCGGCGCGGGATTCACCGTCGGGGCGGTCCTGCTACGTTGGGGGTTCTAAAAGTCAAAAGTGAAAACTTGAGAGTTAGAAGGACTGGGCAGTGTCCAGCCACCAGCCCCTAGCCACCAGTCGATGGACGTTCGTGAGTTCGACTTCGACCTGCCAGCTGAACTGATCGCGCAAGAACCCGCCGCCGATCGCAGCGGCGCGCGGTTGATGCACCTCGACCGGGCGACCGGTGCCGTCACACATCACACCGTCGCCGCTCTTCCCGACCTGCTGCGCCCCGGCGATCTCCTCGTGGTCAACAACACGCGCGTATTCCCCGCGCGGCTGCTCGGTAAGCGCGTGCCGAGCGGCGGCGCCGTGGAGTGTCTGCTGGTGGCGCACCTTGGTGACGACCGGTGGGAAGCCCTCATGCATCCCGGCCAGAAGCTGAAGCCGGGCGCCAAGGTCGTGTTTGCCGGCGCGCGCGTTCTCCACGGAGAAGTACTCGAACGGCGCTTCCATGGACGGCGCGTGATTCGACTGTGGACTGATGATGGCTCTCCGGTGGACGAGGCGGTCGATGCCATCGGGCACGTGCCGCTGCCGCCGTACATCAAGCGCGGAGATCGCGCCGACGACCGCGAGCGCTATCAGACGGTGTTCGCGCGCGATCGGGGATCGGTGGCCGCGCCGACGGCCGGCCTGCATTTTCATGGTGCGCTCGTCGGGGCCCTCACCCGGCGGGGTGTCGAGCTGGTCGACATCACGCTGCATGTGGGATACGGCACGTTCCAGCCGGTGCGGGTCGAACGCGTCGAGGATCACCAGGTGGAGGCCGAATGGTACGAGGTCAGCGACCAGGCCGCGGCGTCGATCGGTCGGGCGCTCGCTGAACGACGCCGGATTGTGGCCGTTGGTACGACGACGACGCGCGCGCTCGAGACGGTGGCGCGAGAGCATGAGGGCCGGATTGTCGCCGGTGGCGGATGGACCGAGGCATTCATCTACCCGGGATTTCGGTTCCGAGTAATCTCCGGCCTGATGACGAATTTTCATTTGCCGCGCTCGTCGCTGTTGATGCTCGTCGCGGCGTTTGCGGGGCGCGACGCCGTGCTGGACGCGTACCGCGCGGCCATTGCAGCGCGCTATCGTTTCTACAGCTACGGCGACGCCATGCTCATTCTCTAGTGACTGTCGACTAGTGGCTTGTACTGACGACTTGTAAATCATATGATGGCGCATGCCATTCACCCAGACGCCGTTCAGTCTGACCGCGGATCAACGGCTCGCACTCGAG
>JBGPHH010000020.1:0-28539 GCA_041484265.1 Vicinamibacteria bacterium
CGCTCCGCCAACGAACGCTCTCCACCGCCGTTCGCCGCGGCGATGATCAGTTGATCATTGTTGGGAACTCCCACGAGGTCCGCTCGCACGAATGCCAACGTTTGGCCGTCTGGAGACCAGCCAACCGGACTGTGAACCTTCTCTATCAGCCGCTTCGGCGTCCCGCCGAGAAAGGGGATCCGCCACAGCTCCTGAGCCGGAGCCGGTTCCCTTGCCTGTCGAACGAAATCCACATAGCTCCCGTCGGGCTTCACCGTGACACCATCAAAGGTCACTCCAATCTCGGCGGCCACAATCTTCACGTTGCTGGCGGTGTCGGTCTGACGAATCCACAGACTCTGTTCGTTGCCGTCCTGTTGGACGTAGGCCACGTACTTGCCGTCTGGCGAGATGGCCGGTCGCGACGCATTGCCGCTCGTCGTCAACTGCGAGATCTGCAAGTCCTGGATCGATGGCGCGGCAGCCGTCGGAGCCGGTGCCGGCGCGGCTGCTGGAGCGCCGCGCTGCATGAACAGATAGGTTCCGCCGACGAGCGCGACAACGACGAGCATCGCGGCCACTGCGAGGCGGCCGCTGTGCCGCTTGGCCAGCGCCACCGCCACTTGCCCGTCAGAGGACCGCACCGGATCCGACGAGACCCGGCCTCCTTCAGCATCTCTCGTAATAGACGTCATCACCGCGGACGGACTGGAATCGATCTCCCGCCGCACGCGCTTCAGATCCGCCCGCAGATCCGACGCCGTCTGGCATCGCAGATCCCGATCCTTTTCAATCGCCTTGAGGATGACCTGCTCCAGCGAGGCCAGCAGTTCAACCCGGAGCTGACGCGGCGCGAGCGGCGTCTGATGGAGAATCGCGGCCAGAATGACGGCGCTCGTCGCACCGCTGAAGGCGGGTCGACCCGTCGCCATCTCGTAGAGCACGAGGCCCAACGAGAACAGATCGGTTCGCCCGTCGAGCGTCGCCCCTTGCAACTGCTCGGGCGACATGTACGACACCGTTCCGACCGTGCTGCCGGGATCGGTCAGCAGCGGGTTCGGCAACATCGTCGGCAGCTGCAACACGGTCACCGCCGCCGGGACACCTTTGGCGAGGCCGAAATCAAGAATCTTCGGGCCGCGCGCGGTCAGAAAGATGTTGGCTGGCTTGATGTCGCGGTGGACAATCCCTGCGGCGTGCGCGGCGTCCAACGCGTCGGCGACCGCCGTACTGATGTCGACGAGCAGCGGCATCTCCGGCGGTCCGCGTGTGAGACGCTGCTGGAGCGTCTCGCCTGCGAGCAGTTCCATCACGATGAACTGCTGATGACCGTCGGTTTCCCCGATGTCGTGGATTGTGCAGATGTTGGGATGTTGAAGTGCCGCGACAGCGCGCGCTTCGCGCTGAAACCGTTCTCGCGCCTGCGGAGATGCGGTGAGATGTTGTGGAAGTACCTTGATCGCTACGTCGCGCTCGAGCCGCGTGTCGCGAGCCCGGTAGACCTCGCCCATGCCGCCGCTACCAAGCGGCGCCACGATCTCATACGGGCCGAGCCGAGTACCGGCAGCGATGGCCATCAGGCGTGCGAATTATAGCCTTCAAGGAGCGGTACTTGCTTGACCACCGTACGGTGCAGCGTGCGAGGCCCAAAGTACGCAGATGCTGCAGTCTTCAGGGAGACGACGATGTTAGAATTTGATCCCGAGCAGCGAGCTCTACTGGCCGACAAGCTGGCGGATGTGGCAAACATAGTCGCTGGCGCGTGGCTCTTCGGGCAGTTACTTGGCGGTGGAGCGTTTTCAGCTTGACTCGCATTGGGCGGACTGGCGCTGTGGGGTGCATTCATGGGCTACGCAGTGATTCTCGCGAAAGAGGGCAAGAAATGACCGGCTTCTTTGTCTTCGCTGGTGGCCTTGCCCTGATCGCCGGTATCGTCACCTTGCTCGACACGCTTGGACGCCGTCAACGACGCAAGGCGCACCGAAACCCCTGAGCCTTACACCCTCACGAGTACGCCCGCAGTGGGCCGCCCTGTCGCCTCCGCAATAGCCGACGCATACAGCGCGACCTGACGCCGATATCGCTGCTCTCCCGCCGCAGCGAACTCACGGTCGGTCTTGTAGTCCACCACCGTCCACGCGCCGTTCTCTTCGAACGCCAGATCGACGATGCCCTCGACGAGCGTGCCGTCAGGCAACGTGAACGTCACCGGCGTCTCGCGTCGGCAGGCGCCACGCGCCGAGGCCGCGTGCGCTCGCTTCAGCAGCTCGTGCTTCAACACACGCTCCACGACGTTTACTGCCGGAGCCGCCTCTTCGTCGCTCACGCCAAGCGCTCGACTCTCGATGGCCGCAATCGCCTCGAGCATCGGTCTCGTAGCGTCGAACGGTGCCTGCGCCAGCATCGCATGCACGAGCAGACCGAAGCTCGTCCCGCCCGGGCGCTCGGAAGGGTCCGGCTGAAGCCGGCCACTGCGACTCACGCTGACCACCGACACGGCTTCGGCGCTCACCGCGAGGGGCAGCGCGGGCCGGTCCTCAGCCGTCCGCTCGCGCACGGTCTCGACAACAACTGACGGCTGGGCGCCGCTCTCGCGCGCGTCCTCGCGTGCCAGGCGCCACCGGTCGCACCGACCTCGCCCATCCGCGACGACGTGCCGCGGCACGTCCTTGACGATGAGATCCTCGCGCCGCACGCCGAACGTCGGCTTCGCCCCGAGCACGAGGGCGTTTGGATCCCACCAGACGACGGAGTACGCTCCCTCGGCTCCTTCGCCTGGGAAGGCGTGCAGACCGGGACAGACCGTCGCCGGCCCAGCCGTCTCATCATTCGGTCGCTGCATCACCGAATCCTTCGACTTGAACGCCGGACACTTCGGCCCGCGCACCGCATTCCGCCGGGCCGCCACGGGCGGATAGAGCGCTCGATTGAGCGGCCCAAACCATCCGCCGGCCCACATCTCGTCGCCGAGCGCCGGGACGACCAGCAGATCGCGCGCCCTCGTGGCCGCGACGTAGGCGAGCCGCACGCCCTCCGCTTGATCGCGCGCGACCTCTTGGTCCCTGTGATCGTGCAGCTCGTGCGGCGCCCACCCTCCGATCTTCAGCGCGCACAACTTCTGATTGGCATCGAGATACCGGCTGGCGTCAGCCCTGCTGATGTGGCAGGTGAGATCCGCGAGAATCACCACAGGAAATTCGAGCCCCTTCGCCTTGTGGACGGTCATCAGGCGGACGCCATCGCTCCCCTCCTCGAGAATCGGCGCCTCGGCCGCCTCAATCGACGCCGCCGCTTGACGGAGTTCGTCGATGAAGCCGCGGAACGAGATACCGCCGGATGCTTCGTACTGTCGCGCCAACTCGGCGACGTGCAGGACGTTGGCCAGCGCCTGTTCGCCGGCAGCCCGTAGAATGAAGCCGACATGCGCGCGCGTCTCGGTGAGCAGGCGTCCGATCGTGTCGGCGACCGGTCGATGGTTTCGGCCCCGATGCAGGTGCTGCAGGAGCCGCAGCGCTTCAGCAATCGGCATGAGATGCAGCGTCGGCTCTCCGCTCAAGGCGAGCTCCTCGCCAGAATTGCCGCCGAGTTCTCGGGGGATGCGGAACGGGTGGAACGTGCCGAACCGATGTCGAAACTCCAGCAACTGCTCATCGTCGATGGCGAAGAGCGAACCTTTCAGCGTGGCAAACACCGACAATTCATCGTCGGGCCATTCGATCGCCGCAAGTGCGGCGCGAATCGTCTCGACTTCCTCGCGCCCGTGAAAGGCCTTGCCCCCCACCAGCAGATGCGGAATGCCGCGCGCCTCAATCGCGTTGATGTACGGGCGGGTCACGTCCTCGCCGAAACTGTTGAAGCGCCGAAACAGCACGGCGACGTGCCGGGGCTGGATCGGCACCCGCGTTTCAGATCCGTCCATCAACCGTTCGGCGACAGTCCAGCCATTCCGTTCGTCGGTCAGCCACGCGATGAAACCGCCGATCGCATCGGGAAGCGACGTCTCAATCGCCTTGGGTGATGCCTTGAGCGGCCCTCGATTCGAATAGGGTCTGGGCACAGGCAGCGCCACCACCGAGGGTTGCGAGGCGTCCCCTGGCCTCGAGCGAGAGAGAGGCACGTACTCCGCCTGCAGGCTCCGCTCGTCTGCGACCATCTCGAGCTTGAACGCGGCGTTGACGAATCGCTGAATCTCCGGCACGCTCCGAAAACTCGTTGTGAGCTGGAGGACCCGTCCGCCCCGCCGCTCGATCAGCCGGCTGACCCTCCAGTAGGTCTCCGCGTCGGTGCCCCGAAACCGATAAATAGCCTGCTTGGGATCGCCGACGATGAACAACTTGCCTGGAACCGGCCGCGTCTCCTGCCAGTCGTGCACATGGACGTCGCCTGAGGCGAGCAGGAGCAGGAGCTCGGCCTGAATCGGATCGGTATCCTGAAATTCGTCGATGAAGATTCGCTTGAACTTACGTTGCAGATGGCCACGCACGGTCTCGTTGGTCTTGATGAGATCGCGCGCCCTGGCCAACAGATCGGTGAAGTCGAGCGCGCCGGCGGCCGTCTTCAGCGCCTGGTATCGGGCGGTCGCGCCGGCGAACTCCTGCTGCAGGCACGCCGCAAGGTCCGCGTCGGCATCCTGCCGGAACTGCTGAAGGCCAGCAACCAGTGCGTCCCGTTGCGCGAGCACCTCGGTGCGCGTGATGTCTTTGCCGAACTTGTACCCGCTTCCCTTTCGGGTGCGTGATAGTCCGCGGTCGCGGAGCAGATCGACCAGCCGGGCCTCCCAGCCGTCGAGATCCCGCGTTCCAAAGGACTGTTCCAGCCGGACCTGCCGGCTCAGGCGTCGAACCGCGCCCAAGTCGATGAACAGATTGTCGCGATCGGACGAGCGACCCTCGGTCAGGTCAGCCAGCCGATGGAGCGCGGCGATCAGACGGTCGATCTCGGCCGACCGGTCAAACGACGGCCGGCGCCAGGGATAAGGGAAGTCTCGCCACTCGGCCAGCGCGCGCCCGGCGTTCCTCAACCGATCGATCGGACCGTCGGTGTCGCCGCCGGCAAACGTGGGCGCACTCGTCCGGCGGAGCGCGCGCCGGAGACCTTCTGGGGGATCCTGCAGCGCGTCTTGCAGCCATGCGTGAAACGCCCGCCCATACAGCCGATCGGATTGAGGTTCGGTCAGGACGGTGAACAGCGGATCCACACACGCTTCGACGGGACGCTCCCGCAGCAAGTCCGCGCAGAAACCGTGGATGGTATTGATGTGCGCTTCTTCGAGGGTCTGAAGTGCGCGCTCGAGCCGTTCGCGCTCGTCATCTGGCGCCGCAGCGCGCTGCTGTTCGAGCGACTCGCGCAGCCGCAGCTTCAGCTCGCCGGCGGCCCGTTCGGTGAAGGTGACGGCGACGATCTGCTCCATCGTGGCCCGATCCTTCGCCACGACCTGCAGGATGCGCTTGATGAGCTCGGTCGTCTTCCCGGTACCGGCAGCAGCCTCGACGACAAGCGTCTCGTCGAGCGCCTCGCCGATTGCCCGCCGCGCGTCGGCATCGGTGCTTGTCATCATTCTCTATTGCGCATCGGGCCCCACTCCGATGCGCCTGAAGACCCTCGCCTCGAGCGTAGACTCTCGGCTCGGGGTGTCACCTCATACCTCTAAGTGCTTGGAGATCCGCGAGCCGATCCTTGGCCTTCTCTTTGATCCGCTCCTCTTCCCGCGGACCGCAGACGGGACGAAAGTCGCACCACGTGCAAGCGCGCTCGTCTGGCGCAGCCGCGAGGAAACCCTGCTCCACGGCGCGGTCGATGACAGCAAGTGCCTGCAGCCCCTGGCCGCGCGTGTAGTCATCGATTGCAATCGGGTGCTCCGCGAATCCGCCCGCTGTGGTGCAGTAGAACAGCCGCCCGCTGGCGACCTTCTGTCCGAGGCCATGCTCGACCGCCACGCTGTACAGAACCGGCTGCAGCATCTTGCCGCCATCGATCACCAGATCAGGGTTCGATCGGTTCTTGCCGGTCTTGTGATCCGTCACGCGCAGGACGCCGTCGCTCCGCCGCTCAATCAAATCGACCGACCCGCGCAAGATGAAGCGACCGCCGATCGTGACGGGATCGGGCAGGCTCCGAGGGTCCCGCCCCTGGTCGCTCAACCCAAAACTGAATTCGAAGTATTCCGGATGCCAGACATGTTCGTCGGCAAGCTTCTGGACCCAGATGCCGAGATCGCGGCGCAGTTCGTCGATCTCGTCGCGCCAGACGCGATCGATGGCCGGCGCCAGCTCGTCGGCGTACTCGGCCGCCACGCGGTCGAGCACCGCCTCGAGCGTCGTCACAGCGCGAGGAACCGTGTCCTTCGTCACGGGCAAGCGGCCATCGGCCTGCAGCGCGCGGTAGAACTCGGCTTGGACCCGATGGAACAGGCCACCACGAGTGAGTGGGTCCATCCGCATGAGAGGCTCCGGCTCGTCTCGGGGCTCGAGCCGGTAAATGGTCGCGAGCAGGAACTGGTACGGACAAGTCGAAAAACGCTGAAGCGCCGAAAGCGAGTACGGCCGGCGGCCGAGCCGGCTCTCCTCGAGCATGGCCCTGGTCCCACTCGAGACCCTGATGAGCCCGTCGCTTGGCGACCATGCTGGCTTACCCCGAGCCCATCGACTGATCACCGAACGCCGAAGGGCCTCGTTCAGGCCCAGCAAATAGTGCGCGTGGCCCTTGACCGCCGCCGGATCCCGTGCGTCAAGGAGCGGTTTGAGCGTCGCCAGATCGTGTTCGAGATCGTCGATGGCGCGCGCGGCGTCCTTCGGCGCCGGCCATGCGAGGCTCGCGCCGCCCTCTTCGGCGGCTTCCCTCGCGAGCACGCGATGATCCGGCACACGCCCGGAGATCGCGCGCATCACGTCGAGCGCATAGAACGACGGCACGCGAGCGCGCGTCTGCGCCACGTCCAGGCGCGGGTACGACAGGTAAAGCCGCTCGCTGGCCGCGCCGATCGCGATCTTCAGCAGCAGGCGCTCGGCCATCGCCCGCTCGTCTTGGCGGACCAATCCGAGACCGTCGCGTGCGGCATCGAGCAGCAGCGGATCCTCACGAGGCCGCTGTGGCACCACGCGCTCGGCCAATCCGGGCACGAACACCACGCGGAAGCTGCGGCCTCGTGCCTGGTGTGGAGTACCCACGAACAGCCGACCGTAGCGGTGGGCCGGCGGGTCCCAGTCGAGTGTCACGAGGCGATCGTGGAGCACGTCGCGCGCCTCCACGAGGGCGACGGGACCGACGTCCGCCATCGGCCGCAAATCAGCCAGGGTTCGCAGCACCCGCGCCGGCGTGCGCAAGGCGCGGTTGGCGAGCCACGCGAAGCGGTCCTGCCACTCACCCCACGTCGCGCGCTCGGGCCACTCGGCCAGCGCGTCGATGATCGGCAGCGCGAAATCGCGAAGGTGTCCGAGATTCTTCAGATCGCGTTCGAAGCGGGCGAGACGCGCCGATTCCGGCTCCTCTGTCCGGAGCGCCTCGATGCGATAACCGAAATCAGCCGCCAACCCGTCGAGCCGTCGTCGCCAGCGCGCCCTTCCTTCGTCGCGGCTCCGGCCTCCGACGACGGCCGATTCGACAATCAGCTCTTCCCACTTCCACGGCGAGCGCAGCGTCCCCGCCACCACCGCCTCGTCGTCAGAATCGATTACCGAGTCGCCTGGCGATCCGTCTGTCGTTGATTCGTACGTAGTGTCCGGCTTCCCTGGCCTGAGCGAAGTCGAAGGCAGCCGGACCCTGTCGGCGTCGCGATCCGTGTACACCTCATCAAGCGGGACAACCGGCTCTCCCACCGGCATCGCGCCGACCACGCGCGGGACCTGACCGAGCGAAAGGTACTCGTCAAACCGTTTCGCGGACAGACCCTCGACGGCGCAGGACAAGAGAGCGACGAAGGCACGGCCCGCAGGGTCTGGTCGCCGAGTTCCGCGATCGAAGTACACGGGAACCCCGCCGCGGGCGCACGCGTGCTCGAGCAGCCCGAGGTATTGCTGCGGCGTCCGCAGGAACACGGCCATTTCGTCGAATCGCAGGCCGCGCTCGGCTTCATCGAGCACCCGGCGGACGATCTCGACCGCCTCTCGGCCTTCTCCAGGCGCAGAGAAGAAACCGACGTCGCCTGCTCTCTGGCGAGCCTCAGGGCGCTCTTTGCTGAACACGTACCGCCGGAGACTCGCGAGGTCGGTCGACATGGCGCCAGTCTCGGACGCGATCTCAACAGTCCCACCCATCTCGACCAGCGCCGCATGCGCGAACCCATCGCCCTCCGGAGCGATGGCGAGCGCCGCTGGTGATCGCGCCACGAGTGCGCCGACGAATTCCCGTTCAGCGTTGGAATCGAGCGGAACGTCGAGCAGCACGACCGGCTGGTCCGCCCATCGCACCCGACCGGCCGCGGACGCCGTCGCTGCGCGCCGAAAGAGCGCGGCACGATCGTCGACTGCCACACGATCGAGCTCCGCCTCCGCCAGCTCGAGCAGGCGACCAACGTCCGCGCCGGTCTCTCCCGCCGCGGCGACGCGGTCACTGGTCACGCCCGCCAGCCTCAGCTCGTGGATCGTCCGAGCCAGCGCCTTAGGAAACCCGGGCATCAACGCAACGGGCGCGAAGTACGTCAGCTCGCCCGCCACCGTCGCCTCGAACGCGGCTCTCGCGGCCACAGCCTCGGCGCCCGCTTGAGTGCCCGGCGCTCGTCGGCCGTGAACGGTGTCGAACGCCGCCGCCCGCGCAGCGAGCTCCGTCAGGCTGAAACGGTGCAGACCAAAGGTCGCTCCGCGAGTGCGAGCCAGGCTCCGCGCAAAATCGTCGGCCGCGCCGCGCGACGCGCCCACGATGACGATTTCAGTTGAGGGGGGAAACTGTTCGATGAACCGGCGCGCTGCGGCCAGGCGCGCATCGGCCGACGTGGAGATGACGACCTGCATCGGAGGAACCTCCGGACACCATGCCGGGACGTCGGAAGCGGCAGCGCCACGCTGCCGCGCGACCGAAGGTTACCACGATCACGGTCCGGCTAAAGCCGGACACGACGTACTACTTGGTGTGGGAGGCAAGCCAGTTGACCACGACGGCGATGGTCGGTGCGGAGGGCACGTCCGCCGTGTTGACGAGAAAGCGCTGTCCGTCGGCCGACACGGCGTACGCCATGCCGCTACTCGCCGGCGACACGTCGAGCAGAGGCTGAGCCGTGCTCGCTTCGACTCTCGGCCCTCGGACGTTGACGGCCACCGCCATCAGCTTGTTCGTCGGTGCGACGTAGAAGACTTCCTTGCCGTCGCGGCGCCACAGAGGCTGGCTGCCGCCCGCCATTGAGATCTGGAACTTGGCGCCGGGACTGGGAAATGGCGCGACATACACTTCGTCCCGTCCCGATTCGTTCGACACGTAAGCGATCCAGTCGCTATCCGGCGAAAACTGGCCCTCGGCTTCGCGGAACGACGTCTCATGGAACGGCACAGCCTTCTTGCCGCCCGAGAGAGCCAGCGCCCAGAGGCGGCCGCCACTCTCGTCGCTGGCAAAGAGGATGAATCTGCCGTTCGGCGACCAGCTCAACGGAGCTTTGTTGTGATCGTCGGCGAAGAACTCGGTGTCGTTGCCAGTCCCGTCGCTCGCCCTCTGGAAGAGATCGCCACGGCCCTTGCGCCGCGACCTGAAGACGAGGCGCCCGCCGTCGGGCGACCACACTGCCGAGTCGTCGTCGGCCGCGTCGAAGGTCAGCCGTGTTCGCACGCCTCGCGTGAGGTCGAGGATCCACAGGTCGCGACTCCCCGTGGCTGGGTCAGGCAGGCTGACAGTCGCCCGCTTCCCATCAGGTGAGAGCTCGATGTGCCCGTACTCGCCTCGCTCGCCAATCGGTGCCACCTGGTGCCCTGCACGATCGAACCACGTGAGTTGCGGACTCCCTCCAGAGAATTCCGTCACATACGCGAGCATGCCGGTCTCGGAGATCGCGAACGCGCCAAGATGAGCGTGCGTCTCGACCGAGGACCGCAGTCGGGCCTGCTCGCTCACATCCGCCACCGGGAAGGGCTCGCCGGTCAGTTTCAGTTCGTCGACATCGAACGGCTGCGCCATGACCGTGGTGTCGCGAGCGAAGATCAGATGGCCTTGCGAGTACCAGACCGCGCCCGACGCCGTCAGACGCGAAATCGCCGTCTGCTCACCTGAGTCGAGCGACGTCACGTACGCCCGCACGCCCCTGCCTGACGGCACGCTCGTGAGCACTCGCCGACCGCCAGGAAGCAACGTCAGCTGCGACCCTGCCGGAGACAATTGAGAGACCTTCGTGACGAGAGCCGGCGCCCCACCTGACGCCGACACACGGAAGAGGCCCGATGAACCACTTACGGTTCCGAAGAAGACAATGACGCCATCCGGGCTCCAGGCGGCGTTTCGCGCGGTCGATCCCGCGTCGCACACCGTCGTTGAGGTTCCGCCCGAGACATCGATCCTTCTGAGCTTACCGTCAACAAAGAAGCCAAGGAACTTGGCATCCGGAGACCAAAACGGTCCCAGCGCGCGCTCGGTCCCTGGGAGGGAACGAGCCGTCAACGTGTCGAGCGAACGGATCCACAGTAAAGACTGACTGCCGGCTCCCTCTGTGCTCCGGGCGGAAAACGCGACGAGACGGCCGTCCGGCGATACCGACAGCCCTCCTGTCACCACCCATCCCGCTGGAGGTGCAATCTCAAAGCGTAGGACCTGGATGCTTGGCGCGGCGACCTGGCCAGGTGCCGAGGGCGGACTGGCCGCAGCCGATGCAGGCGGTCGGGTCTCGACTGGTGCAGGTGCCTTCACCACGGTCGCCTGTCGCGCGTAATTGGTCATGAGGGTCAGCAGCGCCACGAGGCCGAGACCAACGATGATGACCGCAGCCCAGGCGAAGGCGCTGCCCTCTCGCAGGGCCGCCACACCGGACAGAGTGACTCGCGACTCTCCGGAGTCGCCCGAGAGTGCGTTGAGCGCGAACGCCAGATCGCCGGCGGAATGGAAGCGTGCGGGCGCGCTCTTCTCGAGACACCGACTGACGATGCGCTCGAGCGCGGGTGGCAGGTTGCCGATGAAGGTCGATAAATCGGGGGGATGCTCTTTGAGGATCGCGTTCATGGCCTCCGAGAAATGGCCGGGGAACGCACGACGCCCCGACACCATCTCGTAGAGCACAGCGCCCAGCGAAAAGATGTCCGCGTGGTGGTCCACGTCCTGACCTCTGACCTGTTCGGGTGCCATGTAGCCGACCGTCCCCAGCACGATCCCTGGAATCGTCTCTGGCGAAGCTGCCGATCGCGATCCGACCTGACTGGCCGTCGCCGGAATGCGCTCGGTCAGCTTCGCGAGACCGAAGTCGAGAATCTTCACGCGATCGTCTCTAGTAATGAAGATGTTCTCGGGCTTCAGGTCGCGATGGGCCACGTGCTTCTCGTGCGCCGCTGCCAGACCGTGTGCGATTTGGACGGCGTACTCGATCGCCTTGCGCAGAGGAAGTCCGACTGCCGCCTGGGACCGAGAACCAACCTCGTCATTGCCCAGTCGCGCCCGGAGCGTCTCGCCCTCGAGCAGCTCCGACACGATGTAGGGCACCCAGGGCCCTGACGCGTCCGGCTGGTACCGCCCGATGTCGTACACCGCCATGATGTTGGGATGGCTGATGCTAGCGACCGCGCGCGCTTCCTGCTCGAATCGCGTCAGCCGTTCGTGGTCACTGGAGAAGGCGGCGGGCAGCACCTTGACGGCAACGTCGCGTCCGAGACGCGCGTCGTGCGCACGATACACCTCGCCCATGCCGCCGGCACCGATCGGGCCAACGATTTCATACGGACCGAGCTCTGTTCCGGCGGGCAGTGCCATTCGATCAGTTGAGGGGAGACCTGCTAAGGTAGTCCGTGCGGGTTTAAGAGTTCAATGAGTATTACTGTGTACGTGCCGCCTTCTCACTTTTGCGCGTGTCTTCACTCCGCATAGGCATTTTCGCTCCTTACGATCTCGCCCGCGACGGCGGCGTCACCAATCAGATCCGTGCGCAGTCGCGCGCGCTCCGCAGGCTCGGCCACGAAGTCCTCGTGTACGGACCCGCGTCGGGGCCGCTTCCCGACGGTGAAATCGCAGTCTGCCGCAGCTTTTCGCTTTCACTGAGCGGTACCGAATCAGGTATGGCCTTCGATCCGACGAGCGTGTGGCGCGTCGCCCGGCTCCTCAGAAGGGAACGCTTCGACGTGGTGCACGTCCACGAGCCGCTGACGCCGCTCGTACCGTGGTGCGTGCTCGACTTCGCGCATGCTCCGTTGGTGGGGACCTTCCACGTCTATCGCGAGCACGGCCATCGCCTCTACAGCATCGGCCGCGTGGCGCTCCACTCGCTCATCGAACGACTGTCATATCGGATCGCGGTATCGGAGGCGGCGCGACGAACGGTGGCGCGGTACTTTCCTGGACAGTACGAGATTGTGCCGAACGGCATCGACCTCCAGGAATTCACCGCGCCCCGCGAACGGCCTCCGGCGTTCTCACGCGCCCATCTCCACGTCCTCTACGTCGGGCGTCTCGAGCCTCGTAAAGGCGTCGACCACCTCGTACGGGCAATGGGCCAGGTGCAACGAACCATTCCCGACGCTCGGCTGATCGTCGCCGGGGACGGGCCCGATCGACGCCGGTTAACGACTCTCGCCCAGGACTGCCACGCCGACGTCACCTTTCTCGGCCGAGTGGCGAACGAAGATCTGCCGGCGTTTTTCCAGGCCAGCGACGTCGTCTGCTCGCCTGCGCTTGGCGGCGAAAGCTTCGGCGTCGTGTTGCTGGAGGCGATGGCGTGCAGCCGGCCGATCGTGGCGAGTCGCATCGACGGCTACGTCGGCTTGGTGGGCGGTGTACAGTGTGGGCCGCTCGTGCCACCGGGTGACGCCGAGGCGCTTGCGCAGGCGCTTCGGTCACTCCTACAGGACGAGACGCTCAGACGGACCCTCGGCGCTCGCGGTGCGGCCGCCGCCCGCGCGTACGACTCATCGGCGATCGCGCAGCGCCTCGACGCGATCTACCAGCGGCTCCGCCGCTCCTAGGGAACGGCTGCTATACTCGCAGAACGTGGCGGTGCTTGATCGAATGGACAAGGTCTGGACGCGGCTGATCCAGATCTATGACGAGCATCCTGCGGTGTTTGTCGGCTCACTCGTCGCCATCGGCTTCCTGCTCCGCCTCGCCGTCACACCGTTCAATACGCCAGTCGATCTCGACGTCTTCGCCTACATGATCAAGGCAATCGAAATCGACCGTGGAGAGTGGACGCCGGTCCGCAGTCATGCCATCGGCTGGTCGATCCTCCTGGCGCCGGTGGTCGCCATGACGCGGAATCTGCCGACCCTCACGCTGATGAACATCACGCGGGTGGCTGCGAGCCTGGTCGGCGCGCTCGTGGTCGTGCCGTTTGCGTTCCTCGTGCGCGAAACCCTAGACCGCCGCGCACAGGTGCTGGCTCTTCTCCTGTGCCCCTTTGCGCTGCTGCTGGTGCGCATCTCGGTCCGTGGCTTCGCGGAACCGGCCTTGACCTTCGTGCTCATCGGCGCGGCCGCTGCGGCGGTCGCCGCGCACCGCCGGGCTGGCGCCTGGATCGCCGCGGCGATACTCGCTGGAACCGGATTCTGGTTTCATCCGACCGGTCTCCTCAACATCGTCATCGCCGCGGTCATCGTCCTTGTGACCGTCGGCCGCAACGAGCGCCTTCGCGTGGCCGGGGCAGTCATCGCGTTGGCCGCGGTCGTCTCGGTGCCGGCTGGAGTGCAGCGGGAACGCGCCTTTGGCAGCGCGATGGACTTCTCGTTCAACAACCGGTTTTTCGCTACGAGCGACCTCGAGATGTATACGCCTCGCGTCACCTCGCCTTCGCTTCGCGAGTATTTCGCCACACATTCGACCGGCGAGATTCTGGATCGCTTCGTCGTGCGCGGCCTTGGCGCCGAGCTCAAGACTTTCAGCCTCGACGTCCTGCACGGGCTGCTAGTACCCCTGGTTGCCATCGGCTACTGGTTGGCCGTCCGCGACAGACGGCTGCGGCCGCATGTGATCGCCCTCACGCTGTTCCTGGCCGCCTGGGTCCCGGTCTATGAGCTGTACGGCAACGGCCGGCATCTCTCCGTCGCGCTGCCCTTTGCCCTCGCGCTCGCCGCCGCCGCCGTCGCCTACGTGACCCGCACCGTCCGCCACGCCGGCGCCTGGGCGCTGGCCGCCGCGATGACCTTCGCCGTCGCCGAATCGACCGCCGCCGCGGTTCAGCGGCAGCGCGCCCTCCATGACGAATCGTTGGCCGGCCTCGAGTGGGGCCGCTGGACGGCCGAGCACGTGCGCGGACGCCTGGCCATCAGCGGCGGGCACGAGCTCGTGATGATGTTTCTTCCGGACGCAAGCGTCGGCGGGGCCGACATCTTCAGCATGTACGCGCCGCGGACCGGCCTTGCCCTCATCCGGCCCGGCGAGTTCCCGACGCTCGACGAAGCGCTGAAATGGATGAAGACGCAGCAGGTGACGCACCTGGTCGTCGACCCGCGCGACGAAGGGACGCCGTACCTGGCGCCGCTCGCGAGCGGCGATCCGCCGCCGTATCTCATCGAAGAATACGCGAGCCCTCGCGATTCCGAGTGGCCCGTCCGCATCTTCCGATTCCGCTGGGATCGGTATGATAAGGCTTGAGTGGGCATCCTGATGTGGACGCTCGGCGTCACGGTCGTCATCGCTCTCGGCATGGCGGCCATCATTCTGGCCCTCACACCACTCATCGACGCGCACCGCCGCTTGGCGCTTCGCCGCGCGCTGCCCGAAGTCTGCCGGGTCTTTGAGGCGGCCGGCATCGACTACTGGTGCGACTTCGGAACCCTGCTCGGGTACTACCGCGAAGGCGACATCATCAGGGGCGACAAGGACGTGGACCTGTCGGCTCTCGTCACGGAAAAGCCGAAGATCGTGGCACTGGCCGATGTGTTCAAGTCGCGTGGCTACGTGCTGACGGACCGAGGTGGGCGCGCGCGCAAGCTGCTGCGTATCCACGACGCGCGCACCTGGTATCACGTCGACGTTTACCCGTACGAGACAGACGGAGACCTGCTTCGGAGCGTGATCTCGTCGCCGACCGAAGACGTGCCTGCCAGACTCGTCGCGCGCCGCGTGGGCGTGCCGTTCCTTGGCGCCACGCTGCAGGTGCCGGAAGACGTGCCAGCCCTTCTCACCTATCGCTATGGGCCCGGGTTCATGCGTCCACGCCGCGGTGACAAAGGCGCGACGCGTCCGTACAGCCGCGTCCGCAGCATTCTGGAAGATCTTCAGGACAACTGTCTGGGCATCGTCGCGCTGCTGCGCGCAGCCGTGAGCCCTGAGCCTTGAGCCTCGAGCCAGTTGATGTCGTCTACACGTGGGTGGACGGCGGGTGGCCCGGGTACGACGATCTGCTGCGCCGCTATGCCACGAACCGGCACGATCTCAATCCCAACCGCTACCGCAATAATCTCGACGTTCTGCGATACAGCCTGCGGTCGTTCGAACGCTACGCGCCGTGGGCACGCCAGGTGATTCTCGTCACCTGCCGGCCCCAAGTACCGGTGTGGCTGAACACCCGCGCCGTCCGCGTCGTGCATCACGACGAGTTCATACCGGCAGCCAACCTCCCGACGTTCAACTCGTTTGCGATCGTGGCGCAGCTTCACAACGTCCCCGGGATCTCCAGCCGGTTCGTCTATATGGAAGACGACAGGCTTTTTGGTGCGCCAACTGAGCTCGCGGATTTCTTCGAGCCTTCCGGACGGGTACTCGTTTACGAGAAACCACCGCTTACCATGGCACCGCGGCACTGGCATAACGAGCGGCTCAGCCCGTGGAACCGGGCCCTTGCATACTCGAATCGCCTGTTGAACGAGCGCTACGGGGCCAAGGGACGGCGAAGCGTCAAGCACGCGCCCCTGGCCGTGGATACTCAGAGCTGGAGGCAGATGATCGAACGGTGGCCCGAGGCCTTTCGGCACACATCGGCCAGCCGGTTCCGCGCGACGGCCAACGTCGTGCCAGAGCACCTCTACCCCCACTTCCTCCTCGCTGAGCGCCTGGGCGTTCGCGTGCCCCTCGCTCGCGCCTACCGGCAGGCCGCGTATCACCCGCTCAACAACATTCCTTTGGTGCAGCGCACCCTCTTGTGGCGCCTCCGGTGGCAGCAACCGAAGTTCTTCTGTTTGAACGATAATTTCGGTGAGCGGCCTCATCCGGCGGTTGTCGCGCTGGTGCGGCGCTTTCTAGACGAATGGTTCCCGAATCCGTCCCGCTTCGAGGTGCCTGCAGACCATGCCACAAGTGTCCGACCAGCGATTGAACGACTTCAAGCGTAACGGCTTCCTGATTGTTCCAAGCCTGTTCACGCCGGAGGACATCCGACGCCACGCCGCGTCGATTGATGCGCTCGCCGCGCGCCCGCCCGAAGTCGGCAAGCAGATGGCGTACTTTGAGAACAGCCTGCTTGTGCCAGGCACGCGGGTGTTGTCCCGGATCGAGCGCTTCGTCGAGTATGCGCCGGGCCTTGCCACGCTCGTTCGCGACTCGCGCATCGTCGACCTCACCTCGGCGCTCCTCGGCGAACCGGCGGTCCTTTTCAAGGACAAGATCAACTTCAAGATGCCCGGCGGAGGTGGCTTCACCCCGCATCAGGACATCCAGCCGGGATGGGATACCTACGCGTCGTACTTCATCTCGGTGCTCATCGCGATCGACGCGAACACACTCGAGAACGGCTGCCTTGAACTCGCGGCCGGCCAGCATGGCCGCGGTCTCATCGGCCGCAAGTGGGAACCGCTCGAGGGCGCAGAGCTCGACGGCGTCGTCTTCAAGCCGTATCCGATGGAACCGGGTGACGCGGCGTTCTTCGACTGCTTCACACCGCATCAGTCGCAGCCCAATCTCACCGATCGCCAGCGGCGCAACATCTATCTGACCTTCAATCGCCAGAGCGAAGGAGACTTCCGCGAGCAGTACTTCGCCGACAAGCGCAAGAGCTATCCGCCAGACTTCGAGCGCGACCCGAATCAGGCCTACGTCTTTCGTGTCTAGATCTTGAGAAAGAGATGATCGTCGTGCTTAGGTTCGTAGGTGCTTCGGTTCTTGGGCTGGACCTCTGAACCCACGAACCTACGCACCGCACCTACGCACCTACGAACCCACGCACCGAAGCACCTACATCCTATTGCGGTGTAGCAGTGGCCGTAGCGCGATAGCCGGTGCGCGTGCGGACGACGAGGCGCTCCGGCCCCGCGACGGTCATGCGGATCGTGCGATACGAGCCATCGAGGGCCTGATTGAGCGGTGTGTAGCCAATCGTGTACTGGCTGCGGATCTGGTGCGCCAACTCGAGCACAACCGCGTTGATGGCCTCGATACTAGACGGATATGCCGCAAGTCCGCCCGTCCCGGCCGTCAAATCGTCGAGTTCTTTGTGAGCCTTCCTCAATTTGTCCTTGTCGAGCTCTCCCGATCCGTCGTTGGCGTCGGCGCCCGACAAACTGACGGCGTAGATCGCGATGTCGTCGAGCTCGGCTTGCCGGCGAATATGCTCGCGCGACACCTCGCTCGCGTTGTCGTCACCGTCGCTGATGATGAGCAGGACCCGGCGGTCGTGCTTCGCGTGCTCCCGCACGTAGCTCTCCGCCATCTGTACGGCGTCGCGAAGCGCCGTGCTGCCGATCGAATCCACGCGCGCGATTCCCGCTTCGAGCACGCCGAGATCGCCTGTGAACGGCACGTCGACACGAGGTTTGTCCGCGAAGTTCAGCACGAACGATTCGTCGTCTGTGTTGGACGCGCGGACAAAGGCCAGCGCAGCCGCTTCGAGCTTTTCCCGCAGCGGGCGCATGCTCCGGCTGTTGTCGAGGAGCAGGCCGATCGACACCGGCACGTCGTCCTGACGGAAGAGCGTGATCGGCTGAGGCTTGCCGTTCTCGTAGACCTTGAAGTCCGCCGCGTTGAGGCCGGTCACAATCACGCCGCGGCTGTTCTTCACCGTCGCGCGCAGCACCACCACGCGCGTTTCAGAGCGGAAGACCGGCTGTTGTCCATCGACCGGACACACCACCATTGCGCTGAAAGCGAACGCGGCCGCGGCGTGTCGAAGCGTCACTCTTCTGGGGTGGCTTCCGGGCTGGGTTCTGGGGTGCCTTCCGCAGTCGGCGCGGGAGTGGCCGCGGGCGTGGGACCTGGCGCGAGGCGGAGCTGAATCGGCGTGCCGGATTGGAACGACACCTCCCGGCCCTTGCCAAACACGTTCGTGTAGAGCGTGCGCCCGGAAGCGAGCGCCGCAAACCCGATCGCCACCGGTGGGGAGAACTGGCTGGCCACTGCGCCGATCGTCCCGAAGCCAATCGTACCGATAGTCGCCAGCGTACCGATCCTTCCCAGGCTGGCCGAGGGAACGACGAGAGGCGTGCCGATACTCCCACCCGGCGTTCCGCCGCCGGCCACACCGCCCGCGTCGCCGTCGTGGTGATGATGATGGTTCTGTTCCATCGCCGCGCGCAGCAGCACGACCGACACCGCCGGCTCGATGAACCGCGTCGCGGAGTTGGTGACGGTCACACCGCCTTCTTCGTCCACCGCGACATGATCGTCTTCGCTCGCGTCCACCGATTCGAGCGACGCCAGCAGCGTCGTCGGCTCCTGGCCTGGCAGACGCACGGATTCGAACAAGAAGCGCAGCTGGCCGTTCCGATGGAAACGCGACGCCTGCTTGGTGAACGTGACTTCTCCAACCAGTTCCGCACCCTCTGGCAGCACCAGCTGATGATCGGCCGAAAACACGGGCTCGGTCAGAACGGCTGTGATGGGCGTCCCACGCGGCGTCTTCGAGGAGTCGAGAGCGGTCACCAGCCGAGCATTCAGGACGCTGTCAGGCACCGGCTTCGCCTCGGCCGGCGCGCGCTCGATGGGCGCCACTGTGCCGAGATCGAGCGACGAGGTCAGCGCGACCGTGTACGTGGTCCCTTTGTTTATGTACTGAGGATGGTAAGGAAGACGGTTGACGGCCATCTCCTTGAACCGTTCCACCCTGCCTGGCTGCTTGACCAGATTCAGGGCGTCAGTCACTTTTTGAGTCGCTTGTTGTTTGGTGCGCGTGATTTCGTGCTTCGCCTGCGACACAACCTCTGCCTTGGCCTGCCCTACCTGGCCTTGCGGCTTGTCTGACGTAGGTGCCTTGTCTGGTTTCTTCGAACTCTTGGCGGTCGTGCTCTTCGGGGCGCTCGCAACCTGCCGCTTCATCGGGCCGCCCACGCCAGCGACGACCGTATTGATCGGCATCTGGCGACCGTCGGGAAGCGTCAACGTGTCGAACTGCAGCACCACCGTGCGCTTGGGTGTGAAATCGCCGCCGAGCATCGTTTGCGCGCGTCTCACCTTTGATGGACTCTCGAGCTGCGCCACGTGGCCCGCCACTTTGGTGCCCGCAGGCACCGCGATGCGGTCGTACACGTAGACGGGTTCGACGACAGTGCCAGTGATGGGCTGACCAACACGCTTGATACTGACGCGCTCGTCGAGGGCCACGTGCAGCGGCTGATATTCCTTCAAGGCCAGCTGGATGGACTCGTTTGGCGCCTGGCCGTATGAAGGGACCGCGACACCGAGCGTCAGGGAAAGAGACGCTGCCAGAACAGGCAAAGGGAACTTCAGGACCATGCTTCTCGTACGCCCTGATGGTAAACCCTTACCGCGTAACGTACACATAAATAGCGCACGTTAATCGCACGTTAATCAAGAGGCGTGCTCTTGCCGGGTGCGCCATCGATCCTTGAAGAATCGCAGCATGATCGTGTTGTTGCGG
The DNA here is from genome assembly GCA_041484265.1 of Vicinamibacteria bacterium. Classification (GTDB taxonomy): domain Bacteria; phylum Acidobacteriota; class Vicinamibacteria; order Vicinamibacterales; family CAVVIG01; genus 2-12-FULL-65-11. The sequence continues at coordinate 19,832 of JBGPHH010000020.1, forward strand.
CTGGCGAGCGCGCCGGTGCCCCGATTGACCAGCGCCACGCTCGACCGCTTAAAGAACCGGGCATCTCGAAGGGACGGGAAATTCGTCCGGCGCCCAGGATACACGACCTTTCTCGCCTGGCACTGCGCGCTGATCCAGACGTCGTCCACAAAGAAGGCCGCCTCGGGCGCGGCGCCGTAGTCCACGAGCGCCGCCGGGTTGAAGAAGCGCGGTTTCACCAGATAGCCCGCCAGGCCCTGCATGATGTCCACCTCGCGCGGCCGGCCGACGCGGGTGCACTTGATCGGCGCCGGCGCGCGGCCGAGGAGCGTCGCGACGAGCGTTGTTGGCCGATCGATGAGGTCGGCCGGCGCATCCCACCCGCTCCCTGCGATCGCCACGTCGGGGTGCGCATCCGACAAGGCCGCCATCTGAGCGATGAGATGTCGATGGTAGACACGATCGTCGTCGACGACGAGCAGCCGGTCGTCGGGCGGCGCCCCGACCACGGAGGGAATCAGCTTCGTTGCCGGGCCGTAGTCTTCGCACGCCACGATCGTCACCGAGGCAAGCCGCCGCAGCCAATCGGGCACCACGTAGGAGGTATTCTCGCGCCGGCTCACCCGCGGCACGTTGAGACGAATCTCGCGGGCCGCACATGTCTGATTCAAGAGGCTCTTGATCGTCGGTTCGATGCGATCGATCCGGCTCGGCAGCGTCGTCAGCGTGATCACCAGGTCTGAACGCGCCGGGTTGTCGGCGTTCGTTCGATCGAGGGTCGCCAGATCGAGTTGCCGCAGCCGCCAGTCGTACAAGAGATCGAGGATCGGGTGCTCTCCCGAGTACCGCTGATAAGTGTGGAGCGCGCCCGCGAGAGCGGCGAGAACGCCGCCGACAATCAGGAGGATCGACACAAAGTCTCAAGTTTCAAGTCTCAAGTCTGAAGGCCCAAACCAGCCTGATGTGCGCGTGAGGCCAACTTGAGACTTCAGACTTGAGCCTTACACGGTTCTTCTCGTCGCCCGTTCAGAGAGCGGCGGAGTATATCATTGGGTGGTGCGAAAGCAGCTGCGCGCGATCGCCGCGCTCGTCTACGAACAGCGCCGTCTCTACGCGATCGGCACGGTCTTTGTCCTCATCGGCATCGCCTCCGGCCTCGCCTACCCGTATCTCCTGGGGCGACTGATTGATGATGGCGTGACGGCCAGGCGCCTCGATCGCATCAATCAGCTGGCGCTCATCCTCCTTGGCTTGCTCGTCGCCGAGGGATTCTCGACCGTGATCCGCGACTACTACTACAACATGGCGGCCGAGCGCGGCATCGCGCGGCTCCGGCAAAAGGTGTTCGAGCATCTCCTCCGCCAGGAGATTGCCTTCTTCGATCGGGAAAAGACCGGCGAGTTGACCTCTCGTCTGTGGTCAGACGCACCAGCCATCGGCCGCGTGATTGGGGACGAGCTCGCCGACGCCGTGCGCTTCACCGTCTTCGCCTTCGGCGGGATAGGCCTGCTCTTCTACACGTCGCCGACGCTCACGCTGCTCGTGATGCTGGCCGTGCCTCCGATTGTCATCGCTTCATCGGTATTGGGGAGGCGTGTCAAGACGCTGTCGACCTCAATGCAACAGGCGTTCTCCGAGTCTGGCGCCGCGGCTGAGGAATCCCTCTCTGCCATTCGGACCGTCCGCGCCTTTTCTCAAGAGGCCGCCGAGGCCGAGCGTTACGGCGGCAGGATTGCGATGGCCCTGGCGCTGGCACGCCGAAAGATTCTTGCCACGAGCACCTTGAGCGGCCTCTCGTACACCTTCGGCGAATGCGCCGCGTTGCTCAGTGTCTGGGCCGGCGGCACTCTGATCGTCCGCGGTCAGCTGACCTCCGGTGCCTTGTTCTCCTTCATCCTCTACGCCTTCCTCGTCTCCCGTGGCTTTCGCAACGCCACGGGCTTCTACGCCGAGGCGCTGCGCGGGATCGGTTCCACCCAGTGGATCTTCGCGATGCTCGAGCGTGAGCCGCAGATGCCGATCGAAGGCGGCCATCGGCTGGCGCAGGTCGCCGGCGCCGTCAATCTCGAAGGCGTGAGATTTACCTACCCCACCCGGCCTGACGTCCATGCCCTCGACGGCGTGGACATCAACGTCGCGGCGGGAGAGGTCGTGGCCTTCGTCGGTCGATCCGGGGCCGGCAAATCGACGATCCTCAACCTGCTGCTCCGGTTCTACGATCCGACCGAGGGACGCGTCACACTCGATGGGCACGATCTGCGCGAGCTCGACCCCTCCTGGCTGCGGCAGCAGATTGGCGTCGTGATGCAGGAGCCGGTGCTCTTTTCGGGCTCGGTGGCCGACAACATTCGCTATGGGCGTCCGGAAGCGACCGATCACGAAGTGGCGGCGGCCGCCGAACTGGCAGCCGCGCGCGAGTTCATCGAGCGCTTCCCCAACGGTTTTCAGACGACGATCGGCGATCGCGGCGTCCAGCTGTCAGGGGGCCAACGCCAGCGCCTGGCGATCGCACGCGCCGTCCTGCGGCGTCCGGCCCTCCTGATTCTGGACGAGGCGACGAGCGCGCTCGATTCGGAAAGCGAGTCCTTCGTCCACGATGCCCTCCGCGCCCTCGACTACGGCCCGACGACGCTCGTGATCGCCCATCGGTTGTCGACCGTCGTCAACGTCAACCGCGTTGTCGTGCTCGATCGCGGCCGCATCGTCGGCATCGGTCGCCACAACGAGCTGCTGCAAACCTGTCCGCTCTACCGGCAGCTGGTCGAGACCCAGCTCGTCGCGGTGTGATTTGCGAATATAATCCAGGGTCCGGCTACAGCCGGACAGTACGACTGCACAACTGTCGATGGAGATATCGTGAACGCCGCTGACGCGCTCCGGGCGCAGATCAACGACCTCGTGCGTCAGTACTACGACGAGAAGTTGTCGCCTCGACCTTTTGAACCCGTCAAAGATCTGGTCCATTTCGCGGGTCGAACCTTCGACGCCGACGAGGTGTGCCACCTCGTCGATGCCAGCCTGGATTTCTTTCTCACCGCCAACCGTTTTGCCGAACGATTTGAAGCGAACTTCTCGGAATACCTGGGCCTGTCGGATGCCTTGCTCGTCAATTCCGGTTCGTCAGCCAACCTGCTGGCGCTGACCGCGTTGACCTCTCCGAAGCTCGGCGACCGGCGGCTCAAGCCGGGCGACGAGGTGGTCACAGTCGCCGCGGGCTTTCCGACCACGGTTGCGCCTATCGTGCAGAACAATCTGGTGCCGGTCTTCGTGGACGTCAATCTTGGGGACTACACGGCAATTCCCGAACAGCTCCGTGAAGCGATCGGCCCCAGGACGCGCGCCATCATGATGGCGCACACGCTCGGCGTCCCCTTCGACCTCGACGTGGCGACCGACCTCGCCAAGCAACACGATCTGTGGCTGATCGAAGACAACTGTGACTCGCTGGGTTCACGGTACCGTGGCCGGCTGACCGGCACGTTCGGCCATCTCGGGACCTGCTCGTTCTATCCCGCGCACCACATCACGATGGGCGAAGGCGGTGCTGTGGTGACCAACGACGAGGGCCTGGCGCGCATCGTCCGGTCCTTCCGGGACTGGGGACGAGACTGTTACTGCGCGGGCGGAGAAAACAACACGTGCGGCACGCGCTTCAGCCAGCAGTTCGGCACGTTGCCCTTTGGCTACGACCACAAGTACGTCTATAGCCACATCGGCTACAACCTGAAAGTGACGGACATGCAGGCGGCGATCGGCTGTGCGCAGTTGCGGAAGCTCGACGGGTTCATCGCCCGCCGTCGCGCCAACTTCGACCGGCTGATGGAGATGCTGCGGCCGTATGAAGACCGGCTCTTGCTGCCGAAGGCCACGCCACACTCGGAGCCATCGTGGTTCGCCTTTGTCATCTCGGTGCGTGAGGATGCTGGATTTTCGCGCAACGACCTGAGCCGGTTCCTGGAGGCGCACCGCGTGGAAACGCGGAGCCTGTTTGCCGGCAATCTCCTTCGTCATCCGGCTTATCAGGCCATCCCGCATCGAATCGTGCGCGACCTGGCCAATACAGATCGAGTGATGGACCAGACCTTGTTCGTCGGCGTCTACCCGGGGATTGATCAGGTCCGTCTGGATTACATGGGCGAGGTGTTCGCGAGGTTCATGCGGGGCGAACGGGTCTAGAAAGTGAAAAGTGAAAAGTTAGAACTTAAAAGTAGACCCTCGGGCTGTTCCATAGTCCTTTTGACTTTTAAGTTTTAACTTCTAAATTTGATGGCGGTTCAGAGACTCGCATGCCAGGTCGAGCGGCTCATTCAGCACGGCGGACGGGTTTATACGGTTGTCCTTCGGCCGGAGCGGCCGGCACCAGTGTTTCGGCCGGGCCAGTTCCTGCACCTCGCCATCGACCCGTACGATGCGACCGGGTTCTGGCCAGAGTCGCGGGTCTTCTCGATCGCCAGTTCACCGTCGAAGAGAGATCGGCTGTCCATCACGTACTCCGCGGTTGGCCGTTTCACCACTCGGATGGAAGCCGAACTCGTTGAGGGTCGTCAGGTGTGGGTCAAGATGCCATACGGCGAGTTCGTCGTGAAGAGCACGACCGATGTCGTTCTGTTCGCCGGCGGCACAGGCATCACGGCCTTCACGGCATTCCTCGATGGGCTGGCGCCTGCCGCATCTCAGCCGATTTGGCTGGCCTACGGCGCGCGCGCGAGGAGCCTGCTGATCTATCGGGACCTCGTCGAACGGGCGGCTCGAAGGCTGCCGTCACTCGATGTCTCGTACTTCGTCGAGGAACCCGAAGCAAGCCCGCAGGAGCGTGAGATGATCGGCTGCGTGTCGGTGGCCGCCATGTGGCCGAGAATCCGTCGTCCGGACCACGCCGAGTACTACATCTCGGGGCCTCCGGCGATGCTCAAGAGTGTGTCGCAGGACCTTCGTGCGAAGAGCGTCGCGGCGGAAACGATCCATATTGACGCCTGGGAATAGCGAAATGCCTGTTTCATCTTTTTGGCGGGACCGGCCGGTCCTCGTGACGGGCGGTACCGGCTTGGTCGGGGGCTGGCTGATCCGGCGCCTGCTCGACGCCGGCGCCGATGTCGTCTGCCTGGTGCGCGACTGGGTCCCGCAATCCGAGCTCGTCACGTCTCGACTGATCGAGCGCGCCAGGGTCGTGCGGGGCGATGTGCGTGCCCAGCCCATGCTCGAGCGCACCCTTGGCGAATACGAGGTGGCCACCGTCTTTCACCTGGCGGCGCAGACCACGGTCGGAGTGGCAAACCGCAACCCTGTGTCAACGCTGGATACGAACATCCGCGGCACGTGGGCGCTTCTCGAAGCGTGCCGCCGCAGCCCGACCGTGCAACAGATCGTGCTGGCCTCTTCCGACAAGGCCTATGGCGATCAAGACGTCCTGCCCTACACCGAGGCGGCGCCTCTTCAGGGACGTCATCCGTACGACGTGAGCAAGTCCTGCGGCGATCTGATCGGACAGATGTACGCCACGACGTACCAATTACCGGTCGCGATCACCCGCTGCGGCAATTTTTATGGCGGGGGCGATCTGAACTGGAATCGAATCGTGCCCGGAACAATCCGGTCCGTATTTCGAGGTGAGCGTCCCGTCATCCGATCCGACGGCCAGTACGTCCGCGACTACTTCTACGTGGAGGACGGCGCAGCCGCCTACATGCTGCTCGCCGAGCAACTGGCGCTCAATCCCGCACTGCGCGGCCAGGCCTTCAATTTCTCGAACGAGCTTCGGATCACGGTACTCGAACTGGCCAGCAAGATCATCGCGATGATGGGCTCCAGTCTCGAACCCGACGTGCGCAACGAAGCGTCCCACGAAATTCGCGTCCAATATCTCGACGCGGGCAAAGCACGGACGCTGTTCAACTGGTCGCCGCTCTTCTCACTCGACAGCGGGCTCGAATCGACCTTGCGCTGGTACCGCCAGTATTTCTCGACAACCGAGTCGCGGACACATCTCCATGCCTGACCAGACTATTCCGGTCGTCATTCTGTGCGGCGGGATGGGCACGCGCCTGGCCGAGCAGGCCGAGGTTCGCCCAAAACCGCTGGTCGAAATCGGCGGCCGGCCGATCCTCTGGCACATCATGAAGCACTACGCGCGTTACGGGTTCGAAACCTTCGCGCTGGCGCTCGGCTACAAAGGCGATCAGATCAAGCGGTATTTCCTCGACTACCACGCGCTCGGCCGCGACCTGACCATCTCTCTTGCGGACGGTCAGGTGCAGCCGCTCAGTCAGAAGACGGCCGAGCCGTGGCACGTCCATCTCATCGACACCGGCGAGGGCGCCATGACCGGAGGGCGCCTCAGACACCTGAAGTCGCTCATCGGCGACCGCACCTTCATGCTGACCTATGGCGATGGCGTGGCCGACGTCTGCCTCGACAAGCTGCTCGCGTTTCATCGCAGTCACGGCGGGCTGGTGACGCTCACGGCGGTTCACCCCCCCGCTCGATTTGGCGCGCTCGAATTCGAGGGGTCGCAGATCCGTCACTTCAAGGAAAAGTCCACGCTTCACGAAGGCTGGGTCAACGGCGGATTCTTCGTCGTCGAACCCAAGGCCCTCGACTACATCGAATCGGATGTCATGTGGGAGCACGCGCCTATGGAACGGCTGGCTGCCGAAGGACAGCTCTTTGCCTACAAGCACGAGGGGTTCTGGCAGTGCATGGATACGATCCGCGATCTGCGGTACCTTGAGTCGCTCTGGGAGGGCGGCCGGGCCCCGTGGAAGACGTGGTAAGGCGTCGTCGAATTGATGATTGCGGATTGCTGATTGATGATTGCCAGTGACGAATACTCTAGCAGACGACCTGGATCACATCCTCGGCTGTACTGAAGGGTTGTGGGACGAACTGCGCGGCGAGCGCGTTCTCATCACAGGCGGGACGGGGTTCTTCGGCTGCTGGCTGCTTGAGAGTTTTGCCTGGGCCAACGATCGGCTCGACCTCGGCGCACAGGCCTTGGTGCTGACGAGAAACCCTGACGCCTTCCTCGAGAAGGCCCCGCATCTGTGCCGGCACCCGGCCATCCGATTTCACGTCGGCGACGTACGCTCGTTCGAGTTCCCCGCCGGCGGATTCTCCTGCATCGTCCACGCGGCGACGGCCTCGAGCGCCTCGCTCGCCGCTGCGAATCCGCTGTTGATGTTCGAGACGATCGTCGAGGGCACGCGCCGCGCACTGGCGTTTGCGAGGCACTGCGGCGCTCGCCGGTTTCTGCTGACCAGTTCAGGCGCCGTGTACGGCAGGCAGCCGCCCGACATGACCCATCTTGCCGAGGACTATCACGGCGCGCCAGACCCCACCGACACCCGATGGGTCTATGGCGCCGGCAAGCGGGCGGCCGAAACGCTCTGTGCGCTGCACGCGGGCTCCGGCCTGGAGCCGACGATCGCACGGGGCTTTGCGTTCGTCGGTCCACACCTGCCCCTCGACGTTCACTTCGCGGTCGGCAACTTCGTCCGTGACGCGCTTGCCGGCGGACCGATTCGAGTGGGCGGCGACGGCACGCCCTACCGGTCGTATCTGTACGCCGCCGACCTGGCCACCTGGCTGTGGACGATCTTGCTGCGCGGACAGCCTCTCCGCCCGTACAACGTCGGATCGCCGGAGGGCGTGACGATCGAAGAGCTGGCGCACGTCGTCGCGTGCGAACAGACGCCGCCGGTCGGCGTCACCATCGCACAGCCACGGCGTCCGGGCGCATGCCCTGAGCGCTACGTGCCGTCGGTCGCGCGTGCCGAGGCCGAGCTCCAGTTGCGACCGACCGTCCCTCTGGCGGAAGCCATCCGGCGAACGATCGCCTGGCATCGTGCTCGAGGACGAAGCCGTGATTGAGGCCGTGGCCCAAGGCCTGGAGGCGCGATGGATAGTGCGATAGAGTTGTCCGACGCACGGCATCTCCACGTGCATGAGAGGTGCCCCCTTTGCGATAGTCCTAGACTGACTCCTCGCTGGACCGTAGAGCACTACGCCATCGTTCGCTGCGAGGATTGCTCTCTGGTATTCGTTCGAGAGGCGCCTACGCCAGAAGAACTGAGTGTCTTCTACTCTGGCGCCTCCGATGTGGTTTATGCGGACGACAATCTCGATTGCCTCAACTTCTATTACGAAGCCCTCCGCACGCGTATTGAACACTACCGTCCCGGTCGCGGGCGCCTGCTCGATGTCGGCTGCTCAGGTGGATGGTTTCTCGATGTCATGAAGGGATGGGAGTGTTACGGGAACGAAATCAGCAAGGCCGATGCAGCAAAGGCGCGTGAGAGATACGGCGACCGCATCTTCTGTGGTTCGTTAGAGGACTACCCGACCACGAGCGACCTCTTCGATGTGATCACGTTGCAGGATGTCTTTGACCACCTGCCGCTGCCGCTTGTGGCGCTCCGTAAGTGTTGGGCGTTGCTGAAGCCGGGCGGCCTTCTGGTCATCAAGGTTCACAATATTTCATGCCTCTATGCCAAACTGTCTGGTCGTGCGTTTTACGCGCTACTCCCGCCGTTTCACCTCTTCTACTACGACAAGCACACGCTGTTCCGCGCATTGCAGAAAACTGGATTTCAACCCATTGACTCGAGATACATGGCGCACGTCCTGAAGGTCAGCACCATTCTGCTGCGCTTGAGCAGGGGCGAACAGACGTCGGGCTTTTACTGGATGTATCGTCTCGCGAAAGATTCGCTCATTGGGGAGATCAAGGTGAG
>JBGPHH010000021.1:0-28285 GCA_041484265.1 Vicinamibacteria bacterium
CCAGTTGACGTTGATGTGTGCGATAACGCTGTTTGGGAAGTGGATTGTGATGAACGCGACGTCTTCCACGCCGTTCAAATGCTTCTCGCCACTGGCGACAATGGCTTCCGGATCCCCCTTGATCAGATGATCCATGATCGAGAGATCGTGAGGAGCCAGGTCCCACACCACGCTCACGTCATGCTGGAACAGGCCAAGGTTCACGCGCGTCGAGTCGAAATAGTAAAGCGGACCGAGCGTGCCGCCGTCGACCAGCTCGCGGATCTTCTTGACGGCGCCCCCGAAGAGAAAGGTGTGATCCACCATAATCTTCAGGTTCTTCCGCTCCGCCAGCTCGATGAGCTCTTCGGCCTGCGCGGACGTCGAGGTAAACGGCTTCTCGACAAAGACGTGCTTGCCGTTCTCGAGCGCCGCCTTGGCAAGATTGAAATGCGTCCACACGGGCGTGACGACGGCAATGGCATCGATCTCGGGTGACGTCAGCAGCTCGTTGAAGTCGGTTGTCAGCCGAATCTGCGGGTAGACCCGGCGGACGCGGCCGAGGGCGCCCGCGCTCTTGTCGCACACCGCCACCACGCGGCAGTCTTCGAGCCCGTGGAAGTTTCTAACGACGTTCGGTCCCCAATATCCGTAGCCGATGACCCCCACTCGAACGACACCGGTCGTCTTCTGGGAAGCACGGAATTCGCGTTCGTCGAACTCGTCCTGGCTCCATTTCGCTGCCGGACGATCGAGCACGGGCAATTTGTCAGCGTTCATTCACTACCTCAGGTTCGGTGGAAACGGCTCTCAAGAGACGGGCCGGGTTGCCGGCCACAATGGCGTGAGCGGGCACATCGCGAGTGACCACGCTCCCGGCGCCGACGATGGCGTGTTCTCCGATGACGACGTTCGACAAAATCGTGGATCCCGATCCGATCGAGGCGCCCTTGCACACGCGCGTCGATTCGACTTTCCAGTCCTGCTCGGTCTGGAGCGCCCCGGCCGCCGTGGTTGCTCGGGGATACCGGTCGTTGATGAAGGTCACGCTGTGGCCGATGAACACCTGGTCCTCGATGGTCACGCCTTCACAGATGAATGTGTGGCTCGAGATCTTGCAGCGACGGCCCACGCGGGCGTTCTTCTGGATCTCGACAAACGCCCCGATCTTCGTCTCGTCGCCCACTTCACAGCCATACAGGTTGATGAACTTCGCCAGCCTGACGTCTTTGCCTAGCTTGACGTCGGGCGCCACGGCCAGAAATTCGCCGGCGGTGGAATTCACGCGGCCCCCTTGCCTGAGATCACAGCCCCAGGCGTCTGGAGCAGAATCTTGATGTCGGTCCACAGCGAACACGTTCTGGCATAGCGAAGATCGAGCCGTACCATTTCGTCGAACGTCGTCCGGCTCCGTCCCGCCACCTGCCAGAGGCCGGTGACGCCCGGCTTCACTTCGAAGATCCGGCGACGATGCCAGGGCTGGTACTTCTCCACCTCGTACGAGAGTGGCGGTCGTGGCCCCACGAGCGACATCTCGCCAACGAGCACGTTCCAGATCTGCGGCAACTCGTCAAGACTCAGCTTGCGGAGCACGCGGCCGACGGGCGTCACACGCGGATCGTTGGCAAGCTTGAACGGTGCTTCCTTGCCGGGCTCGCGCAGCTCGTCGCTCGACGTGATGAAGCGGGTCACGAAGTCGTGGTGGAGCGCGTGATCCGCGTTCACGTACATGGTCCGGAACTTGAGCATCGTGAAGGGCTGGGCCATCTGACCGATGCGCGGCTGCTTGAAGAAGACCGGGCCGCGCGAGCTGAGCTTCACGAGCGCCGCAATGAGCGCGAAGAGAGGAGAAAGCAGCAGCAGGAGTGCGACGCTCCCCGCGACGTCCAGCACACGCTTGGGCACGCTGTAGGCCGTCATGCGCGCGTGACGCCAACGAAGATCGGGGAGCAGCGAGTCGATCGGCGCGAGCGCCTGATCTCGTTTGCCAGCCAGCTCGGGATGCACGTGCAACTGCATCGACAGCGTGGCGGCCAGTTCGCCTGAAAGATGCTGAGCCAGCTCGCGGCGGAGCCGGGCCTCGATACGCCGAACGGTCGACTCGTCGCGCGACGCGATCTCCGGCAGAATCAGCCCGAGCACGGCGCCTTCGACAAACCAGCCGACCACATCTGTCTCGCGCTTGCTCGTCGCGAGGGCCTCAATCACGGCGGGCCAACGCGACGGGCTGTCAGTATGGCGATTAGTGAGGCTGACCAGCATCAACGCGAACGAGTGACTCGACCGATCTGCGCGGCGCCGTTCCCTGATGAGCGTGCTCCTGAACAGCCGTTCGCCGAGGAGGGGCGATCGGCGTTCTTCTCGAGCTCCGGGCTGTCCGATCTGGCGTGGCGCGTTCGTCGTCATCCGACGGCGGGTGCGCGGCGCGGACGCGGCGAGCAGGCTGCTTGGCGTCATCGTCCGAGCCCCTGCTGCATCAACGGGAGCTGGTGTACCTGCAGCTGCAGGCGATCGGCCAGACCCCTTGGCAGCTGCTCACCGAGTGCCTCGGTCACTCTCGCCCGAAGACGCCAGAAGCCATCTTCCATGGCGGGCTCGGAGCGCTGCGTCAGCACGGCCCCGACCACCCGCTCCTGGCGGTACCAACCCATGAAGTCGGTATCGCGAAGGCACAAGCGAAGGCCGAAGAAGAGTTTGGCCGCCACGTCCGGCGCCATGCGGGCGCTCACTTCCGGCTGGTCGTTCAGGTGCGCCAGGAGCAGCAGAAAGGGGCGACTGGATCGCTCGGAGCGCTTCTGCTCGACGTCCAGGAAGTATTGAAATGTCTCTTCGTTGTAGGTGTCGTCAGTCATGATCGCGGTGTGTCCGCCACGCCGGAGTGCAAATGGACCGCCACCCGTGGGGTGCTCGGACGTGGATCTATCAAGTGACTAAGGCTCATGGAATCAATCGGTTGCGTTGAGCCCTGGAGACGTAACATGTGTGGAGTGACGTGAGAGGCTCGAACAGTCGGGGCCAGGGCGATGAAAAGTCAACCTCTTTATAGAATTCCAACATCTCGGGTCAGGCGCCTCGATGTTGTTAATTGGCTTTGGGGACAAAGCTTCGCCCTCTCACTTACATCGAATCGACTGGCTCGGAGTTTCACTACGTAGCGGCCGGCTTCAGCCGGCCTCACGGTCCGCCTGAAAGCGGACACTACAGGCAGTGACTAGCGAGTGCCGAGAGAGCTCAGCAGATTCTTCGCGTCCTGCGCGCCGCCAAAATCCGGCTTCAACGCAAGCGCCCGCGTCAACGATTGCCTCGCGCGGGGCGCGTCTCCCGAGCTGGCATATGCCAGTCCCAGGTGATATTGGTACGTCGCGTTGCCCGGATCCTGTGCGGCGCTCACCCTGAGCGTCGAGACCGCCAGCGACGCGAGGTTCTTCTTGTAATAGATGAACCCCAGCGTGTCGCCGACCTCAGCCGCGCCCGGCAGCCGCTTCTGCGCGGTCCGCGCAAGTTGCAGCGCCATGTCGAGATTGCCGCCCTTCTCGGCATAGATCCAGGCGAGGTTGTTGGCGGCCACCGCGGCTTCCGGGTCGACCTGCATCGCGCGCTCGAACGTCGTTCGTGCGCTCTCTTCGTCGCCCTGAGCCTGCAGAATGATGCCGACCATCGTCAACGCCGCGACTGGTTTCGGCGAGCGCTCGGCCATCCTTTCAAACTCCGCACGCGCCGCGTCGAGCTTGTTCTGCAGGACATACAACTGGCCAAGCGCGCCGTACGCCGCTAAGTACGCGCTGTCTTTGTCGAGGGCCTGCCGCAGAAACGCTTCGGCCGCCGGCAGGTCGCCGCTCGCGGCATATACACGCGCCGCCAGCGTGAGCAAGGGGGCCGTCGGGCCGGTCGCAATCCGCGCATCGACGCGCGCCCGCGCGGTTGTGTAGTTGCGCGCCGCCACATCGAGCGCGACAAGCCCCGCGAACGGCTCGACCGCGTCGGGCTGAAGCTCGAGCGCGCGTTCAAACTCCGCTCGCGCGCCCGCCAGATTCTGCTTTCGCCCGAGCAGCATCCCCATCTGGGCATGCACCGCGAAGGAATTTGGGAAGCGAACCATCAACTGCTTGAGCTCACTGGCAGCTCGGTCGAGCTCTCCCTGGGCCAGGAGCCCCCGAACGAACAGCAATTCCGCATTGCCGTTCGCCGGTTCGTTCGCAAGCGCCTCGACGGCGAGACCGACGGTGGTGTCGGGCCGTCCCTGCGCCAGCTGGAGCTGGCCGAGCGCAATCTTGGCTTCTGTGGCTCGAGGATTCAGCCGCAGCACTTCCTGAAAGGCCACAATGGCCGCGGCCGGCTGCCGGCGGGCCGTCTGGACGCGGCCGAGCGTAAAGAACGCCGAGGCCGACTCGGGGTGGCGCGCGGTCGCTGTGCTCACGCTCGCCAGCGCCTCGTCCGGCCTTCCATCCGAGAGCAGCAACGCGCTCTTCACAAGCAGCGCCTGGAGGTTCGCCTGGTCTCCTGCGAGCACACTCGCCAGCCGGCCGTACGCGTCTTCACGGTGACCGCCCTTGTGATCGAGCGTGGCAAGCTGGACATTGGCCACAGATGACGCGCTCGGCGTGTTCAGCATCGTCTGCAACACGGTTCTTGCGCTCGCGTCGTTCCCGACCGCGATGTAGTAGTCGGCCAGAGCGAAGGCCGAGGCCGGCGTCTTCGAAACCTCGTACACCATCTTGAGCGGCTGCTCGGCGTCGCTACGGCGATTGGTGGCCAGATAGAAGTTGGCCAGCGCCCGGTTGGTCAGCGCGTTCTTCGGATCAATCTCAAGCGCGCGCTTGAGCGAGGCCTCGGCTGCCGTTGTCTGGCTGGTCAGCCAGTAGAAGTTGCCAAGCGAGAGACGCGCGGTGACGGAATTCGGCTGGAGTTCGACAGCTTTGGTGAACGCGCGCTCGGCAGCCTCGCGTTGACCCCGGCCAAGCTCGATGGCGCCGAGACTCGAATACGTGGCGCCGCGGTCCGGATCGACCCTGAGCGCATCCTCGATTTGCGCGATCGCTCCGTCAAGATCCTTCAGTCCGGCTTGCGCGTTCGCGAGGAGAATCTGTGCGTCGATGTTGCGAGCATCCGTCGCCAGTACCTTCTGTGCGCGCGACTTGGCTTCGTCGAACCGACCGACGAGCAACAAGAGGTCGCCGGCCTTCACCTGAAGCGTCGCGTCGTCCTGGAGCAGGTCCGCGGCGCGAAGGTACTCCCGCAGGGCGTTTGGGTCTCCCGTTCGCAACAGGGCGTCGGCGAGCTTTTCGTGCACGGTGCCGGCCGAGGGGTCGTACTGAAGCGCGTTGCGGTACTCGATGACAGCCTCGGCGTACTTTCCAGCCGCGGCATACCGATTTCCGCTCGCCAGATAGCGCTCCTTGGCGACCTTGGGATCCGTCCGGCAGGCAGCCCCGCACAGAAGGGCAAGGCTAAGGGCTGCAAGAGAAAGCGGCGACCGAGGCCCGAACTGGGAGAGCATCACGGCCTTACGGAGCAAAGATCCGTCCCGGGCCATCGACGGAGGTATCTGGCTGCTAAGTCTTTTGTAATGAGATGCTTAATTGTTAATGTCAGAATTGGATCGAGGATAGCCCAACCCAGAAGTCAGCCTTATAGAGGACTTTAAGTCCTGAGTTACCGCACCTTTGGCCGGCTTGGGCGCAGACATCGAAGCGTGCAGTCTTGTGAAGGTCTGGCGAAGCCGGACCCACTATAGATGGCTCTGACCGTAGTACCCGCCGTAGTAGTCGTGGACGGTGAGGGCCCGTTCGTCGACCCGGTTGAGGACCGTCCCGAGAATGCGGTCGGCGCCCAGCTCCTCGATGCTCCGCCGGATGAGCTGATACGGAGTCTTTCCAGCGCCGATCACGAACACGACGGCCTCGGCCACTCGGGCGAGCAGTTGCGCGTCGGCCAGCAAGCCGACCGGGGGCGTGTCGAGGAGCACCCAATCGAAATGCGTTGCGGCGTCGTTGACGACCGCCCGAATGCGATCGGACGTGAGTTGCGCGAGCGGGCTGGCATCCAAGTGCCCTGCCGTGAGCACGCTGAGACGCGGAGAGATTTCGACCACCGGCAACCGTGCGTCCCTCGATCGAATGACGTCGGCAAGGCCTGAGTCATTCGTGCACCCGAACAGGCGATGGATCGAAGGACGCCGGAGGTCGGCATCGATCAACAGCACCCGCCGGTGATATGCCTCGCTCAGCGTCAGGGCCAGGTTGGCCACGGTCAGACTCTTCCCGTCTTGTGGCAGCGCGCTCGTGACCATGAGCGTCTTGATCCCGCGCTCGACCTGCACTTCGTGCAGCGTTGCAGCCAACCGCCGGTACTCCTCGACGGTCGCGGAGCTCGCCTGACCCGTCACAAGGAGCTTGCTGTTCGCTACCGACTCAAAACGCGAGCGTCCGACAGAGGGTGTTGAGTCTCTTCGCGGCGCCACGATTACGCGAGCCGGCCCTGGCGTGGACCGGACTGTCGGTACTGATGCCTCGACCGCCTGCGGTTCCTCCGGGAGGTACCGATCGAGAACAGACGAGTCCACGGCGTTCGCGCGCGCATCAGCCGGCCTGCCCAAGGCCGCTCGTTTGAGAGCTTCGTCGATTCGGCTCATAACATGAACGTCTGCCTAAAAGCGGACACTACTACTGCAGCAATCGCAACTTCCAAACGGCGAATCCCGCCGCCGACGCGATGAAGATGACGACGGCCACACTGACGAGGATTGTCCGTCGGCGGCGCGCGCGGATCTCCTCGGCCGAGACCATGAGCGGCACCAACGCCAACACGGGCAAATTGAACAGTCGGACGACCTCGGCTTCCGAGTTGATACTCGAATCGCGATACTCCAGGAACCCGACGAGGAACACGCCCATCCCCAGGCCGGCCACAGCACCAGCCAGATCGATCTGCCATCGAATCGGGCTGAACGGCCGCTCGGGAACCCTGGCCGGATCCAGCACCCTGAACTGTTCGCCAATATTCCGGCGCTCCAAGTTTGCAGCAATCTTTGAGTCCTCCCGCTTGGCGAGGAGGCTTTGATACGCGGTCTGAAGGGTCGAGTAATCTCGCGTCAGCTCAACGAGCTCCGTTTCCCGTTTTGGCAGCGCATCGAGCTTCGTCTGATACTCCGCAATGGCGGCACGCAGCCGTTTCTCCTGATCTTGCTTCTCCACGAGTTGCCGGTCGATGTCGGAGAGGTCCGCCTTGAGGTCTCGAATGCGCTTCTGTTGCAGCCCTTCAGCCAGCGTCGCAGGCTTCTCGGCCGGCGTACCTTCCGCCGACGGCTGCGGTCCTTCTGCCTCCTGCTTGGCCTCGAGGTCACGGATGGTGCGCTGCAGCGCCTTGACGTCGGGATGATCCGGCTTGGCGTGAGCCAGAAGAAGATTCAGCCGCTCGCGTGCGGTCTTGAGCAATTGCAGCGTAGACGCCTCGGCCGAACCGTTCTGCGCCGTGGTCGGCGAGGCCCCGGCCATCAAGGCTGCCGGATCCGATTGAAGATCGATGAGCTGCCGTTCGAGCAGCAGCCGCCGATCCCGCATGCGGTCCGCTGTGTCCGCAAGCGCCTGCACCTGAACCTGCAGATTCTGAATGGCCTGCAGATTGTTGGCGGCTTGCGACGGCAGCTCGCCACTATTGCGGTTGCGATACTCCTCCAGCTTCTTCTCCTGCTCGCCAAGCCGCCGCTTGGCATCCTCCAACTGGGAGTCGAGAAACTGATTCGTGTCTTCCGCCATGTTTTCACGATCGCGGAGGTTCTCTTCGATGTACAACGACGCGATGCGCTCGGTAGCCTTCTGGGCCGTCTTCGCATCCTGGCTGACGTACGAGATGTGGAAGGAGATCGAGTTCGAGTCCCTGTTGTTCCCACCTTCAACCTTGATGGGATCGATGTCCTTGCGCATCCGCTCGACGACGTCTTCCATCGGCAACGTCTGCCGCAACGACGGGTACAGATCGAGGTCCAGAATGATTCGTTCGAGTCGCGACCGGCTGAGAATCTGGGCGCTGAGCGTCGCCAGTCGGTCCTCTATCGTGGTCGTGACGGTCGATTTGACATAGCTTTCAGGAATCTGCTGCGGCACGACCATGATCAGGGTGTCGGAGCGATACTTGTTGGGCAGGTATTTCCCGGCCGCGAACGCCAGCGCCGTGCCGAGTACGAACGGAATCCCAATCAGCCAGATCCGGCGAACGACCAGTCGGACGAGGTCTTCCGGCGTATATGTCTTGCCTGGCAACATGGTTAGCTCTGCAACCCCTGCCTCAGCGGCAGCCACAAGGTGAGACCGACCCGGGCACTGTTCCGTCTCAGATGCGGCGACATGCCGGGTGGCAATTGAAGGCTCGGGTTGAAATCGTAGAGATAGTAGAGATATTCGACGTACGTCGCCCACGTCCGTGTCAGGGCGAACCGCACTCGTGCATCACCCGTGTAGGTCTTGAACTCTGAGGGACGGCCGGAGAGCGGAGAGTCGCCTGTCGAGTACGCGGCCGACGCGAGCACGTCGGTCCGTCGGTTGAGGAAGCCGTCGGTCGTGACGGTCAGCGCGTTGGTGGACACCGCACTCGTCAGCCCCGGGACAAATCCCAGGCCTCGGTGATACAGCCCCTGCACCCGCCACGTACGTCCGATCTGGTGAGTCAGCGACGCATCACCCACGGCGCGGTACTGCGTTCGCTCCGCGTTCAATACCGCGCCTTCTTGCAGCGGTCCACTCAAAACCGTGGACCCCACGCTGAACCCCAACGTCGTTTTCCGCGTGTGAGTGAGCGGCCACAGATAATCAATGCCGACATCGATGTCGTGAGTGACCGGCTCGTTGGCGGCCGAGTACACGGCCTGCCTGTAGGCGTAGCCGAGGCGCACAGACGCATCTCGACTGACGCGGTACGAGAACCGCCCGCCTCCGTGGTACGACCGCAGCTCCATCAATCCTGGAGGGCCGTTGAAGTCCGTGTATCGAAAACCGGAGTCGAACGTCAATGTGGCGCGCTGCGTGACGGCGTGCGTCAAGCCCAGGGTCGTGCCGTACACATACGAACGCTCAGAGCCAGCCACGTTGCGCGCGGCTGAGGTCACGGCTGAATCAGTGGCCGGATCGATCGCTGAATTGCCAGCCGCATCCACGACGTTCTTGATATCCGCCGGTGCCGCGCTCGCAAAGAGCCCGAACAGACGCGACGAGGAAGGGGCATAGGAAATTGATTGACTCAAGGACAGCGTCGTCCGGCGCGTCAGCTGCGCGGAGAACCCTCCCGCAGCTGAGTGCCCGACCGACACGAGCCGGTTCAGGTCGCCGTAGTACCGCATATTGGAACCTATCGTCGCATTCACCTGTACGCGGCGCCCGCGTGAGGCGACGTCCAGATTCGGCGTCAAGGCAGTGTAGAACCCGCTCGATCGAGCGGACGTCGCCTGGATGCCCGTCACGTCTCCCTGCAAGTCGTCATCGAATGCTTCGACCAGCGACATCGACAGATTCAGGCTGCGGTCGGCAGCGGCGCCTCTTACAGCTCCGCCGAAGAGCCCTCCCGCCGGGCTCGATGGAGCACCTGGCGTCTGCGCGAACGCGGCAGACGCGCCCCAGAGCATCACAACGACCGGCACGGTCCGCCTCAACACGGACACTGCACACGTATCCGCCGTCACGGCACAACGACGGTGTCGCCGGGCTTGAGCATGATGTTCTGCCCGGGGTTCTTCTGATTGACGACGTCTTTATAGTTGAACATGTGGTATTGCTGGCGGCCGCTTTCCATCCGGATCACCACGATGTTCTTGGCGTCCGCAAACTCGAGCAGACCTCCACCGAGCGCAATGAGCTGTAGCACGTTGAGATCGTTGATGAGGGGATATGGACCCGGTTTCGTGACATTCCCCGTGATGAACACGACGCGGCTGTGAATCTCTTTCACGACAACCGTCACGTTCGGATCTTCGACGTACTTCGTCGCCGCCTCCATGAGGCGGGCGCGCAGTTGCTCGGGCGTGGACCCGGCCGCCTGAACTTCATTCAAGAGCGGCAGCGAGATCTTGCCGTCGGGCCGAACCATGACCGCGTCGACCGACATATCGGCGTCCTTCCAGAATTTGATCGACAGGACGTCCTCGGCGCCAATGACGTACCCCGGCGGCAGCGCCGGGGACGCCGACGCAACGGCTCCTCGTGGGGCGGCCGTCGTTTGAGAGGCCGCGGCTGGCTGCTGCGCGCGCGCCGCCACCGACCCAGACCCTAGCGCCGCCGTCAGCAGGACGCACAATGGTTGGAAACGCATGATCTACTGCCGGTACTCCTTGAAGGACAATTGACAATCGTGCTTGCGCAGAAAGTTCAGAAACCGCTTGTACTCGCGCGCGTCCATGTTGAACAGCCGGAGCACGATCTTGTAGTTGCCGCGTGCCTGCTCGAGGCCCTTATGGACCAGATCCCGGACGTTGCTGCGCGTGATCTCGCGATTCATGTACAGCGGATACACCGCCGTCCAGAACGACTCGCGATCGTCGACGAGCTTCTTGAACAAGTCGTCGGCAACGGTGCGGCGGCGTTCCTTCCGCGGCCGCACGCCCACGTGTGACGGCGATCGCAGTTCGAGCGGCAGATCGTCGAGCTGAATCACCTCGCGACGGCCTGTCACCACCAGCTTTTCGATCACGTTTTCGAGCTGACGGACGTTTCCCGGCCAGGCGTATTCGGAGAGGGCGGCGATGGCTTCCGGTGCGATCGCGTGAACCACGGTGCCGTGGCCGTTGCCATTTCCATTCCCGTTGCCGTTCCCGTTGCCGTTCGTGAAGCCGTGCAGGAAGTGATCGATGAGCGAGGGGATGTCTTCGCGCCTCTCGCGCAAGGGGGGAATGGTCAGGTGAATGACGTTCAGCCGGTAGAACAGGTCTTCGCGGAACTGTCCCTGCGCAATGAGCTCGCTCAGCTTGCGGTTCGTCGCGGCGATGACCCGCACGTTGGCCGCCATCACCATCCGTTCGGCGCCAACGGTCTGGATTTCGCCCGTCTCGAGAAACCGGAGCAGGAGGCCCTGCATGCGGAGCGTCATCTCCCCTATCTCGTCGAGGAAGATGGTCCCGTTCGACGCCATCTCGAGCTTACCGGGTTTGTCGCGATACGCGCCCGTGAAACTGCCCTTGCGATGGCCGAAGAGCTCCGATTCGAGAAGCGTCTCGGGAATGCCGGCGCAGTTAACCGGCACGAACGGGGCGTTGGCGCGAAGGCTCGAAGCGCCAATGGCTCGGGCCACGATTTCCTTGCCGGTGCCGCTTTCGCCTGTAATCAGCACCTTGGCGTCGGCACGGGCCACACGCTCAATCTCGGCCCTCAACTCGTTGATGGCCGGACTTGCGCCGATCAAATCTACTTTTCCTGTCTGTCTCATGGTCGTTAACCTAATCTTCCGTACAACAATCCCTGGCTCGGCAGGAGTGCAAGGAGGCCACCAATCACAATCTTCGGCGTGGTGAGCTGCATCTGCTTATAGATAAATGGTTTACGTGACTATCTGTCTGGCTCAGGGTTCAAAGCTCAGGGCTGAGAATTTCTTGCGCTGCCTAAGACGGTTGAAAATAGTCTGCCTCTTGGTGGACTTTTTGCGGCAGGCAAGGGGTTGAAAGACGCCTGTGGAGGTAGTGTCCGCCCTCAGGCGGACCTTCTTTCGGGGCTAGGCGGACTTCGTCGCTGCAAACGCTGAATGGACGTCGTGACCGGCCCCGGCCAGGTCGAGAATCGCCCGCGCCAACTCCGCTGGGGCGTGACGAACCTTGCCATCCGAAGCCTGCCAGACAAGATCGCATTCGATAAGCTTCGTGTGGCCGCCGAGCGCGGTCTGGCAACGCTCGATTGGTTTCGATCCTCGACGCGCGTACCTGGCCACGACCCGCGAATCGATGGGCCGTCGATTCACCAACACGTAGTCAAACAGATCGAAGCCGACGTGCGCCCGGATCGCCGACAGATGATCCTCGAGCGTGTAGTTTTCGGTCTCGCCGGGCTCGGTCATCAAATTGGCGGCGTAAATCCGCACGGCGCGCACGCTGGCCAGGGTTGAGGCGACACCATCAACCAGCAGGTTGGGAATGACGCTCGTGTACAGGCTTCCGGGCCCAACCACGATGACGTCGGCATTGATGAGCGCCCGCATGGTTTCGGGCACCGGCCTTACGGAACGCTCGAGAGACAAACGCTTGATGCGCGCGCCTCGGGTGGTGATGGCTGTCTCTCCCCGAAGCGTGTCCCCGCCGTGAAACTCGGCGTGCAGCATCACATTCTCGGCGGTCGAGGGCAGCACGGTTCCTCGTAGGCCTATCATCGCGCCAAGCCGGTCGATGGCGGTCTGGAATTCGCCCGTCATCTGTGTGAGTGCCGCCAGCATGAGATTCCCGACCGGGTGACCTGCGAGATCGTTTTCACCGCTAAAGCGGTGTTGCAGCATCGCGGTGAACGGCGAGTCGTCCGGCGCGAGGGCTGCGAGGCAGTTGCGAACGTCGCCGGGAGGCAGGATCCCCAATTGGCGCCGAAGCCGGCCGGAGCTTCCCCCGTCGTCGGTCACGGTCACGATGGCGGTGAGGCACTCGCGCGCTTCTTCGATAGACGTCGCATCGAGTGAGAGCGCTGTTCTGAGTCCTTTCAGTACTGCTGGCAGACCAGTGCCGCCCCCGATCGCCACGCAACGCGGTCGACGTATCACTAAAGGATGTGGACGCATGGTGCGGGTCGAGCTTGGCGCAATAGAAATGCCACCTCGAGTACTGCAAGGACTTGGAATTTTGATGGGGAGGGCACACGAAGTCCGTCAGCAGTCAGACCAAAGTGCGCATAATGGCGACAAGAGGAATGTAGGAAGAAACGAACGGTTCAAAGGTTGACAGGCGGCGAGTATCTTGCTGAGACGTCTGAGTCGTTGCTATATCATCTGCGTAACTCGTTGACCCTGAATGGCGTAAGTCATTGACAGTGAACCGGCGAATTACAAAATTCGTTCGCGCCTTGGCGTTGTTGGTGATTCTGACAGGGTCGGCGACGGCCGTTCAGGCCGCCACGGCCAGCTGGCTTCCCAACCCGGAGCCGGACATTGCCAGTTACATCCTTTCTTATGGCACGGTGTCCGGCACGTACACGGCCAGTATAAACGTCGGCAACGTGACGACCGCCTTGGTCGCGCTTACTCCGGGCGTGCAGTATTTCTTCGTCGTGCAGGCGGTCAACACAAGCGGACTGGCCAGTCCGAATTCGGCTGAAGTTGCATTTACAGTCGATGCAAATGCTCCGGCTTTCACCTTACAGCCGGTGAGCCAGTCGATCGTCTCTGGGACCGGTACGACGTTCTCAGTGCTGGCCACCGGAAGCCCCGCACCAACATACCAGTGGCAAGTTTCCACTGACGGCAAGATCTGGACGAATCTGACGACCACCGGGACCTACAGCAACGTGGCCACAGCTACGCTGACGATTACAGGTGCCACGGGAGCGCTGAGTGGCAATCAGTACCGTGCAGTGGCGAGCAACTCTGTCGGGAATACGCCGTCGACCGCGGCCACTCTCACGGTGACGGTCCTCACGGCCCCCGCCATAACGACCCAGCCGACCAACCAGACCGTCACGGCAGGGAACAACGCGTCCTTCACGGTGGCGGCCAGCGGTGCACCCACGCCGACAATTCAGTGGCAGGTCTCAACCGGAGGCGGGCCCTTTACCAACATGACCAACGGCGCGCCGTACGCCGGCGTGACCACCGCCACACTCACGGTGACGGGTGTCACTGCGGGGCTTTCCGGCAATCAGTACCACGCGGTAGCCACCAACAGCGCGGGGAGCGCGACATCGAGCGCCGCGATTCTCACCGTAAATACGCTGCCGACGTTCACGACGCAGCCCGTCAGCCAGACCGTCCTCGTTAACGCGAACATTTCGTTCACAGTGGTCGCCACCGGAAGCCCCGCGCCAACATACCAGTGGCAGTTATCAACGGGCGGCGGGCCCTTTACCAACATGACCAACGGCGCGCCGTACGGCGGCGTGACCACCGCCATACTCACGGTGACCGGTGTCACTGCTGGGCTTTCCGGCAATCAGTACCGCGCGGTAGCCACCAACGTTGCCGGGGCCACGAATTCGAACGCTGCAACGCTCACCGTGAACGTGGCGCCAACTATCACCACTCAGCCGACCAGCCAGACAGTCATCGCAGGCCAAAACACCTCGTTCACGGTCGCAGCGACCGGCACGCCAGCGCCGACGTTCCAATGGCAGCTTTCGACCGATGGCGGCCTGAATTTCTCGAACGTCAGTAACGTCGCGCCCTACAGTGGCGCGACCACGACCACGCTGACGATCACCAACGCGACGGCGGGACTTAACGCCAATCAATACCGCGCCGTCGCCACCAACATCGTCTCACCGCCGGCCACGTCGAACGCCGCGACGCTTACCGTGAACCTGGCTCCGGTCATCACGACTCAGCCGTCCGACCAGGTCGTCGTCGCCGGACAAAACACGTCGTTCACCGTGGCCGCAAGCGGGGTTCCTTCGCCGACCTACCAATGGCAGGTTTCAACAGGCGGCGGGCCTTTTACGAATCTATCCAACACGGCGCCCTACAGTGGAGGGACCACTGGCACGCTCGTATTGACCAATGTCACGGTCGGGTTGACCGGTTCGCAGTACCGTGCCGTCGCGAGCAACGGCGTTGCACCGGCGGCGACGTCGAATGCGGCGACCCTGACGGTAACTATCGGGGCTCCGCTTATCACGACGCAGCCGACGAACCAGACGGTGCCATCCGGGCAGAACGCGTCGTTCACCGTCGCTGCCGTCGGGAACGCGCCTTTGGCGTATCAGTGGCAGATCTCAACAGGAGGTGGACCCTTTACGAGCCTGTCCAACACCGCGCCTTATAGCGGAGTGAATACAACGACGCTGCTAATAACGGGCGTGACAGCCGGATTGGACGGCGCACAGTACCGGGCTGTCGTCACCAACGGTCTTGGCTCGGCGACGTCAAACGCGGCGACACTGACGGTCAGCGTGGTGCCGGGCTTCACGACGCAGCCGATCAACAGTACAGTCGCCGTCGGCGCGAGCCTGTCGTTTACCATCGTCGCAACCGGAAGCCCAGCGCCCACGCTGCAGTGGCAGGTGTCGACCAACGGCGGCTCGACGTTCACGAATCTGGCGAACGACTCAACCTACAGCGGCGTGACGTCAGCGACGTTGACGCTGACGAACGTGCCAGCCCAGTTGAACGGTAATCAGTACCGGTGCCTGGCAACCAACAGCGGGGGAACCGCCACATCAAACGTGGCAACCCTCACCGTGAACACGCCGCCGACGATTGTGACTCAGCCGATCGATCAGACCAAGGCAGTGGGACTGAATGCATCGTTCACGGTGGCGGCCAGCGGAAGTCCCTCGCCGACGCTCCGATGGCAAGTCTCGACGGGCGGGCCCTTTGCGGACCTGACGAATTCGCCGCCATACAGCGGGGTGACCACGGCCACGCTCACGGTGATCGGTGTGACCGCGGGGCTCTCGGGCAATCAGTATCGTGCCGTCGCAACCAACAGCGCTGGGGCCGCTACCTCGGATCCCGCGATGCTAACCGTGATTGTGCCGCCGACGATTACGATCCAGCCGACGGACCAGGAGGTCATCTCAGGCCAGACGGTGTCATTTGCAGTGGGGGCAAGTGGAACACCCACGCCGATCTACCAATGGCAAGCATCCGCCAATTTCGGTCAGACGTGGACCAACCTCACGAGCTCGTCAGCGACCACCGCCACGCTGACGCTGACGACAGCAGACTGGTGGAACAACGTGGAATTCCGGTGCGTGGTGACCAACGCCGGTGGCTCGGCGACGAGCGCTGCGGCCGTCTTGACGGTAGACGGAACGATGACCGTCAGCCCTGCCTCGTGGACCTTCAGCGCGTCCGTGAGCAGCATCGCCACCTTGCAGCGGACGTTTACGGTCGGCTTCACCGGCGCGCCGAACGGCTGGACGGCAACCGCAAACCAGGCTTGGCTGCAGGTCACGAATGGATCGGGCAACGGCGCGGGTCAGTTCACCGTGCGGATTCTCAATCCTGGCAGCGTGAGCGGCACATTAAGCGGGTCCATTACGGTGACCGCTGACGCCTCGAGTAACTGGCCTGTCGAGGTTCCGGTGACATGGACAATACTGTCGCCGCTCAACGCGCCGATCGGGTCGTTCGACACGCCGGCCAGCAGCACGACGGGCGTTCAGGGATCGATTGCCCTGAGCGGCTGGGCGCTGGCTCCTGTGGCCACCGATGCGATCGCTCGCGTCGAGATCTGGCGGGACGTGGTCGCCGGCGACCTCGCGGCGCCGTACCAGGGCGCCGGTCCAGGCAACGGAAAGATCTTCGTCGCAAACGCCCCGCTCGTCGGCGGCGCGCGTCCGGACATTGAGGCGCAGTTCGCAGGCGACCCACAGGCGGCTAACGCCGGCTGGGGAGCCTTGGTCTTCACGCGCGGTCTTTCGAGCGCGGGGGATGGCTCGTACACGCTGTATGCGATCGCGTACGACACGGCCGGCCGCAGCGCAATCCTGGGGACGACGACGATCACTGTGGACAACGCGCACGCGACCGAACCGTTTGGCACGATCGACACGCCGAGTGAAGGCGCAACCGTGTCCGGTACGATTTCGATCGCCGGCTGGGTCCTGACGCCCGGAGCGACGTGCACGATCTCGTCAAGCGGTGTGTCGGCGTCGATCGACTCCGGCCCGCTCGTCTCCGTCCTGTACGGCCAGGCGCGGCCGGACATTGCCACTGCCTTCCCGGGGTTCACCAACAGCGACAATGCTGGCGGCGCGCTCGCGCTGGATACGGCGACGTTGACGAACGGGAACCACCAGATCGCGTGGTCGGTGACCGACAGTTGCGGACGGCAGGCCTGGATTGGCACGCGCTTCTTGACTGTTTTCAACGGAAGCGGCGCTACGATCGCGGCCACTGGCTCGTCGACGATTGCGGCGCCTCAGACATCGACGCCCAGCAATTGGGATCCGGTCGCAGTCCTTCAGGGACAAGCCGGATCGTGGTCCTTGGCGTATCCGAATGCTGATGGTATTCGTGTCGCTGAGATCGGCGAAGGCAACCAGCTGGAAGTGCAACTGCCTCCACTCGGCGGGGCAACATATGCGGGTTATCAACGTGCCGGCGGAACGTGGCGACCCTTGCCGCTCGGGTCGTCGCTCGCGGGCCAGGTGTTCTCGTGGACGCCAGCCGCCGGATTCCTTGGAAGCTACGACCTCGCATTCGTTGCAACGGCCTCCGATGGTACGCAGCAGCTGGTCCGTGTGCGCGTCGTCGTCGGACCATCGGTGCGACTCTGGATCGAAGCGCCGTCTGCGGGCGCAAATGTCGCGCAGCCGTTCGAGCTGACCGGCTGGGCGGTCGACCTGGCGGCGCAGGATGGCGCAGGGATCGATACAGTGCAGGTGCAGGCAGCTCCGGCCGCCGGCGGCCAGATCGCCCTCGGCACAGCTGTGACCGGCGAGGCCTCGCCGGTCGTGGCCACGATATACGGCGCTCAGTTCATGAACTCCGGCTTCCGCCTGACCGTCACTGGGCTGGCGCCGGGGACATACGACTTGATTGTCTCCGCTTACACGACGTCTTCCGGGCCGCTCCGCGGTACAAAGACGATTCAGGTTACGGTACACTGACACCAAATGAAGGAGTCACATGACGCGTGAGGACTCAGCCGGAAGCTTCGGAGTGAGGCAAGCCGTCAGTGTGGCTCTTGCGGCACTTCTTGTGATGAGCCCTGCCGTGAGCGTCGCGAAGGCTGGCGACCCAGCCGCGCCCGCTCTTGGTGCGGTGTCAATCAGCACCAATCCACCGGGCGCCGCCGTCTACTTGGATGGACAGTATGCGGGGAAGACGCCGATGAACCGGGATCGGTTACCGGCTGGCGACCACCGCGTGCGTCTGGTGAAGGACGGGTATCTTGAAAACGGTCGCGTCGTGAACATTGGCACGGGGCAGCCGACGAAGATCGAAGTGGCCCTCACCCCGCAAACTATTTCCGAAACTGCACTCGCAGGGCAGCAGGTACGGCGCCCAACGCCGGCTGCAGCCGCTGCTAGTCCGAGCGGCTCGCCCATGTCGAAGAAGACGCTCCTCCTCGGCGCCGCGATCGGCGCGGGCGGTGCCGGCGCCGCTGGGTATTTCCTTTTACACAACCACCGGCCCACGCCCGGGGCGATTTCCGTTTCGCCGACGGGCACCGGCATGGCCGGCGCGACGAGTTTCACGTTCACGGCCCAAGGCGCAAACGATCGGAATGGGGATTCACTAACGTACACCTGGACTTTCGGCGACGGGGCGACCGGCACCGGCGCGACCACGTCTCACACGTACGCCGCTGCGGGCAGCTACGCGGCCCACGTCACGGTCAGCGATGAGAAGTCGAGCGCCTCTCCGCCAGACGTGACCGTTACCGTGGCCGCCAGCATGGGCCCCACCCCCGCGTGGACTGGCGGCATCGAGCCAGGATTCAACACGCCCTTCACGCTGACACCCTCGCAGGTCACACCTCTGCCAAACGGAACCGGCACGTTCTCCGGTTCCGCGTTCTTCGGCGGCAACATCAATACCACCGTGAACATCGCTGGAAGTGTGACATCTCTCGCCTATCCGGCGACCGTGTCCTTTAGCACCGCGAGTCTGCCCTGCCTGAACATCTGTAGTACCTTCGTCGTTAGTTTTACCGGCTTTACGAACGGTACTGGGACGGCCATGACCGGCACCCTGGTCTCCACGCCTAGCCCTAGCGGGTCGCTGTCCGTCCAGACCGCGCCGACGACGTTATCGCGTTGAAGCCTCGGCCTTAGGCTCTAGGGTTTGGCTCGGAAGACTGGGAAGGCGCAGTCCGCCCTTGCGTCTCGTCCATCCTCCCGGATCGTCGAATCATAGTAGGATTCGGCTTCATGGCAATTACCGCATCTGCCTCGCCGGTACGAATCCAGACGAATCTGTTCATCAACGGCGAATTCGTCAAAGCTGAAGACGGCGCCACCGCGCCGTCAATGAACCCGCACGACAACACCGTGATCGCCGACGTGGCGATGGCTGGCAGGGCTGACATTGACAAGGCGGTCAAGGCCGCGCAGGCCGCGTTCCCCAAATGGAGCAGTATGACGGCCATGGATCGCGGCCGTCTCCTCCTCAAGCTGGCAGACCTGATCGAAGGGCACGCCGACGAACTGGCCAGGCTCGAAAGCATGGACACGGGCCACCCGATCCGCGACACGATGCGGTTGGATGTGCCGCGCACAGCCGCCACCTTCCGCTACTTCGGCGGCATGGCCGACAAGGTCGAGGGTTCGGTGATCCCGGTCGAGCAGGGATTCCTCAACTATGTGTTGCGCCAGCCCGTCGGCGTCGTCGGACAAATCGCGCCGTGGAACTTCCCCATCATGTTCACGAGTTGGAAGATGGCGCCGGCGCTGGCCGCCGGAAACTGCGTCGTCTACAAACCAGCCGAGCTGACACCACTTTCCAGCCTCCGCATCGCGGAACTGATGGCTGAGGCTGGCATCCCCGCAGGCGTCGCCAACATCCTTCCCGGAACGGGCAACATCGCCGGCCAGTACATGGCCGAACACCCGGGCATCGCCAAGATCGCCTTTACCGGATCGACTGCGGTCGGCCACAAGATCGTGCAGGCGTCGGCGGGCAATCTCAAGCGCGTGCAGCTCGAGCTCGGCGGCAAGGGCGCCAATATTGTTTTCGGCGACGCGAACATCGCGGCAGCCATCAACGGCTCGGTGCCCGCGATCTTCCACAACCAGGGCCAGGCGTGCATCGCCGGATCGCGTCTGATTCTGCATGAGTCGATTGCTGACGAATTCCTTGAGAGATTCATCAAGCTTGCCGACTCGATCAAGATTGGCAACCCGCTCGATCCGACGACCGAGATGGGACCGCTCACTTCAATGGGGCACCGTGACAAGGTGATCGGGTACTGCCAGATCGCCAAGGACCAGGGTGGCACGATCCTGCTGGGCGGCAAGGCCCCGGACCGAAAGGACCTTGCGGCCGGCTATTACGTCGAGCCGACCGTCGTGCAGGCGGCGCCCAGGGATCGCGTCTCACTCGAGGAGGTGTTCGGGCCGTTCGTCACGGTGACGAGGTTTAAGACCGACGAGGAGGCGCTCGCGCTGGCCAACTCGAGCGAATACGGTCTGGGCGGCGGACTCTGGACGACGAACTTGTCCCGCGCGCATCTGTTCGCGCGCTCGATCAGGAGCGGCGTGGTCTGGATCAACTGTTATAAGCGAATCCATCCGGCGTCGCCCTTCGGCGGCGTCGGGGCCAGCGGTTACGGTCGTGAAATGGGCTTCGAGGTCATGCGCGAGTACACCGAACCGAAGTCGGTATGGGTGAACGTGGACGCCAACCTGCCACCCTTCTACCCAAGGTGACTCCGGACATCGCAATTACATCCCGTAAGTCACTGACGTTCCGTATCTCAATCCTTCATATTGCCGGGCGGGCACGCTCGATGTGCGTGTCTGCTTGTCCACGTTGAAGCCAATCCTCAGCGTCCCGAAACGGTAGCCGATTCCCCCACCGTACGTATGCACGTCATCGGTCCTGCCTGACATGGCGACGACGACGTCCGAACGGTCTTCGTAAGCCAGGCGCTGCCAGCCGATCCGCGCGACCGCATCGACGGGTCCGAAGATCTGCTGCGCGACCGACCCATTGACTCCCGTTGAGAGATAGTACGGCTGGGTGACGTCGTACGAATACTGCACGTCTCGTGTCACCTGCCCGCCGAACCGCGTGGCGCCAAACAGCGTGTACGACAGATCAACGGCCGTTGTCACGCCCTTGAATGCGGGAACGGTCGCCGAGCGCGGCTCGAAGTCGCGGTAGCCGACGGTCGCCGTGCCCTTGATGAGCGCGTTTGGATCGAACGTAACGGTTCCCGAGTAGATCATCGAATTGCTGTCGCGCACGGGATCGAATTCGAAGCGATCCTCCGCGCGGGCGGCGCTCACGGTGAAGCTCGTGAGTGGGGTCAGCTGATGGCGGACGGAAAGGCCGGCCGCAAAGGCCGTCCTCGTCAGCTCATCATGGAGGTTGCTGCCCAGAAAGGTCGTGTTGCTGTCATATTCGGTCTTCGCCCAGCTTCCGTTGACGCCGAAAAACGTCTTCGACAACGCGCGCACGTCCACCGTCGCTCCGTACTTGGTCTCGTGCCGCTGCAGTCGTGCGTCAATTTCGAACCCCTGCCGCTCGCGCGTGTTCATCCACGCACCCGTCGTCGAAAATGCGAGGCGGTTGAGCGGCACGCGCCAGCCAACTCCATAGCTGGTGTTCCCGGTCCGTTCGCTGGAGTAGTCCTTGTACCAGACGATGTCTTCCCTGAGGTTTCCGTTCAGCCACGTCCGGCCGAGCGGCAGCCACAGGTCGGTTTGCGGCGACAGCGTGATGGTGAAATCTTGCTTCGGCGGCGCGTCGGCGGGTTCGTTGAAAATATTGTCATCCACGCCGAGGTTGGTCAGCGCGAGCGTCGGATTCAGCCAGAGCGGGCCGAGGCGAACCCGCGCCAGGGACGGGTCGGGGCTGCCATCAGGGGTCGTCTGAGCCAGAGACGTCTTGGCGCCGAGGACGAACAGCACCGCGAGGAGGAAGCCGCAACGTCTCACGGGGTGACCTCAACACGCACGGAGCCATCCGCGTCATACACCAACCGACGATCGGGCACGCCCCGATGCAGCGTGTCGAAGGCCACGGAGGACAGGTGACCGTTCTCGTAGGTCTCCCACTTGTCGGTGCGGCCGTCTTCGTCGGTGTCTTCTTCAGCGCGCACGAGGACGTCCTTCGCGTACCACTCGGTGCGTGTCGCCTTGCCATCGCCGTTCGTTGCCAAGGCGACCTTTTCCAACTTCTGGTCCGCTCCGTAGTACTCCCATCGATCGATCCGGCCGTCTTCGTTCGTGTCGATCTCGATCCGCACGATACGGCCACCGTCCATATAGCTCCAGGTGTCGACCTTCCCATTCCCGTTCGAGTCGTACTTCAGCAACTGCAGCTTGCCCGTCTTCTTGTCGTACTCCGGCGCGATGCGGGCGCGCGCCGGCTGATCGGCCCCGGCGCAGGCCAACACGACGACCAGTGGCACAGTCAATACAGCGAGTTTCATGGCCGAGAGAAGTCCGGCTAAGGCCGGACACTACACGTATCAAGAGATTTATCGGGCGATCTCGAGCCGGGCGCCAGTTCCCTCTGGGGAACCATCGCCAGCGAAGAAAAAGCGCGCGATCACATCCTGCAGCTCGCCGAGGGAATTGGCGCTGTTGATCGCGGTTCGGAGGTGCGATCCGTTCTCGAAACCCTTGGTGAACCAGGATCCCAAGGACCGGATCTTATTGATGACCCACTTGTCTGAGCCGCCCTCGTTCTTGAGGAGCTCGATGTAGTCGAAGAGGAAGCGGCCGCGATCGTCGAGTGACACGGTCCGAGGCGCACGCCCCGCGGCGAGGTCGGAGGCCTGCGCAAGAATCCAGGGATTGTGCAGCAAACCCCGGCCCACGAGGACGCCCTCAACGCCAGACCGAAGGCGGGCGACGGCCTGTTCCGGCTCTACGCAATCGCCGCTCCCGAACACCGGAATCCTCGCTTCGTCGGCAATGCCTCTCACAAGATCCCAGTCCGACGACCCGCTGTAGCTTTGCGCCGCGGTTCGACCGTGGACGGCAATCGCGGAGGCCCCGGCATCCTCCACCATCCTGGCCAGTGCGGGCGCATTTCGCTCTTCCTCGTTCCAACCGGCTCGCATCTTCACGGTCACGGGAATCTTCACGGCTCTAACCATCGCCGCGATCACGCCCGCGGCGTGCTCGGGCTCGCGCATCAGGCTGCACCCGGCATTGTGTTTGGCGATCTTCGGCACCGGACATCCCATGTTCACGTCGACGATGTCGGCGCCCATGCCTTCGATGATCTGGGCGGCCGCGGCCATCTTGGCCGGATCGCCGCCGAAGATCTGAATCGAAATCGGCCGCTCTTCTTCGGTGTACTCGGCGAACTCGAGCGTCCGGTCGATGCCGCGGACCAGCCCTTCCGAGCTCACCATTTCGGTCACAACAAGGCCGCAGCCGCCGTGGCGTTTGACCAGACGGCGAAATGCCGTGTCGGTCATGCCCGCCATCGGGGCTATCGCGAAGGGAGAAGGGAGGTCAACTGCGCCGATCTTCATTCTTCGTAAGTCTCAAGTTTCAAGTTTCAAGTGTGAAGGTTGAAGACAGACTTGAGACTTCAGACTTGAGACTTACGTTATATCTTAACGTATGCGTCGCGTGTCGCTCTGGTTGCCGCCCCTTCTATACATGATCCTGATCTTCAGCTTTTCGGCGGAATCGAGCCCGATGCCGGAAGTCACCGAGCGCGTCTGGGACAAGGCGCTCCATTCCGTGGAGTACGCGGGCCTTGCGATTCTCCTCTGTCGTGCGCTGACGGGTGAAGGCCTGGGCTGGCTGGCCACCGTGGCCGCGGCTGCGCTGCTCACGAGCCTGTATGGGGCGACCGACGAATGGCACCAGGCATTCGTGCCGCTCAGAAATTCGGATGTCCGCGATTGGGTCGCGGACACGTTGGGTGCCGCGCTCGGCGCCGCGATCTACTCGGCGACAGTTAGAAAAGTTAAAAGTGAAAAGTCAGAAGTTAAAAGTCGTAAGACGCGCAGTCCTTTTACCTTTTAACTTTTCAGTTTTAACTTCCTCAAGCGGCCGGTGAAGGGCGAAGGTTGGCGCGATCCCAACAGCGTCGTCCGCTCCGATCGTCGTGGCGGCGATCGCGCACGGAGGGATTTCGACGGTCCTGGGTGGGCAGCGCACTCTGAAGGTACACCCCGATGGCATGGATCAGCGCTTCCTTGGGTTCGTAGAACGCGCCGGACCGCTGAATTTCTTTTGCCAGCGCCGGGTTGTACTCGTCGGTGTACACGAGCGCGCGTGCCGGCAGTTGGGCGGCGGCGGCGAGATGCACCAGGTGTAATCCGTTAAAGGCTTTCAGGCGAAGATTGGTGATGACGAAATCGAAGGGCATCGTGAGCAGGTGCGTGCGCGCCGTTTCGAATTGCGGATGCAGATGCACTTCGGCCACGCTTCGGATCGCTTCGTAGAGGCGGCCGGCCAACGCCTGATCGGGTTCAACTAAGAGGACACGCTTCAGCATCACAACACGCGGCCCGACAAACCCGAGGCTAGGTCAGAGTTCCCTTGACACGCGCCGCGCCACACGGATAATCGAATGTTCGCCAAGCATTCCATGCGTGCGCCGAACTTCACCAAGACCCCGTGCCTGTAAACCCGTCCGAGCTTGGGATATCGGCTGACGACTGGCGTGTGCTGAAACGCTCGCGTCCGAACGTCCTGCTGGTCGGCTCGGAGTCCGGCACGTCGCGAATCATCCAGGTGCTCCTGCCATCGCTCCCGCCGCCGGTGATGTGGTGTTCGAGCCGGCAGTTCGCTCTGCCGGCCTCCAGCGCCGGAACGCTCATCCTGCAGGGCGCCGCCGATCTGAGCATCGATGCTCAAGATATGCTGGTGCGATGGCTCCACGAGGAAGCGCATCCGTCGCTGCAGGTCATTACCACAACGCCGGTTTCTCTCCTTCCCCGCGTGGACCAAGGGCTCTTTCGTGGCGCCTTGTACTATCGATTGAACGTGATGTGCGTCTTCGTGGGAGTCTAACACCACATCACGGCCAGCGACGTTCTTGTAACTGATTTCTCCGCTGTATGCAACGACGATCTGGGCGTGCAGGAAAGGTTTCTTGAAAAGGCTTCGTCGCGGCTGACTTTTGTCGACTGTGACAGCGACTGACCTCAGTAGGGCTTCACATCCGCCGCATCGACTTCCACAGACACCGCCTGGCCAATCAGATCCACTGAGAGCACGAGCCGCGCCTTCGGCGCGTCTTTCCGCATCAGGCGTCCGATGACGCCGCGCAGCGGTCCGTGAACGACTTCGACCATCATGCCCTCATGAATCATCGGGCACGGGTCGTACTGCAGTTCGCTCGCAAGAAGGACGCGGATGCTGTCCAGTTCGTAGTCCGGAATCGGCGCCGGCTTGCCCTCGAACGACACGATGTTCACCACACCGGTGCACTTCAGAATCGGGAGCGCGTTATTGGGATCGAAGCGGGCAAAGCAGTAGCCCGGGAACAACGGCCAGTCGATCTTCTTCTTACGATCCTTCCATCGACTCCAGCGCGTGATCGTCGGCAGAAAGGCGTCCACGCCTTTTCTCTCGAGCTGCTCGCGCACAACCTGCTCGTGCCGCGAGCGTGTCCAGATGGCGTACCACTCGAGCTCGTGGCTGGTGGGGGCTGGTGCCTGGTGGCTAGTTGCCACTTGCTGGGGCGGGCGGCGGCAGCTTGAGACCTTCTTCGAAGGCCTTCTGCACGTCCGGATTCTTCCACTCGATGATGGCCTGCGTCCGCAGCTTCGTCAGGTATTTCTGGAACTCTTCTTTCCGCTTGTCCGTGATCACGCGCTCGCTGATGCGGTCGCGGGCCTGATCGAACCCCATCGTGTCGTTTGGCGTCGAGGCTTCGAGCTTGAGCAGCTGATAGCCGCGCTGCGTGTGCAGCACATCGGTGACGCCGCCGACTTTGAGCGCCTCGACGATCAGTCGCAGCTCGACGGACAAATCGCTGATGCGAATACCGGTCACGAGGCCGCCGCTCGCTTTCGACGGAGCGTCGGACACTTCGGCGACGAGCTGCTCGAAGCTTTCGCCCGCCACCAGCCGCGCGCGCACCTGCTCGGCCCGCGCCTTGGCCGCTTCGTCTGCCGCGACATTGAGGCCTCGCGCGTCGGTCGGCACCGAGATCAGAATCTCGCGCAGCGAAACCGACGCCGGCGTTGTGAATTCGCTGAGATGCCCGTCGTAATACTTCCGGGCTTCTTCGTCCGTCATCGCGATCTTGCCAATGACCTCGTTCTGCTGTACTCGTCGGTAGATGTAGTCGCGCTCAAGATTCTTCCGAAGATCGGCCATCGACAGGCCCTCACCTTTGAGGGCCGCCTGGAACTGTTCCTCGGTGTCGAGCTTGTTCTCTTTTCTGATGTTATCCACGACACTCTTGAACTGTTCTTCGCCGAGCGAGTACCCGAGCTCTTTGCCACGCTGGACGACGACCATCTCGTTGATGGCGTCGACCATGAGCTGCGGCATTAGGTCGTCGAGCACTTTGCGAAGCTGCTGGTCGCTTGACGCACTCTTCAGATCGATGGACTGACCTTTCTGCCGAAGCGCGAGGAGCTGGCGGCTTTCGAGATCGGTCTTGGAGAACACTTCGCCGTTCACCTTGACCAGAATCTGCTCGATGACCTGGGCGTGCGCGGTCCCAACCATTGCCAGGACGGCGCCGAGGACGATCGCGCGACGTAGAAACGGCTGCTGTTTCATGGTTAACCGGTTGTCACATCGCATCTTACCCTCGATCGAGCAACTCGCTCAACACGCGGCCCACCTGTTCGAACATTCCACCTGGCGCCCTCGGATCCTCGCCCGCGGGCTTGAGGATCTCTTGCTTCGTAAAGCCTGGAGTGACCTCTCCAGTTCGCGCGCGCGCCGTCCACCAGCTGGGCGCGGACTGCGACCGTCGCTTCTTGAGGCTGGCGGCTGGAGGCTGGTGACTGGAAGGTCTTTCCCTAGCCGCTAGCCCCAAGCCCCCAGCCCCTTCAAGCGTCAGCCTAAGGGCCGCGGGAGGGACGAGCGTGAGGTCCGGCCGCTGCCGCACCAGCGATACGAGCCGTGCGGGATCGACCTTCGTCTGCGGCCTGAATCTTAAGACGACGGTACGGCCTTCACGGTCGATGGTGTCGATGCCCAGCCGGTCGGCCATCACCCGGATGCGGCCGTAATCGGCCAAATTCAGTAAGGTGACTGGCGTCGGGCCGTAGCGGTCGGCCGCCTCTTCGAGCACGCGTTCGATCTCGTCTTCGTGCCGCGCCGCGGCGACTTTCCGATAGAGCACCAGCCGCTGATTCACGTCGGGTACGTATGATTCGTCGATCCGCAAATCGACCCGCAGATTCACCGTCGCCCGCACGTCGTCCTCTATTTCCTGGCCCTTGAGCTCGCGGACCGTCTGTTCGAGGAGTTTCATGTACATCTCGAAGCCGATGGTATCGATCTGTCCACTCTGTTCCCCACCGAGCAGATTACCAGCGCCGCGAATCTCGAGATCGAGCGCCGCGACACGAAATCCGCTGCCGAGATCGCTGAACTCTTTGATGGCGGCCAGCCGTTTCTTCGCGACCGGCGCGAGATTGTCGTCTGGCGGAACCAGCAGATAAGCGTACGCCGGACGATCCGACCGGCCCACACGTCCTCGGAGCTGATAGAGCTGCGACAGGCCGTAGCGGTCGGCGCGGTTGATCACGATCGTATTCGCGTTGGGGATATCCAGACCGTTCTCGACGATTGTCGTCGCCAGCAGCACGTCGAACTTGCGCGCCACGAAATCGAGCATGGCGCGTTCGAGCAAGTCCTCCCCCATCTGCCCGTGGGCCACAGCGACGCGCGCTTCTGGTACCAAACGGGCGATCAGGCCGCCGATCGAGAAGATCGATTCCACGCGATTGTGGACGAAGTACACCTGTCCGCCCCGCGCGAGCTCGTTGCGGATGGCCCGCCGGATCACTTCCTGATCGAACTTGACGACGTTGGTTTGAATCGACAGGCGATCCTTAGGGGGCGTCTCGATGATCGACATGTCGCGGATGCCGACGAGCGACATGTTGAGCGTCCGCGGAATCGGCGTTGCCGTCATCGTCAACACGTCGACCTTCTTCTTGAGCTGCTTGATCCTCTCCTTATGCGCCACGCCGAACCGTTGTTCTTCGTCCACAACGAGCAGCCCGAGGTCGCGGAACGCGACGTCCTTCGACAGCAGCCGGTGGGTGCCCACGATGATGTCCACCTTGCCGGCGGCCAGATCGGCCAGCACCCCTTTCTGCTCGGTCTTGCTGCGGAAGCGACTGACCATCTCGATCCGCACGGGAAATCCAGCGAACCTCTCCCGCAGCGTCTTCTCGTGCTGAAACGCGAGCACTGTCGTCGGCGCCAGAAACGCCGTCTGCTTACCGTCCATCACCGCTTTGAACGCGGCGCGCATCGCGACTTCGGTCTTGCCGTAGCCGACGTCGCCGCACAGCAGCCGGTCCATGGGCGTCGGGGCTTCCATGTCGCGCTTGATCTCGGCGACCGCGGTCGCCTGATCC
>JBGPHH010000022.1:0-26885 GCA_041484265.1 Vicinamibacteria bacterium
AGCGTGGCCCGATCGCTGTGCGGCGCGCGGCGATGCATCAAGCCCTGCGTGATATGCGTGGTGGTCGTCACCAGCACATCGTCCTTCCAGACACCGGTCGTGAACCCTTCGATGCGGTGCGGGGCGTACTCCCCCGGATGCGGCCGCCCATCCATCCAAATGACCTGCGGCTTGAAATCCTGGAAGCCGCCGATGACCCAGGCGACGGCCGAGCCCGCTTGATACTCGTCTTCCCGCCAGAGGTTCAGCGGACCGTATCCAAATGGATGGTAAATGGGCGTATAGAACCCACACTGCCGTTCTGGTTCCGACAGTCGCCTTTCGTTGTGGCTGAGGGTCCAGGCCTTCCCGGCCTCGTTGAGCGGGAGCCCGAGATAATCGAAGGACCTCCGGTCGTTGGCGCCACCAGGCCCTCCGACCTCGTTCCACTGCGCACTGGCCCAGGCGCCTGTGAGGTCAACCCCCTCCGGGGCCGGGAGCCCCGCCTGGGAAAACATCACGACGCGCGCTACGACGACCGCGACTACGGTGCATGCCGCCAGCGACAAGGTCCTCATCGTCCTACCTCCGTCAAGATTGGCTTTCATATCGCTCACCATCTCGCCGAACAGGGCGAGGGATCCCACTTCGACGCGTTCGGCTCTTTCTGGAAATTCGCGATCACAATGTATCGCTGGTTCAGATACAGGGGATCGTCCACGGCGATGGTGATGTTCAGGATCGTCGTGCCGTCCGGATCCTGGAAGTAGTCGTAGTATTCGGTCAGGACGGCGTTCTCACTGTATGGGATGCCGTTCTTACGAAGGTACCCGGCGAGCATATTGGTCGTCGTGACCTTGAGATATCTCCCTGGCGGTGGAAGGTTCGCAGCACCACGGCCGCCGCCGCCGCCGGCGCGCCGCGCCTCCCACACCGCGACCGAGTTTCCCTGCCAGCTCCGCGGGCCGGGCGCCGCCGGAGTCGTGGCCGCGACGTTCGCCACCGCAGCCGGGGCGTTTCCCGCGGGCGCGGCGTTCCCCGCGGGCGCGGCGGGCGGGAGGGGTGCGAACTTCAGGATTCGCGTCTGGGTCCCGGCATCGGTCTCGACCTTCAGCGTCTGGTCGTCCTGCCAGGTGATATGAAGGCGCGTCGGCTGCCACATGAGCGACGCCGCCCCGTAGTACTTGCACTCGAGTTTGGCCGCTTCGTCCTTCGCCGGATCCCAGGCGTCAGCGACTTTCCTGGCTTCGGCAGTCAGCGGGATGGAGCTATAGTCCCCGGCCGGTGGGGGCACCATGCGAACGCGCCAGCTGTTCGTGATCAAGGACACCCAGTAGCCCGTCGGATCGAATGGCGCGCCCGCCTTGGCCGTCGGTGGCGGGCCACCTCTTCCTCCACCTTGACCTCCGCCTCCGCCTCCGCGCCCCTGAGCCTGCAGATTCTGTACAGGGCCCTGCATCCCGACCAGCACCGCCGCCAGTCCGACCGTACCGCACACGAAGAGAAGCTTCTTCACGATGTGCCTCACTTTTCCTTCATCAGGCTCTGATAGACAGACGCGACGAACTGCTGCGTGATCGCAGGGCCCCCGAAGCGTGCTTCCCACGCTTTCGCCGGAGCGGCGGCCTGGATCTGCTCGAGCGTCTTCTTCTGATCGATGTAGAACTTGATCGTGTCGCGGATGATCACGACCATGTCGCGGTACTCGACCAGATCCAGCTGACGGTAGATCCGGCCATGCCCCGAAATGACCTCGGTCCCTCCCGGCATCTCCGAGAGGGCGATCCCCAGGGGCGGCGTGCCGACCATTGGACCGGGCGGAATCGCCAGCTGGATCAGGCGGTTCAAGGCGTTGATCTCCCCCTTGATGCTGCCCCCGTGCTCCAGATCGATCATGGGAAATCGGGTGTCATCCAGCACGTTACCCGCGACGACCACGTCGGACCGTCGGAAGAACACGACGACGTCGCCGTCGCCGTGGGCGGCGGGCATGTGGAGCATCTCGATACCCTCGCCGTTGAAGAACGCGTATTTCCGCTCCTCTAAGAAGGCTTCGTTCGGCCACGCCGCAACTGGGAGCAGCGAGGTCTGGCCCGTGGCCGCACTCACCGCCTTCAGGGCATTCTCGTGCGCCGCGATGTGCAGAACGCTGGCTAAGTCGAAGGTCGCGTTCCCTCCCATCACGTCCACTTCGCCGCTCGTGTTGATGACGTACCGGATGGCGGCTCCGTTCGTCAGCTCCCGGATCTTTGCCAGGACGTCGGCGGATGCTTCCTTTGTTCCGGTGTTCACGAGCACGACGCCATCCGGCCCTGTCTGGAACCCGATGTTGGCGCCCGCGCCGGCGATCATGTAGAAGTTCGGCCGAACTTGAACGACCGCGAGCTTCGCACCGCCCTGCTGGGCGATCACGGTACCGGTCGCACAGAGCAACGCCACGCCAGCCACGGCGCCCATCGTCCACGCCCGTCTTGCCGTCATGCTGCTGAGAATTGAGGCCATGGTCTCCGTCCCTCCTGGATCGCCCGATACAGTAATACATTTGCCAGTCGTTCGTGAGGAGAAGTTGGCGCCTATCTTTCTTCTCCGTTCGCTTCTGGCGGGCCGCCACATTCAAACGATCTTGCGCGAGCCTTGCGTTCGCGATCGAGTACTGGGAGGGCGGCCTTTACACTTCTTAACACTTCAGTCGACAGCTCGCTTCGTGACTATTTCGCCGTCCGGGTTTTCCGGGAAATGTCAGCTCGGTCTTCGGTGATGCTGTTCACGCAGACTGCTACGACACACACTCAGAGGTCGGGACACCGTTGCTCACGCGTCAGCTGACGTGCAGCCATCCCCGCAGGATCGCCTCCTTGACGATGTCGACTCGACCTTCGTGATCGTCAGTGAGCAGAATGCGAAGGCGACTCGCCATTCCAGACTCGATTCGCTTCGAACGCCTCGACTTGCTTGCGCAGTCCTGCGCCTCCTGCGCACGCGGCCCCTCTTGGCCCAAGCATCCTAAGTCTGAACGGCGATAGTCTCGCGGCGTTGTGTGCATCCCATCGTCTCAGAACGGCACCCGTTGTAACCCTAGCGCGTGAAACGCTTAGACGGTCATCGACGTATTTTCTTAACGACTTCAGGGCGTCATTTCGGCGATTCCCGGTGGACGAGCCGAATAATAGATCTCATACCCACAGAGGCTTGGCCCATGCTCAGTCGAGCTAATGGAGATCAGTTAGGTCTTCTGGATCTTCGTCACGTGCGGGCGTTCGTGGCGGTCGCCGAGTCGCGGAGCTTTACGAAGGCTGCGCGGAAGCTGCGCATCACCCAGCCCCCGCTCAGCCGACAGATCAAACGCCTCGAAAAGGAGCTCGAGGTGAATCTATTCATCCGCACCGGCCAAGGCGTTGAGCTCACGCGCGAAGGGATGTTGCTCTTGCCCCAGGCACAGACCGTCCTTGCCGAGGCCGCGGGCTTCTTGACGATCGCCGGCTCCACGAGAGCCGGTGTCGTGAGTGCCGTGAAGGTAGGACTCGCGTGGGGTTTGTGGGACGTCATCAACCGCGTCCGCGAGCACTTGGCGACGCGCCATCCTTCCATTGAGATCGACGGCGTCGATCTGCCCTCGTCAGCCCAACACGATGCGCTACGGCAAAAATCGATTTGCGCCGGGTTGCTGCGTCCCGTGATCGAGGACCCCGCCATTCAGTGCGAGCCGTTATTTGAAGAGCGGTTTGTGGTGACGTTGAGCGACCGCCATCGGCTCGCGAAGCACAAATTGCTCAGCCTAAAACAAGTGGCCGGCGAACCGCTGCTGCTCCACGAGAGAGCCCAGGCCCCGGTCTTGTACAACAAGATCCTCGCGCTGTATGAGGCGGCGGACGTGACCCCCAACATCGTGACAATCAGGAACCTTCGTTCACAGGCCGCCATGTTGGCCGTGGCCTCCGGCAAAGGGATTGCACTTGCACTTCAGAGTTCGATCAGTCGGAGCTACTATCCTCTCCTCACGGGGGTCAACGTGATTCCTCTCGATGAACCGGACGCTTCCCTCGACGTGCAGCTTGCCCGGCGCGCAGGCGAGACGTCACCGACGATTCTGCGGTTCTGCCAGTCGATCCGGGAGGCGTTCCCCACCAGAGACGCTGACCGCCAGGGCCATCCGTCCAGTCGGCACAAGAGGCACACTGCTGACTAGCCGCCAAGTTCTCTATAGTTCATCTGTTCATCCGGCTGCGCCCAGGGCCTTGAAGATTAGCTGATTGCGTCGGAACGGATCGCAGGTTTCTACAGAACTTCAACTCGAGCCGGGTCATGTCTGCAAGCAAAGTAAGACGGGATCACACCGAGGGTGGAACTCAAATGTGACCCCTAACCCGATCACTCGTCCGCTGAGTGAGCAAGCTACTCGTGATTGTAGGCCGGGAGTCGCTAGCAGGGCGTCAGTGCGTTTGCGGTATGGCGGCTATGCACGCACAGCTGTCTCGGTAGTGGCGCGATTGATTCGAGCACGCAAGGGTCGGAGATCGCGTTCGCCAAACGAGATCACAGTGAGGATGACAGGTGTCGGGCGGACCGGCGTCGAGGGGAGAAGCAGACCCTCGGCGCCGGCTGACGCTGGCCGCCGCCCCTGCCAGGCGTGAGATTCGTCACGAGGAGACGGAGCAACGCGGGGGCCTCGTGACGATGACCGTCGCTCATGCGCGACGCGATTCTCCCCCCACAACGATCACGCACTTCACACGCTCTTGCGCCAAACGGCCGAGCATCGCCCGTAAGTC
This sequence comes from Vicinamibacteria bacterium, assembly GCA_041484265.1. Taxonomy (GTDB): domain Bacteria; phylum Acidobacteriota; class Vicinamibacteria; order Vicinamibacterales; family CAVVIG01; genus 2-12-FULL-65-11. The sequence continues at coordinate 4,749 of JBGPHH010000022.1, forward strand.
GACGGGCCGCCCGCAAGGCGTGCTATCTCTTCGGCACTGCCGGCGCCTTGGCCTTCGCCTGAGCCGCGTCCCAGGCTGCCTTGGTCTCCTTGTACACCTCATTAATGTACATGTCGGTCGTCCACGCACCGCTCGTCGCACCGTAAATGCCGTCGTAGTCCAGCGTCGGATGCGCCGCCTTGATCTGATCGAGCGTCATGTTCTTCTTGACCATGGCGTTGATGCGATCGCGGGTGATGGTCGCCATGTCGCGATAGTCGACGACGTCGGTCTCGTTCAGAATCCGGCCGTAGCCGGGGATGATCCGCGTGCCGCCCTGCTGGTTGTACTCGGGGACGGCGATGTCGATGATCTTGTTCAGCCCGTCGAGGATGCCCTGGATGCTGCCACCCTTGGCCGCGTCGATGTTCGGATAGCGATCGTAGCTCAGCAAATTGCCGGCGACGACCACGTCCGACTTCCGGAACCACACCATGATGTCGCCGTCGGTGTGAGCCGCGGGCATGTGGAGGAACTCGATAGGCTCGCCGCCGTACCAGAACGTCTTCTTCACCGGGAAGAACGTGTCGGTCGGCCAGTCATCGGTCGGCCGCGAGGCCGCCTGTCCGGTGGGCGCGCTCATCCGGTTGAGGACGTTCTCGTGCGCGATGATGCCGGCGCCCGCGCCCTGGAACCCACCGGCGCCGCCGCCACCGCCCGCCGCTGCCGCTGGAGCAGCCCCGCCGGCGGGTGCGGGCGGAACGATCGACTTGGCGACGTTCCCGTTGCCGCCGGTATTGTCCATGTCGGCGCTAGTGTTGACGATCCAGCGGAGAGGCCGCGTGCCGTACTCCTTGGTGATGGCGATTACCTTGTCCGACGCGGCTGCCGCGCCGGCGTCGACAAGCAACACGCCTTCGTCGCTGACCTGCATGGCGATGTTGGCGCCGGCGCCACCGATGAAGTAGATCTTACCGAGCACTTGCAGGACGACCGGCGGATTCCGCAGGCTGACGTAATCGGGGCGCGCGCCGGCCTTGATCTGGTCCCGGGGAACGCCCGTCTTCGAGACGTCCTCGGGCGACCTGAACACCGGTTGAGGGTTCAGCGTCCCTTGCTGACCACCGACTTGCGCTCGCGTACGTCCCACGAAACCGACGGCCACCAACGCCGCCAGCAATGCCACCCACATGAGTTTTCTGACAGTTGTCACGAGAGTACCTCTTGACATTTAGTAGTCGTTACCGTTTCTTGATCGCCGCGGCCTTGGCCTCTTCGGCCTTCTTGGCGGCGGCCGCCTTTTCAACGGCTTCCTCAGCCGCGTACTGCTTGATCTTGTCCATGAACTCCGGATACAGGTTCTCGGCGCCTCCCTGTGTCGCCTTGAAGGGGAGGTAATGAATCTGGGCGTACTCGGTCTGCTTGGTGCCCATCGCGAAGAACGGCACCCAGCCGAGCGGCTTGTCGCCGAGCTCGTCAACCGGCTCGAAGGGTGCACCGAAGCCCTGGTTGCCGCCCGGGGCCCACGTCCAGTTGTGCGAGCGGACCATCGGTTCCTCGAAGTAGATCGGATCGTCAACCTGCCAGAAATTCAATAGGTAGAGTCCGTGGCGGACAAAATGCTCGGTCATCACGCCGTACGGGCTAGTCGCCGCCCCGTTGCGTTGAATCACGCCATTCTTCATATGGGTTGTCGTGACCACGAACTGGCCGTTCTGGTCGAACTGACCCGTAGAGTAGCCGTCCCATGTGTGCTCGGAGTAATCGGACGGGTGATTCCTGCCGTCGAGCCAGATGATGCGATCGGCGCGGCCAAACCCGCCAGCGATCGTGTACGCAATCTGGTTTTGCGTGACCGGGTCGAGGATCTTGAGGATTCGGAGCGCCGGCCCCGGCCCGCGCATCCAATACTGTGCCGGGTGCGCCTGCGCCTGCCGCTCCGGCTGCGACAGAATCGTGGCGTCCCACGCCTCGGCCTTCTGACGGTCCGCCGCGTTGATGGGGAGCCCGGTGTAGTCGCCTAACTCGGGCCCTGGAACCCGGTGCGGCTGATCCTCGTTGGTCGTGACAGCCCAATCCCCCGAGATATCTACCCTTACGCCTGCCGGCGGTGGCCCCTGTGCCAGCATCGGCACGCCCACCATCGCCGTCACTAACCCGAACAACGCCGCGATCACTATCATCCGGAATGTGCCCATATGCGATCGCCTCTCAATACTTAGACGTGATCGACTCACGGCCTCACGAGCTCGTACACGAAATCAATTCCGCTGGGTCGTCCATGACTGACGCCGTAGACTGCCTGAATGGCACGGACATGTCCAATACGCGTAGGGCCTCAGCCTATGCTCATGTGATCTAGGACGCGAGTGGATCTTCGTCACATTGGTGCGCAGGCCATTTCGTCGTTGGAGGTGGCCCCGGCGCGCGGGAACGGACCACTCGAGTCCACCACATCAGAAGACCGGTCGCGAACAGGGCAGCGGGTACAAGGCCGAAGATCACCCACGCGACCTTCATACCGGTTCCGGCAAACCGCCCAAAATGAAGGTCAGCCAGATCCGCTAACACCGCGCTTCCAAACGCCGCACCGCCTGCTCCAAACTTCGTCTGAAGCGCCTCGACCAAGAAATTGAACGGTTCGGGAAACGCCAAATAGACTCCACTGACTGCCCACATCAGTAGAACCGAGAACAGCCAGAATCCCATCGCACTATGCACGTCCCACACAAACCTCCGCCAGCTCACATTCCAGCGCACCGTCGTGCTCAGCCGCCAGCGCTCGTTACCGGGCCACCAAATCACCGCACCCGTCAAGCACAGCATCGTGAAAAAGACCGCTCCAATGCCGTTGATCGTACGACCAACCGCACCACCCAGCAGGTTGTCGTGCAAATCGACGAGCCATTCGATCGAGCGCGGCTCGCGTGGTACGCGGTCGCCGAGGTCCTTCCCTGTATAGGGATCGAAGATTCGATCTCGACGTCGTCCGCTGCGTGTCAGCACGACCTCAACGGCCGCGGTCACATCGCTCGAAACGCGAACGTCAGTCACCGTCAACCGCGGGTACAGCTCCTGCGCAATTACGGTCAGTTCTTCGACAGTCTTGCGCGGACCCGCTGGTACGACCGTCTTGAGTGGAGTGAGCGCGTGTCCAAGTTCCCCGCGGAACACAATCGCCGCACCCGTGGCGGACATCACGACGACATAGAGGCCGAGGATGAGACCGGTCCAGAGATGGACCTGGAATATGACCGAGCGCAGCCACACCCGTTGGGGATTCGCGGTCCAACTCACTGGTGATCTGTTTGGGGTCACCAGAACGAACGTCCAGTGGTTCCTGAACGTCCAGAGGCGCCTACCGGATGGTCTCGATGTCCCCCGGCCGGAACGGAATACGCCGGTGCTCGCCAGGGACGAGCGGCGGATCGATCTGACACGCCTCGGGGCGCCACTTGGCGGCGTCGGGCTCCAACTTGAAGTTCGAGCTCACCGTGAAGGGCCCGTTGAGGTACGTCGGGTCGTCAATCGTGGTCCTCACGATCAGCCACTGCGTGTTATTGGGCCCGGGCAAGCGGTCGAAATATTCCGTGACGACCGCATTGTCGCTATAGGGCACGCCGTTCTTGCGCAAGTAACCCGCGCGGACGTTTGTCGTGACGACCTTCAGCGCCCCGTTGCCGTAGGCGGCCCGACCGCCACCGCCGCGGGCGCCGCCGCGACCCCCACCGCCTGCACCGCCGCCTGCACCGCCGGCGCCGTTGGCGCCAAGCGCGTCCACGGCCACCGGTCCACCAACGCGCCCCTGGCCCGGAGGCGGTGCATTGGCAGCCGCGCCTCCGCCCTGCGCGAGCTGCGCGGCCGCGCCAAGCGGCGCCGCCTCTTCAGCATTGGCGTTCGCCGCAGCCGCCGCAGCCCCTCCACGACCACCGCCCCCACGGCCGGCATTGACATCGAGCCATTGCGCGATCGAGTTACCCTGCAAGGTTCGGGGCCCCGGGTTCGCGATCTTGGCAGGGTCGAACCAGAACGTGCGCGTCTGTTGTCCCGCGTCCGTTTCGACCTTCAGCGTCATCGGATCTGCCCACGTGACGTGAATCCGGGTCGGCATCCGCATGATCGCGCCTGCGCCGTACGCCTTGCACTGGGCGCCGGCAGTCGCCACGTCTTTCTGGTAGTCCCACGCAAGCGCCGTCTTGAGACCAGCCGGGTTCAGCGGCACACCGTCGACGTCGCCTATGGACGGCGTGACCATCCGCCACCGCCAATCCTCCGACACGACGGACACCCAGTAGCCGGTGATGTCAAACGGCGCCGTCGATTGCGGCGTCGCTCCGGCGGGAGCCGCGGCCTGCCCGCCTCTCTGCTGCGCCGCCACTGGCGCGTTCGTCAACCAGATCGCACCGAGCGCGATCACGAACACAAACACCGACAAGAGTCGGAGGACACGCATGCTCGTCTTCATAAGTTCACCTTCGACGAGGCGCCGTTACTTGCCACCGTCGACGAAATTCAATCCTGACGCGGCCTTCGGTCCCTTCCAGTTCTTCAGCTCCGTGTACACGGTCTGGATGAACTGATCCGATGCGCCGTACACCGGGTCGTAATCGGCCGACGGCCGGGCTGCCTTCACTTGCTCGAGACTCAGGCCCTTGCCAATCATGTACTGGATGCGATCGCGGACGATTGTCGCCATATCGCGCAGCTCGGCGATATCCGACTGATCGACCTGGTGTCCGTGGCTCGGGATCACTCGCGTCCCTTCCATCTGATTGAACTTCGGGATCATCTTCGGGACGATGGTGTTCATCGCGTCGAGCATGCCCTGCAGGGTTCCGCCCGCGGTCACGTCAATCACGGGGTAGGTGTCGGTCTGCACCAAATCACCAACCGCTATCACATCCGATTTGCGGAAATACACAATGAGGTCGCCCGTGCTGTGGGCATGGGGGAACTCCCAAATCTCGATGCCCTCGTCGTTGAAGAACAGCTGCTTGTTGTCCGTGATGAACGTGTCCTTCGGGATCGCAGCTTCCGGAAGTTCCGGCTTGATGTCCAGCATGACGTTCACGGTGTCCTGATGGGCCACCAGGAGTGGGCCATTGGGGTTTTCCACCCCGCCACCACCGCCGCCCTGCGCTGTGCGTTGGCCGCCGATCAGATTGATCACCCGCACGTTGCCGCCAATGTTGTCGGGATGGGGGTGCGTGTTGATGACCCAGCGGATCGGCCTGGGGGAGAGTTGCCGCACCGTTGCGACGACCTTGTCGCCCGACTCGGCGTTTCCTGTGTCGACCAGCAACACACCATCGTCACCGACCTGCGCGACGATGTTCCCGCCGGCGCCTGCTATCAGATAGACCTTGGTGTTGTTGAAGCCCTGGACGAACATCGTCGGCAGGGTGCTCGACGCCTGGGGCGCACCGCCTCGCCCTTGACCGCCGCCGCCGCGTCCGCCACCTCCACCCTGGCCTTGCTGGCCGGATGTCGAGACTCCGAGCGCGCCCACGACGACGACGAGCGCCAGCACGCCTGTCCAGCTCCGCAGCCGTTTCAACATGAGTGAATTCATCGTTCTAACCTCGTAACGTCCGGTTACTTCGAAGTGGTGCTCTTCGACGCGTCGGCCTGCTTCTTCATCTGGGCCTGATAGTCGGCGACGAGCTTTCTCAGCTTCGGAAGGTATTCCGGATACATCTGCTCCGCGCCGCCGAGCGACACCTCGTAGGGGAGACCAACCGACTCCGCCCAGTCGGTGTGCTTCGAGCCGAGCGCGTAGCTGGGGACGTAGCCTTTTGGCCACTGCACTTCGTCGATGATCTCGAGGATATTGCCCCCGCCGGCCCCAGGGCCACCCGCGGCGCCGCCACCGCCGAGCTGCCCGGCCGGGTTGAACGGAAGGTTGTTATCGCGCGAGCGCACGAGCGGTTCCGAGTAGTACGCCGGATCGTCAACAAACTGCAACACCGTCAGCACGGTGCCATTCTCGCGATAGACGAAGTGCGCCGTCACGACGGCCTTCTGGCTCGCTATGGTGCCGTTGCGGTTCACCATGCCCGTCTTCATGTGGGTCGTCGTCACCGTCAGGACGTTGCCGACCCACTGACCGGTGTTAAAGCCCGCCCACGTGTGCTCCGCGTACTCCGGAGGATGGGGCCGCCCGTCCATCCAGATCGTTCGAATCGCGCCGCCGAACAGTCCGCAGCAGGTGTAGGCGACGATCCGGCCGGTCGCCGGATCGAGGACGTTGGTCAGCGCGCCACCCTGCCAGTAGTACTGGGCCTGGTGTGGCTCGGCCTGACGCTCCTTCTCGGACCACACCGATGAATCCCAGGTGATCGAGCGGATGCGCCCCGCTTCGTTGAGGGGAATCCCCGTGTAGTCACCGATATGCGTGCCCTCACCGGACAGAGCTCGAACGTCCTCCTGCGCGCGAACGACGGGTCGAATGCCGACCACGAGCGCCAAGAGCCCCGTGAGCGCCAGCAACTGCGCTCGATTCACCTTCCCCATGTCCGCCTCCTCTAGAAGTCCCATTGCACGCTAATCTTGGCAAGGCGCGCCTGTATCACTTCGGTCGGCACTCGCCAGCCGCTGGCTCCACTGCCCGTGTAAGTACTGTTCTCGTTGATCACTGTGTCCGCATTCGTGAGGTTATACACGTCAAAGCTCACGGTGGCGCGCGCTCTTCCGGCCTTGAGGACCTTGCCGACGCGGAAGTCGATCTGATTCACGCGTTCCCCATACATCGAGGCCGGCGGAATCAGATTGACGGTGACATTCGCATTCGTGCCTGCCGAGAGATCGCGGATCAAGGAGGGTTTGATCTCTGCGTTGGAGTAGGTTCGATTCGCGGCGAGCTCCGGTCCGGGGATGCTCTGATATGTCCCGCTGACGAGGACGTCGAACCTCGGGATCGTGTACGCGCCCAACAACTTGACCTGCGTGAGAAACGGCGACGCGACGTGACAGTACGCGCTCGGCGTACTCGGTGAGACTTCCGGCAACTGCGCAATGATCTCGCAATTGTCGGTCACCGTTCGGCCGGTACTCGCGCCACCCTGAAGCAACATTCCGTTATGCAGCCTCGCGTTCACCGAGAAATCCACGCCATTCCAATGTTCCGTCTGGTTCCCGAAGGTATCGGAGAAGGTCGTGTTGTTCAGCGCCGGTTGGCCAAACTTGTTCGGGTTGAGATCGTAGAGTCCGTTGATTACATATCCCCCACCGCCAGGAAGCCGTGAATCTACGGGCGCGGTCACACTGTATTGCGTGAAATCGGAGGCGCTCACGTTGGTATTGTCGGTGACCGTGAAATTGCCGTACCAGCGGCGGAAGTAGCTCACCTCCACCGATACACGGGGCAGAATCTCATGCTGCACGCCCAACGAGAACTCCCAGTTAGATGGACGGTGGAACCAACCGCTGTTGAGGCTGGGGTCACGTGTGGACGAACCTTGGACGAACGTCCCGAAGCCGGTGTTGGTCGCGGCGTTGCATTCGCCATTCTTCGCCAAGTTGGTCAGGTCGCATTGCGGAACGAAATCGTTGGCGATGCCACCGCCGGCGCCGTTGTCGGTCCAGCCGCGAGTTGTGCTCGTCACCACGTTGGTAAATTGCCCGCCGGTGGTGAAATTCGTCTGATTCGACACATATCGATTGAGCGACGTCTTGATGGCCGTCTTACCGGTGCCGAATACGTCGTACACTGCGGACAGCTTGGGGTTGAGGTCATTCCAGCTCAGGCCCGGCTCCTCCGGAAACGACAGATTGAGGTTCGGTGCGAGTGGCGTGGGCTGAAACGAGTTTTCGCGAATCGTGGCGCCGAAATGATCGTAGCGGAGCCCATAGCCGGCCGTCAGCCGGCCCCTGGTCCACTTGTCCTGCGCATACACGCCGACTTGGGGCCCATACCCAGAATTAGTCAACGTGGGCGCTACGCGCATCGTGATCTGATTCGGCACGCCGTCTTTGAACCGGTAGCTGTACGGGACGTGCGTGAACGACTGAGCGTCATTGTGACCCCACTGAGCATCAGTCCCGAATTTCAAACTGTGCGATCCGGTGACGTAGGACACGGCCGTCCGGTAATACAGCGTCCACATGAAGGTGTTGCCATAGGTGGCCGGTGCGCGATAGGTCAGCCCGGGAACGAGCCCTCCCTGTTCGGTGACCGAGATGATCGACTTGTCGGTCAGAGGGAGAGGCGATCCACCGCCGGACGTGTCGTCGGTGACAAAGCGCTCCACCCGCTGAATCGCCACGGCCTCCAGGAGCAGCCGACTCGTCACCGGAGACGTCCAGTCCGCTTGCATCGACCGCTGGAGCGGGAACCGACGCGCGGTGTTGGCCTCGTGCGCTGTGAGCGTCAGGCTGCCACCGGAAACGGCGCCACGGAGGCAGTTGCAGCCGAACGGCGGGTTGTCGTTGATGTCCTGAAAGTCCACCGACAGGGCGAGCTTGTTCCGCGGACTCGCTTGGTAGGTCAGCCGAAGTTGTTCGTCCGCCCACAGTTGATTGTTGACTTCCGGGCGCGTCAAATCCGGGTCGTACGTCCAGGCGTTCGGATTGTTCGCGTTCTTGTTGACGAAGAGCCCGCCGAGGGTGTTGTACGCCCCTTGATTTCGATAGGTGAAGTAGTACCACAACTTGTCCTGCTGGATCGGTCCTCCAATCCCCGGATTGAAATCCCAGATCCGACTGACGGCAGGGGCCGAGGTCAGACCCTGATCCTGCAGACGTTGAGTCAGATTGTTGCTTTGGAACGAGCTGTTCGCGAAACCGAAGAACCCCGTCCCTCTCGTGACGTTTCCGCCGTCGCGCGGAATGAAATTGATTCGGGGCCCGCCAAGGGCCTGCGACGCATCGACGGCGCCCACGTCAACGGCCACTTCTTGATAGGCGTTGATGTTCGGGACGGCACCCGCCCGGCCGCCGGCGTTCGTGCTGAGGGAAACGCCGTTGACCATCATACGAAAGTCGCTCGCTCGGCTCCCGTGAGCGACCAGGTCCGTCATGTTCGCGCCCAAAGAGCCACCGACGTCCGGAGAGGTCGTCTGGCCGACGCCCGGAATGAGAATCGCGTAGTTCGCGAAGACCCGGCCCGTTGGAATTTCAGCAAGGACCTTGCTGTCCATCACCCGTTGGGGGGTGGCGCTCTGCAGATCGACGATGGGCGCTTCGCCCGAGACCGTGATTGTTTCTTCGACGGACCCGAGCTTCATCTCGATGTTCACGGCGGCGGTGAACGATCCCGTCAGCTCGATGCCTTCCCGTTTGGTCGTATTGAACCCGACGAGCGTGAACGTCACCGTGTAGGTGCCTGGGCGCAGATCTTCGATTCTGTAGAGCCCCGAACCGTCACTGATCACCGAGCGCGTCTTCTCAATGAGCGCTGGGCTCGCTGCCTCGACCGTCACACCAGGCAGAACGGCTCCCGACACATCCTTCACCACGCCCGCTATCGAGGCTTGGGCGTGGGCAGTCGAGGACGTTAGAGCGATAAACCCAACGACGATCACCGCGAACCCCGCGAATCGGCGCATTACTGCCTCCAATCGTGAAGACTGCCGCACGAAGTCACTCGCGCGCCCAGAACGGGCATAGCTATAACAGAAGGGATCGAACGCAACAATACCTGTTAACAGGTAACCGAGTCGTTCAGGGCGTCTCGTCGGTCCGTCCGACGTCTAGTGGATGGGCTTCCGGCCTATCTGAATCGAGCGAACGTATCGAGCCAGGCCCGCGATCGCTGCACAGCGTCCGCGATCTGCCCGGCGGTCATCTTTTCTTCGAGCACGTGGCGGGCAGCAAGGAGCGACTTCTTGTCTGCGGATGAACCCGTGAGCACAGCAATGGTGAACCACTTGTACGCTTCCAGATCGTCCTCTGCGATGCCGGCGCCAGCCGAATACGCCCGGGCGAGGCTCTCCTGCGCCGCCACGTTGCCCTGCTCGGCGGCTTCGCGCCACCACGGCACGGCCTGCGCGTCATCTTGTGGAACACCGCTACCGGTCGCGTACGCGGTGGCCAAGTTGTTCTCTGCCGTCGCGTCCCCGTGTTCCGCGGCCCGTCGCCACCACAGAACCGCCTGGACATCGTCTTGCGGGACGCCGTTGCCCTCCGCATAGGCCACGCCAAGATTGTTTTCAGCTGGCGCGCTGCCTCGCTCCGCCGCTCTTCGGTACCAGCGAATGGCTTCTGGATAATCCCGCGTGACGCCAATCCCGTTGTAGTGCAGGACGCCAAGCTTGTATTGCGCGTCCACGAGACCCTGGTCGGCCGCGAGCCGATACCATGAAATCGCGGCGGTGGCGTCTTGGACGACGCCTCGGCCACTCTCGACCATCACGCCGACGAGGTACTGTGCTCTGGGATCGTGCTGCGCCGCTGCTTTGAGCCACCACTGCAGGGCGGCCGCCGAGTCCTGCCCGACACCGCGGCCGCTTTCGAGCATGACTCCCAATGACAATTGAGCCTCGGCCACACCCTGCTCGGCCGCCCGCTGCCACCAGAGTACCGCTTCGGCGGAGTCCTGCCGCGCGCCCACGCCACGCTCGTATGCGACGCCGAGAGCGTTCTGCGCCTCGGCGTGACCGTGTTCCGCAGCCTTGCGCCACCAAGCGATCGCCTGCGTCCGATCGACGCCAATACCTTCGCCGGTTACGTATGCGACGCCCAAGTTGTACTGGGCGGTTGCCAATCCCTGCTCCGAGGCCTTCCGCCACCATTCGACGGCGCGATCCGGAGCGCGCTCGACACCCTTCCCGCTTGCGTAAAGAACGGCGAGCGCGTTCTGGGCGTCGGCCAGTCCCTGGTCAGCCGACTTGCGCCACCACTCGGCCGCTCGCGCGAAGTCCTGCAGGACGCCGTCGCCAGTCGCATAGGCGACGCCGAGGTTGAATTGCGCTCGCGCGTCAGCGGCGGGCTCCGCAACCTGGCGGAGTCGAGAGACTGCCCTCGGAGACGCGGCGGCACTTGCACACGCTGCCAGCAGCAGGCACGCGGTTATGCAGGCGACTCCTGAGCGCAACGGACCGTCAGCCCACCACTTCACCAGGCAAGAATCCCCACTTCCACCCATCTGATGGACGAATGATGGTTTGCATTTCCAACCGGTGATCGGCGGGATTGCGCCCCGGCGCCCCAATGATCTTCACGTGATCGCCGGCCCTCAGCGTTTTGCCGTCCACGCCGACGCGATTGAGCTGCGTCCCAGCGGCCCATTCGATCGCATAAATTTGTACTTGGCCATCGGGTGCCTTGACGTTCACGTGCACCCACGAATGGGGATTGCGAATCGAGACCTGCACGACTTCGCCCTCGATATCCATCCGTTGGTCCTCGAAATACGTCGAGGCGTGCGAATGATGCGCCGACAGCTGGACGCCGGCAGAGACGGCCACTCCGATCAAGGCAACGACGATCTTGCGTTTCATATCGAGATACTCCTCCTCACAAGCACGCGCCACACAAAGCCATGGGCTGGTTCACTGGAAGAGGTACTTAATCATGGCGACCACAAGGCGGCAATACCTGATAACTGGTAGGCTCGTGACCTCGACGGCCAGGGGCGCCCGACGGCCCGGATGAGGCTATACTTCTGCGGCCGGAGGAGTGATCTTTCCTCAAGTAGTGATCTATGCCGCGCAAGATCCGACTCGCGTTCGCCATCGCGGCGCTCCTGATCGCCTGCTCCGCCGTCACTCAGGCCGTCGATTTGCACAACGTGCTCGTCGACTACAGCGTAACGTCCTGGAGAGCAGCAGACGGCGCACCAGCCGGCACGATCTGGTCCCTGGCCCAGGATCGCGAGGGTTATCTCTGGATCGGCGGCGACTTCGGTCTGCTGCGGTTCGACGGAGTGCGATTTGTGTCGTGGGACGCTCTCGGCCACTCGCCGCTCCCTCATGGCCCAATCCGGTGGTTGTGCACGTCTCGAGATGGGAGCCTGTGGGTCGGCTTTGACGGAAGCGGCGGTATCAGTCGGCTCCACGACGATGTGGTCTCGCATTATGGAGAACCAGATGGGCTGCCGCCAAGTCCGGTCACGTCGCTGCTCGAAGACCTGAGCGGTACGATCTGGGCTGCGACTGGCAGCGGTCTCTACCACTACAGCGAGCATCGGTGGGCCGCGTGGCAGGCGCACGACGCGGTGGCGGGACAACGGATACTCGCCGCGTCTGTTGGCCCTTCGGGCGCACTCTTCGTCGTGACTGACACGGGAGTCTTCCGGCACACCGAAGGACACGAAGCGTTCCAACTGCTCGAACGATCGAACTCGAGCGACCTCGCGCGCTCAATCGCAGAGGACGCGTTTGGACGCCCCTATGTGACCGACCGGATTGTGGGCTTCCGGCAGGTTGGTCGGCCGCGGCCGTCCGAATCCCATGTCGAAAGTGGCAAAGGTCAGCGGTTTCTGGCCGATCGCCTCGGCAACCTGTGGGTGGCCACGTTCGGGCAGGGCCTCTGGCGTGTGCGTATCGACCGCGCGCGAGAGCCCACCATCGAACGAGCCACCGATCTGATCGGTCTTTCCAGCAACGTGATCTACTCATTGCTGGAAGATCGCGATGGCAACATCTGGGCGGGGACGACCGACGGACTCAGCCGACTGACGCCGCACCGGCTCACACAGATCACCAATCTCGGCCTAGTGACCGGATTGGAGCCAACGAGAGACGGCAACATGTGGGCTGCCACGGCCGACGGGTTGATGCAACTCGCCCGCAGAGGCGGCACATGGCAAAAACAGATCGAGCTTCGCGGCCTTCGTCCCGACGCGATGGCGGCTGAGGCAGACGGCGCGTTGTGGGTCGCGGCAGGCAACACCCTGCTGCGCTTTCCGAGGGGATCGATATCGCCGGTCGTGATCAGCGACCAGCTGCGCCACGTCAAGTCGATTGCGGTGGATTCGCACGGGGGCGCTTGGGTGTACGACTCGGATCGCGGACTTCTGCGATGGCATCGAGGCCGACTCGACGTCGTCGGGCTGCCAGCGCCCGTGCACGGCGCCCGCATTTCGGCCCTGTCTGTCGATCACGCCGGCCGGTTGTGGATCGGGTTCGCCCAGGGACAAATCGCGGTGGGGAACGGCACGAATGAATTCCAGGTGGTTGGAAACGGCAACACCCCCGATGTCGGCAGCATCCGCGCATTTCACGAAGATCGTGACGGCATGCTGTGGATCGGCGGCAGCCGCGGATTGGGCAGATTCACCGATGGCCGTTTCGTCACCCTTCCGCGCACGAACAACTTCCCGACCGAGTCCGTGACGGGCATCATGGACGACGATGCGGACGGTTTGTGGTTTGGCACCGCGTCGGGAATCGTTGGCATCAATCGGATCCAACTGGGACGAACCGACATGCGATCAGCGGAGCAGATCCCATACATCCTCTTGAACAGCTCCGATGGGGTCGCCGGCACGACCGGCTGGAACGGCCAGCGGAGCGCGGCGCGCTCCCAGAATGGGGACATTTGGTTCTTGACCGACCGCGGCATCACCATCCTCGATCCCCGCACACTGCGACAAGATCCGCATCCTCCTATATCGTCCGTTCGCATTGACAGCGTCGCCGTCAACGAACGACGATCCCCCACAAGCACCGCGATGCAACTCTCGCCGAACGTCACGCGGCTGGAAATCGACTACACCGTGCCCGATCTCACCGGGCCGCGGCGGACGCGGTTTCGGTACCGCTTGGAAGGGTTCGACGCGGACTGGATCGATGCGGGAACGGCCCGGCGGGCCATGTACACGAATCTGGCGCCCCGTGCGTACCGATTTCGTGTGGAAGCGAACGACCAACGGGGCACGTGGACAGGAGTCGCCGCGGTTTGGGACTTTTCGGTGAGGCCAGCCTTCCATCAAACCACGTGGTTCCTGGCCGCCTGCGTGACGGGGCTCGGCCTTGCCACCTGGTCGGTCTGGCGTCTGCGCTTGCGGCAGGTTCACAGGCAATTCGGGCTGCTGCTCGGCGAACGCGTGAGACTCAGCCGCGAGATCCATGACACGCTCCTTCAGAGCCTCGTCGGTATTGCGCTCCAGCTCGATATCCTCGAGCACGATCTCGACGACTCTTCGGCGAACAGGACGCGCTTCGTACTACGAATGCGGAAACAGTTGGAAGAGTACATTCGAGAGGCGCGCCAGTCGATTTGGAATCTCCGATCGTCGACGCTCCAGCAGTGCGATCTGACCACAGCCCTTCGACAATACGGCGAGCGGGCCTCGGAGCATGGAATCGCGTTCACCGTCACGGAAAAGGGCACGCCGCACAAGTGCTCGTCCCAGGTTGAGGAACAGATCCTGCGGATCGGTCAGGAAGCCATTCTCAATGCGATTCGCCATTCGCACGCGCACGAGATTCGCGTGGAACTCGAGTACGGCGGCCAGTCGCTGACGCTGCGAGTCTCCGACGACGGCCGCGGCTTCGATCCCGCGCAAACCGCCGATCAGGTGACGGGCCATTGGGGTGTCTTGACGATGACAGAACGGGCCAAGACCGTGGGCGGTGAGTTTCGCATCCAGAGCCGCGATGGTCATGGGACCGAGATCGAAACGGTAGTGCCGGCAAGCATCTGATGTGAGGCCATCCGTTTCATGCCACACGCGATCAAGGTTCTCTGCGTCGACGACCACCGAATCGTGCGGGAGGGCATCGCGCTCATTATCGAGCGCGAGCCGGATATGAAGGTCGTCGGGGCGGCGGCAACCGGCGAGGAGGCGATCGATCTGTTCCAGCGGCGCCAGCCGGACGTGACCGTCATGGATCTGCAGTTGGGGCCGATGTCAGGCGTCGAGGCGATCCGCGCCATCCGGGCCAAGGACGTCAACGCCCGGCTCGTGGCACTCACCATGTATCGCGGTGACGAAGACATTTTTCGCGCGCTTGAAGCCGGCGCCGCTGCGTATTTGCTGAAGGATAGCCTCTCCGACGACTTGATTCGCGTGATTCGAGACGTCTATGCCGGCAAAGGCCCGATCTTCTCTCCCGACATCAAGGCCCGCCTGGCCGAACGCGCCGTTCGACCGACCCTGACACCTCGCGAGGTACAGGTGATCGAGCTGATTGCCCTCGGCATGCGCAACAAAGAGATAGCCGTGTCACTCGGCATCAGCGAAGAAACCACACAGGTGCACGTGAGGAGCATCCTGGCCAAGCTCGATGCTCAAGATCGGACCGCCGCCGTGAACGTGGCGCTGCGCCGCGGCATCGTGCACATGAAGTAGCGTTGACACCTCCCTCCGCTCCAAAGAACATGTCAAAACGCCGTCTCGTCTCCGCCGAACTACTGTGGGTTGGTGTGCTGGCAGTCTCGGCGTGCTCGAGGCCAGCACCCTCCTCGAAGCCTGAGCTCTTGGGGGACATGACGGCTGTCGTCTCGGTCAAGGAATTGATGGAGAGCATGATCGATCCTGGCTCCGATTACGTGTTCGACGCCGTAGGAACCGAGGTGACCGTCAACGGCGTTCGGGGAGTGGCGCCAAAGACGGATGAGGATTGGGCAAAGGTTCGAATCGGTGCGGTCACGCTTGCCGAAGGGATCTATCTGCTCAAAGTGCCAAGGCCTCTTACACCACCTGGGGATGTGAATGTCAGCGCCGGGCCAAACCCGCCGGAACTGTCACCGACTGAGATCAAGGCCAAAATCGACACCGATCCGGTGCTGTGGAATGCGAAGATCGAGGCTTTACGAAACGTCGCGTTGGAGATCCTCGACATCGTCAAAAGAAAGGACGCCGACGAACTCTTCGCCGCCAACGGTGATCTAGACCAGGCGTGTGAGGGCTGCCATCTTGAATACTGGTACCCGGGCGAAAAAGAGAGGCGTGAACGAAGACGGGTAGCGGCGGTGGGTCAGTCGAACAAGAAGTAGCGAGCCTCATTCGGACCAGGCGGGCGCGAATCTACACCTTCGGTTTCGCAATTGTCCGGATGTAGGCGACGACGTCTCGGATCTGCTGCGCGTTCATCGATCGGCCGTATGGAGGCATCTTCTTCAAGCCTTTCTCGATCGCGCTGGCCCACTGCGAATCCGGCTGGTTCCAAATACTGGGCGCATCGAAGTCTTTGGTTCCTGCCGTCCGGCCAGGCGACGTAGCCCTGCCGCTGATGCCGTGGCAAAACTGACATCGTCGTACGTAGAACTCTTTGGCCGAGTTTGCATCCTGAGCGCTCGTGGGCAGCAGCCTGAGCGCCACGATCGCAGCGATGCAGACTGCGTGCGCGATCCACCATTGGAGACGGGCGTTCACAGCGATTGCGCTAGAAGGCGTTTCCGATAAAGGGTAGCATCCGGCCCCAGAACATCACGCCGATCCAGAGGAACAACGACGTGGCGGCGACGACCCTCGCGGCCATCGGCGCGTCCTGGTCTGCGCCGATCGATTCCACTCGCTTGTGTAACCCGGTGACGTAGAAGAAGAGGGCGTTCGCGCCCGCGAGCGCAATGAAGATCAGCTTGTACGCGAACGCGGAGTTCCGCACGTACTGAAACGGATTCCCAATAAAGAAAAGTGCGCCGGTGATGAGATTGATGGCGAAGCCCACAATCCCCCACGGAACCAGGCGTTGAAGCGGTCCGACCTCCAAGCCCTTCGCTACGCCCAGCATGCGCAGATCGAGGACACCAACGCAGCCGATCAACAGGGTGAGGCCGATGAAATGCAGGGCCTCGCAGGCCGGCCAGATCCACGGCACGCCGCTGTTGACGGCCCATGAGAGCGTCGTTCCGTGAAGCCAGTTCGCGAGAGCCTGCAGCATGGCACCCTATCCCTCACTTGCCGCCGATATGGTTGATGAATTCAGACGCGCCGGAATCCTGACCCACGTAGGCCATTAAGCGCCCGGCGGTAATGGCGATGGTCCACAACGTCAGCGACGTCACGGCCAGGGTCTTGCCTCTCATCGACACTTGATTTGCCTCGAGAGCCTGATCGTGAAAGACATACCGTTTGGTCAGCATGACATTGACGACAGACAGTGCGATACATCCCATCTTCACCGCGAACGCCGGGTTTGCGATCTTGGTCGTCGCGTCCGCCGCCAGGAGAATTGTGCCCGACACAGCATTGATCCAGAAGCCCAGCCACATGAACGGGAATAGTTTCTCCATGGGTGCCAGAGAGAGCCGAGGCGCGACGCCAAGGATCCGCAAGTCAATCGCGGTGTTCGCACCGACGAGAAATCCCATACCGACGGTATGCATGAAGAGAATACCGGGGTATGCCCACAACGATCCTGACTCGCGTACCCACACGCTGAAGGCAGTTTGTTCGAGCGAAGCGAGAAACGCCATGTCCACAATCATATGTGCTGACATAGGCCGATGGCATCACTAGAACCAGTTAGGCAATTCGAAGGGGTTGTTGGTTGTTGTCGCTACCTGCGCTCTGATCATGTGCGAACATCGCCTCATGACACGAGCCGTCAGCCGTTTGACAGGGGCTACGATTCGCCCCTCTCTGCGTTCTTCCACGATTTCGGAGTGAAGCTTCTCGGAGTAGGCGGCCGTATGGCCGCTAACGTGATGGCGAGTTGCGCGCGGCTCGGTATAGACTTCGTGATCGCCACGTTCTCACGCGCGGACAAGGAAGCGAAGCTGAAGTGGTGACACTGTTGACATTTCTTCTCGCACTGATCCTTCAGGAGCCGCAAGCCGCGCCGCCCGCGAGCGTTCGCACCACGCTTCGCCAGCTCGCGGACCGTTTGGACGAGCGCAAGGCGACTAACGGCGCCGCGTCTGAGCTGACCGACGCGAAGCATCAACTTCGAGACTGGATCGAGTCGCAGCTCGCCCGTACCGGAGAAAACATCGACGGAATCGCGTTGCAGGCTGCGCTGCACGCCGCGGTGCGCGACGCAGACCTACTCTGCAGCGAGTGCGATTTCAATTTCCTCGGGTACCTCGATGACATCCGCATCACCCGCTCCGCGGGTTTTCTCATCGTCGTCGCCCCGATCGGCATCAACTGTGGCTACGACGAATCGGCGTACATCTACGCGTGGGACGGGCAGGCCTGGCGTCGCGTCCTCGAACACGAGCAGACCACGTATACCGTCCAGGCGTACCTCCCGCAGCTCGTCGACGGCGTGCAGGTCTCGTCGCCGGATGCGGCGGGGCGTCGTCTCATCATGCTGCTCGGGAACCAGACTGTCTGCGGCGGCGCGTTCAAGAATCTGTACGCGCGCGCGTGGCGCCTCGACGCCGACGGCCGAACCGAACAGGTCCTGAACTGGACCGGGTACGGCAACGACGGCATCCCCGCCCTCGACGGACGCGTGCTTCCTGGCGACGTTCTGTTCGAGTTCACGGCCGGCGGCTTGATCTCCGGCGATCCGCACACGGCGGTGCGCCATTTCAAGATCGACGACGCCAGCACCAGCCAGGTGGACCCGATTGCCGATCGGCCGCTCGATTTCGTCCTCGAGTGGCTGAGCGCGCCGTGGGTGGAGAGTCGCGCGCGCTCGGAATCGGCGGCTCTCGAGGCGCTGCACGCTCAACTCCGTCGAAATGATGCCGGCGGCGACGAGGCACAGCCGACACTCCGGTGCACCGCCGGCGGAGACCTTTGGCAGGTCACCACGCACTTGTACGACCGTCCGAAGCGGTACTTTCGTGTCCGCTGGCAGGATCCGTTTCGGTTCACGATGGTCGGCATCAGCGACACACCCTATCCGGACTGCACCGTGCCCGATAGCCGCGGCGACGCTTTTCCAAACCTGCTCGGCAGCGACGTGAATTAGCGAACCGCGAACGGGACGGAGACTGTCGTGGTGGTGATCCGCTCGGTGACGGGCTGGAACACATCGATGTCGAAGGGCTGATCGATCTTGTTGCCGGCGAGATCCTCGAGGCCGGCGTCCACGATCAACTGATAGGCGCCGGCTCTCCAGGCCGTTCCCGGCGTGAAGCGCCACTGCGATTCGTTGCGGGCAACGCCCACCACGCCCGCGATCGTGCCCTGCGGTCCCGACACCTTCAGCATTCGTTGCAGCAGCGGGTAGTTCATGGCGCGCCCGAATTCCACGACGAGCGGAGCGGCCGTGCCGGCTGGCGGCTGTGTGATGCGCCACTCTTTGGGATCTGGAGGGACTCGAATCGCCGGTCCACCGCGGAATGGCTTGCGATAACTCGCGACCATCGGATTGCCGCGGGCATCCGGCCAGCTTTGATCGACGACCAGCGTGTAGCGCTGCCCATCCGCAATGGGCGGCCCCATCGCCTCGTTTGATGCCACGCCGCGTTTGATGCGGCCGGGATCGAACGTCATTGTCAGCCGTTGGTTATCGGGATCCCATAGCTCCTGGCCCGGCAGAAAGACCGCCGGCACTTCCTTGCCATCCTTATCGAGAATGTGAATCCGTCCGGCCGCCTCGCCGCGGCTCATCGGGACGGAGAAATAGATGTAAAGGCGCAATTGATTGCTGGGGAGGACATCAGCGGAGGGATACACCCGCTCGACGCGCGCCACCGCGGTCGTGCTGCGTGAAGGGCCGTCGAATATCTGTTCGACTGGTTGAACCAGTCCGGGCTGATGAAACACCGCGCGGTAGCGGACCCCCGCGGCCAGCGGGTACTGCGGGCGAAACACCAGTGTGCCGTTCTCCACAGCGTAGGTTCCGACGAGCGGCAGCACACCGGGGCCCGCGTACACGGCGAGCACCGGCGTCCAGCCTCCCGGCGGCGCCGCCGACGGCGCTTGCCAGCCGGTTACCCTGAAGGCGTTGCCGTCGAGTTGGAAGGAAACAGACTGCGCCCTCGCGATCGTCCCCAGAAGGAGGACGACCGCGAGAGCAAAGAACCTGCGGGTCAAAGCCGACCAGGGACTAGGGCAGCGCGATCGTCTGGAGATTCACCGGCCCAACCGGCGGACCCGGCGCAAATGCCGGACCGGAGCCCGGCGTGGCCGTCATGATCAACGCGTTACTGCCGTCGATCTGGGCGAGGTGCTGCACATTGGTGAGCGCCGTCATCTTGTCGTACGGCGCGCCAGCAACGTTAACCACCTCTGGAGCATCGATCGGCTTGTCGGTCGCCAGCGAGTCGGCGTGGAGCTTCACGACGCCGAACGACGTGTTCGCGATCAGGATGAAATTGTGCCCGTCCTTCTGATACGGCACCATGTCGAGTGGCTGGTTGCCCGAGCCGAGATCGGCAATGGTCACGCCCTTCACCTGCGCACCCGGCTTGAGATCGCTTACGGCGATCTTCACGAGGGGCGTGCAGGTGTAGGCCGCCAACACGAACTGCTGGCCTCCGAGATTGTACGGCACGAACGTGCGGATTGGTGCCTGCGTCTCGTACCGCCCGTGCGACGCGTGCCAGATTTGCAGCTGCGTGCCCTTGGCGGCCGTATTGAACGGATACGGGATCGAGCGCAATGCCGAGTTCCACTCCTCGTTCGACATGCCGGCCACCATCACGCTCCCGTTTGTGAACGCCATGTCTGTAATCGTCGTCGTCCGCGGATTCTGGCGAGCGGTGGGGTTCGATTCCGGCGCGTCGACGAGGTTCACCGAGGCGTGCGGGATGTTGTCGAGCGAGAGCGGCGTGATCTTGCCTGACGGCTCGACGCGTACCACGAGGGGCATGGCGTCGGGTCCGCGGCCGCGCGAGGCCGACACGTACACGTTCTTGGAGATCGGGTTGACGGCGACGTCATTGATCATGATCTGGTCCGGCATCACGCCAACGAGCGCGGCGATCTTCTGATCGACGCCTTGGACATTGATTTTCACGTTCTGGGCCGGGGTCTTGTCGCTCGTATCCAGCGCGACGACGGCGCCGCCGAGTGAGTCGCCGACAAACAGCACACCGTCGGGCCCAAAGGCCAGCGCGCCTGCGGATTTGAGATCGACCTTACCGGGCGTCAGCGCCGCAGCGGCGTTGACCGGCTTGCGCCCGCCTAATCCGATCAAGGCGGCCAAGAGGCTCAAGGCCACCGCCGCGCGAGTCACGTTCCGATAATTTATACTTTCCTCCGATGTCTGAAGAGTTTCGCCAACCGACTGCGCCATGATACCAAATTCCGTTTACGCCGACAGTTCGTTAGGCCTGGACGAAGAACGCTCGTCAATGGCTTGGAGTGTAAAGAATTGTAAATGCGGGTCATCGACGAGTGCCTAACTAGCCTTTCGCCTTAAGATATCCTCGCGTGGCGCAGAGCCGCACATAGAGCCGGACATATGGTTCTTGGCTCCTGGGGGGGCCGCGTCGCGCGTATGCGACGCTATCGTCACGAGGAGGCCCAGCGTTGCTAAGCCTACTCGTGACGGATCTCACGCTTGACCGTAGCGGTGGTCAGCTTCAATCGGCGCTGACGGGCTGCTCTTCCCACCAGCGATTGTTCCCTGGATGTCTTGGAGGCTGTCATGGTGGTCAACTGGAAAGCGAGCTGCTTACTTCTCAGCATCGTGGGCCTCGTGGGTGTACCCATGCTGGCCCAGAACCCGCCACCGGCGCCCGGGCGCGTGCGCGTGGATATCTCCGGAGACTGGATGGTGGCTACCCACGAAGACCAGCCCAATTACGCACCGGGACCCGAGCTGGGCGACTATGCAGGGCTGCCGATCAACGCCGTGGACCGTCAGAAGGCGGAAGCCTGGGACGCAAGCATCCTCTCGCAGCCTGAACGGCAAACCCAGGCGCATCCGATTATCTACATCGGAAACAACAGAGGACCTCAGCGAATCTTGAAGATCCTCGATCCGGTCACACAGTCACAGGTGGCGTATGCGCTGGCCGGCAGCTTCGGCCGTGCCGATCGAATCGTGTGGCTGGACGGCCGGAACCACCCGTCCGACTATTCGGAGCACACCTGGGACGGCTACTCGACCGGTGAATGGGACGCCAATGGCGCGCTCGTGATCACTACCACCCACAACAAGTCGGGCGTCATTCGGCGCAACGGCGCCGCGACCAGCCCGTACGCCAAGATGGTCGAACACTTCACCCGACACGGTCTGTATATGTCCGTGAACATCTGGATCGACGATCCGATCTATCTCGAAGAGCCATTCATGCGTAACTACACGGAAGTATGGAACCCAGGCGGCCAGCTCGAAGCCGGCAATGTGTTTCAGTCGGTCGATGAGCTCGGAGACAAGACGCTCGGCTGGGTGCCATTCTTCGCGCTGGGCACGCATCACA
>JBGPHH010000023.1:0-26576 GCA_041484265.1 Vicinamibacteria bacterium
ACCCGCCATTCGATCGGTCGGCGCAGGACCCCGGCTACATTAAGGGGTACCCGCCAGGCGTCCGGGAGAATGGCGGCCAGTACACCCACGCGGCCGTCTGGATCGTGATGGCCCTGGCCCGGCTCGGAAGCGGCGATGAAGCCGCAGAATTCTTCCACATGCTGAACCCCATCAACCATGGCCGCACGGCCGCGGACGTGGCCTGCTACAAAGCGGAGCCGTACGTGATGGCTGGCGACGTCTACGCACGGTCGCCGCATGCCGGACGCGGCGGGTGGAGTTGGTACACCGGATCGGCCGGCTGGATGTATCGCGCCGGCATCGAGAGCATTCTCGGTCTTCGGCGACGTGGCGAGACGTTCGTCATCGACCCGTGCATTCCGGCGTCGTGGCCCGAGTATCACATCACCTGGCGGTTCCTCGACAGCCGCTACGAGATCGCGGTGTCCAACCCCACGCGCCGGTGCCGAGGCGTCGTGACGGCCACGCTCGATGGCGCGCCAGTCGATGCTGCCGCGATCCCGCTGCTCAACGACGGCCGGACCCACGACGTGCGGATTGTGCTTGGAGACCCGGCGCAGCGCCGGATTGACGACCGGCGACTGACCGTGGCGTTCAGCCGGTCGGACGCGTCGCCCGGCTAATCCGGTCGCCAGGCGACGTTGAACTCGCCCCCCGCCAGGAGCGTCCAGGAGATGGTGGTGGCTGAACCGGCTTACCGCCTCCGCGCGCAACTTTAGATACCCGGGATGTTACAGTGTCGCGATGGATGAACCAACACCGGCTGACACGGCGCATGTCGCGATTGATGACTTGCTCGCCGTCGTCGCCAGGACCGCCGACGACCTGCGTGCGTTCCATGCGACCGTGTCGCACGCACGGATCGCGCCGCTGCCGCCGTTCCCCCGTGCCACCGTCGTCTTGACCGTGCGCATCATTGACCATCTAAGAAAGACGGAAGAGCAGTTGCGACAAGTCCTGCTGGCTCTCGGATTGCCAGAGTCGCCGCCGGTCTAACCCAACTCCTCGAACCGGGTCGGGATTACAATACGCGAGAGCGATCTTCCCGCGATGCGCTGAGGATCCGAGTGCTCCTATGAATCTTTCCGCGGTTTTCATCAAGCGTCCGATCACGACGACCCTGCTCGTCGCTGGGATGCTGGTGTTCGGCGCGATGGCGTATCGGCTCCTGCCGGTCAGCGATCTCCCGACGATCGATTTCCCGACCATTCAGGTGCAAGCGGGTCTCCCTGGCGCGAGCCCGGAGACGATGGCCTCTGCCGTCGCGCTGCCGCTCGAGAAGCAATTCGCGACCATCGCCGGGGTCGATTCGATCAACTCGATTAACGCTCAGGGCTCCTCAAGCATCACTCTGCAGTTCGATTTGAGCCGCAACATCGATGCCGCCGCGCAGGATGTGCAGGCGATGATCGCCAAGGCGGCGCGTCAGCTTCCACCTCAGATGCCGGCGCCCCCCTCGTACCAGAAAGTCAACCCAGGCGATCAGCCGGTGATGTTCCTGGTGATCCGGTCGGCCACGCTGCCGATTTCACAGGTCGATGACTATGCGGAATCGACAATCGCCCAGCGCATCTCGACGGTCAGCGGCGTGGCGCAAGTGCAGATTTTCGGCGCGGCGAAGTACGCCGTGCGCATCGATCTCGACCCGCGCGAGCTCGCGACGCGCGGCATCGGCATCGACGAAGTCGCGGGCGCCATCCAGACGGCCAACGTGAACCTGCCGACCGGCACGCTGTACGGGCCGGGACGCACATACACGGTGACGGCCAACGGCCAGCTGTTGCGCGCCTCCGAATACGGTCCGACGATCATCGCGTATCGCCACGGAAATCCCGTTCAGCTCGACCAGGTCGCCCATGTCTACGACGGGATCGAGAACGACAAGTCCATCAGCTGGTTTCAGGGCGAACGGGCGATCTATCTGGGCATTCAGAAGCAGCCCGGAACCAACGTCGTCGCCGTGGTCGATGCCGTCAAGGCGCTGCTTCCGACGTTCCGTGCGGAGCTGCCGCCAGCGGTGACGCTCGATGTCTTCAGTGACCGCTCGGTCGCCATTCGCGCGTCGGTCGCTGACGTCAAGCTGACGCTTCTTCTCACGGTCGGCCTCGTGGTGGCCGTCATCTTTGTGTTCCTCAGGAACATATCGGCGACCATCATCCCGAGTCTTGCGCTGCCGGCCTCGATCGTGGCGACCTTCGCCGTGATGTACCTGCTGGGATACAGCCTCGACAATCTCTCCCTGATGGCGTTGACCTTGTCGGTCGGATTCGTAGTCGATGACGCCATCGTCATGCTGGAGAACATCGTCCGCCACATGGAGATGGGCAAGCCCCCTATGCAGGCGGCCTTCGACGGATCGCGAGAGATTTCGTTCACGATCATCTCGATGACCGTCTCGCTCGCCGCTGTGTTCATTCCGGTTCTCTTCATGGGCGGTGTCGTCGGCCGGCTACTGCATGAGTTCGCGGTGACCATCGGCACTGCGATTCTTGTCTCCGGCGTGGTGTCGATCAGCCTGACGCCGATGTTGTGCAGCCGGTTCCTCAGTCCGCCGCACGCCACGCGGCACGGACGCCTCTATCAGGCCATCGAGCGGATGTTCGACGCGTGGCTGCGTCTGTACGACCGCACGCTCCGGCTCAGCCTGCGCTTCCGCGCCGTGACGCTGGCGACCTCGATCGTGTTGCTTGTGGTCACGGCCTACCTGTTCATCGTGATGCCGAAGGGGTTTCTGCCGAGCGAGGACGTGGGCCGGTTCAACATGAGCACCGAAGCCGTCCAGGGCGTCGGTTTCGATGACATGGTGCGCCATCAGCTGGAAGTCGCGGCGATCATTGCCGCGGACCCGAACGTGGCGCGATCCGGCGCCAACGTCGGCACCGGCAACTCAGGCCGCGTGTTCGTCGACCTGAAGCCCCGCGACGAGCGCGTGCTGAACGTCGATGGGATTATCGAGGCCCTGCGGCCCAAGCTCGCCCAGGTCGCGGGTATGCGCACGTACATGACCAATCCTCCGCCAGTCAACCTTGGGGGACAGCAGGGCGCGCGCAGCCTCTATCAGTTCACGCTGCAGGATACCAACACCGACGAACTCTATCGATGGGCACCGCTGCTCGAGAACAAGATCCGCGAGCTGTCCACGCTCGAGGATGTCAGCAGTGATTTGCAGCTGAGGAATCCCCAGGTACAGCTGGACATGGATCGCAAGAGGATCGCGACGCTTGGGCTGACGGTGAATCAGGTTGAGACCGCGCTGTACAGCGCGTTCGGCACGCGTCAGGTCTCGCAGATCTACGGAGCCAACAACC
Source organism: Vicinamibacteria bacterium (assembly GCA_041484265.1). Taxonomy (GTDB): domain Bacteria; phylum Acidobacteriota; class Vicinamibacteria; order Vicinamibacterales; family CAVVIG01; genus 2-12-FULL-65-11. The sequence continues at coordinate 3,330 of JBGPHH010000023.1, forward strand.
AATATCAAGTCATCATGCAGGTCGCACCGGAATTTCAGCGCGACCCGTCCGCCCCCTCGATGCTGTACGTGCGATCGTCGTCGGGCGCCTTGATTCCCCTCGGCAGCGTGGCCCGCGTCACGACTGGCGTGGGGCCGTTGACCGTGGCGCACACGGGCCAGCTTCCGTCGGTCACGATCTCGTTCAACCTCAAGTCCGGTGTCTCGCTCGGTGAGGCCGTCTCCCAGATCAACACGGTGGCGGCATCGATGCTGCCCTCGACCATCTCGACGACGTTTCAAGGTACGGCGCAGGCGTTTCAGGAGTCGCTCACCGGGCTCGGTCTGATTCTGTTGATGGCGATCGTCGTGATCTACATCGTCCTGGGCGTGTTGTACGAGAGCTTCACGCATCCGCTGACGATTCTCTCGGGGCTGCCGTCGGCCGGATTCGGCGCGCTGCTGACGCTGTTGATCTTCAAGACGGAATTGAGCCTCTATGCGTTCGTGGGCATCATCATGCTGGTGGGATTGGTGAAGAAGAACGGCATCATGATGGTCGATTTCGCGGTTGAGGCGCAGCGTCAGCACGGCAAGGACCCCGTCGAGGCTATCCACGAAGCGTGCCTCGTACGGTTCCGGCCCATCATGATGACAACGATGGCGGCACTCGTGGGCACCTTGCCGATCGCATTGGGGTTGGGCGCGGGCGCCGAGTCCAGGCGTCCACTCGGATTGGCCGTGGTTGGCGGACTGCTCGTGTCGCAGCTGCTCACGCTCTACATCACGCCCACCTACTACGTGTACATCGAAGGGGCGCGCCTTCGGCTCGCCGGCAGACGGACGCGGCGCACGACCGCCGTTGAGGAACTCAGACCCGAAATCGCGACCGGATTGCCGGTGCCCCCCCCGGCAGGCCGCGTCGTCCCGGAGCAGCAAGGATAGGCAGCCGTCTCTCCGGTCTCGACCGGCGACGCTGAGTGGCACGGTCTCCGGGCCGGCCGAGTGACGGAGGAACAAATCATCGCCGCCAATGTCGATACGGTCCTGCTTGTGACGTCATCCAACCGCGACTTCAACCTCAGACGCATCGAGCGGTATCTGGCGCTCACATGGGAGAGCGGCGCCAGGTCGGTCGTCGTACTGAACAAGAGCGACAGGAGCGCTTTCGGCGATCGCGTTCTGATGACGGCGTGCGCTTGGAGCGCAAACGACTGGCCAAGCAAGTCGCCAAAGCGGTGAAACTGCAATACAAGCTGCCGAGGCGATAAGGCACTGAGTCCCCAGGGAAAGACGCCGAGGACATGGAATTTGAGGCCGTGACGGCGTAGGATGACGCATGCGTGCGTCACATCGTTTCGAGGGAGGGTGTATGAGAGCGAAGGGACTACTACTGGCCGTCGCGTTGGCGTTTGTGGGCGCGATTACGGCAATCGGTCAGGGGACCGGCCAGCCTGCGGATCCGAAGCGCACGCCTGGCGTGCAGGGCCCGGCAGACGCGAATCGGGCGGCGTTCCTGGCCGCCAATTGCAAGAACCCGCCTGCGCCGGCGGCCGCCCGTGGAGGCGCGGCGCCAGGCGCACCCGGCGCACCTGCAGCGGGTGGTGGTCGCGCCGGCGGCGGCGCGGCGCCGACCCCGCCAGTATTCCAGGACGTCGCCTCGACAGAGATTCCCGGCGTCATCGCCGCCGGACAACATTGGAAGGTTCTGTGGGAAGACAAAGGCAACAACGCTGACGGCATCGTCGCCTTCGACGACGGCAGCGTGTGGCTCGCGCAGAACGACAAGAGCGATGTCGTGAGGGTCGACAAGGACGGCAAGGCGTCGGTCATCTACACGGACACGTACACCGGCGGCTCCATCGCCGCAAACTCAAAGGGTCAGATCTTTATCGGAGAGCGCGCGCTCGGTAACGCCATCTGGACGCTGAAGCCGCAGCGGAAACTCTTCGCGAACATGTACAACGGCGAGCCGCTCGATTGCGTCGCCGGCATCATCAACGACATGTCGGCCGACAGCAAGGGCGGCGTCTACATGACGATGGGCGGCATTTACTACGCCAACCCGAAAGGCGTGGTCATGGGACGGTTCGGTATGGTGGGCGGCAACGGGATCATCCTGAGCCCGGACGAGAAGACGCTCTACGTCACCGGGCGGGTTCCAGCTCCAGGCGGAGCCGCGGCACCAGCCGCAGCTCCCGCGGCCGGCGCAGCTCCCGCGGCTGGTGGAGCGGGGGGCGGCCGCGGAGGCGGCGGCAACAACGGCGGCCTCGTCGCGTTCGACGTGCAACCGGATGGCTCGCTCACCAACGAGCGTCAGTTCGCTGAGACGTGTGGTGACGGCAGCACGATCGATGGGGCTGGACGCATCTACTGCACAGGCGGGCGCATGCCAGACCCGGCTGATCCAACCAAAACGATTGCCGGCATCGGCGTCGTCAGCCCCGAGGGCAAGACACTCGGCGTCATTCCGCAGCCGCGTGGCCTCATCAGCGTGGCCTTCGGCGGTCCGGACAAGAAGACGTTGTTTGCCGTGGGCATTCGAGACGTCCAGCTCATGTCGATCCAGATGATCGCGCAAGGCGACAAGAAGCGGCCGAAGTAAGAGATCGCGGGCGAGCATGCGCGCTCGCCCGCAAACGTCTCGGCGCATCCCTCTTCACCGTTTCAAGATCATGCGGTCGGTCTGGTCACCGACAAAGCCGAACTCTCATCGAACTGAGGCGCCGGCCCCGTATAGCGAGCGCGTGGGCGGATCAGTTGGCCCGCGGCATATTCTTCGATCGCGTGCGCAAGCCAGCCGATCGTTCGGCCCAAGGCAAACAGCAGGATTGGCGCCCGGTCGGGCAGCCGGTACGTTCGCGTGATCGCCGCCAACGCGAAATCCAAGTTTGGAGAGTCACCGAGCAAGTCCGATCCGGCTTTCCAGACACTGCGAACTCGCCGCCATTCGGCTTCATTGCCGCTGGTCTTCGCCAGGCGCAACAGCACAACAGCGCGCGGATCGCCGGTCGGATAGAGAGGATGGCCGAATCCCGGCACCGGCTCTCCACGCCGCAACCGCTGTGCCACGAGCGCTCTGGCGTCCTTGGGCGCGTCCGCCTCCGCCACCAGGGCCATGACCCGCTCCGATGCTCCACCGTGCTTGAAGCCCTTCAATGTTGCCAGCGCCGCGGAGACGACGTCATAGGGCGACGCACCGGCCGACGCCGCGCATCGGGCGGCAAACGCAGAAATGTTCAGCTCGTGGTCCGCGCAGAGGACGAGCGCCGTTCGAATCACCTCGCCGACCACGCTCTTCTTTGGCGCCCATCGGGCCTGCAGCGCCCGATGAACGGATGTCTGCGAATCCTGTCCTGCGATGAGCGTTGTCAGTAACCGAACGATCCGAGCCCCTGTCTGAGCGACAGCTACGGGACGCAGATCGTGGGAGGCCATGTCCTGAACCGCACCGATCGGCAGCGCGGTCTGAAGCAAGGTGAATGGATCCTTCGAGAAGCTCTGCAGCTGGACCAGTTGACGAGGCAAGAGGACGCTTGGCTGCTCGAAGAGCCGCGTGCGTTGAGTCTCTTCTACCCCCCACAACAGGGCCGCCACTTCCTCCAGGCTGGCGCTTTCTGCGAGGTCTACGGCATCGTGACCACGGTAGTAGTACTTCCCATTGTGGATGAGTGTGAGACCGGACTCGAGTACGGGGCCGCCCCAATGGAGTCCCCGGGCAGCGGCCGTGGATGGATCTCGCCGTGCCTCCTTCCGTTCTCGCAGGCGCTCGACGTCTTCTCTGAGATAGCGACGTTCTCTAGGGCGACCCGGTATCGGCTCGGACCGCAGCTGGCCTCGGCTCGTATAGGCGTACAGGGTCGCTGTGGTGATGCCAAGGGCGTCAGCCGCTTGCCTTGCCGTGAGGTAGTACGGGCCGCCTCGCACGTTCTGTTGATTTTACAATCAATCTTGACAAGATAAAGAGACAGGGCCGACGATCGCAGGTATGACAGCAGGACTGGAAGGCGTCGTCGCGACATCGACTCGGCTGAGCCACGTGGATGGCGAGGCCGGCCATCTGACTCTTGCGGGGTACGCCGTGGAGGACTTGGCGCCGCACGCTGGCTTCGAGGACGTGGCCTACCTTTTCCTCTACGGCCGCCTGCCGGACCCATCGGAGCGTGTGCCGTTCGCTCGGGATCTCGCCGGACGGCGTGCCTTGCCTCGTGCTGCCCTTGGCGTGTTGCGCGAGGCAGCCGCCGCGAATACGCCGCCGATGGACGCATTGCGAATGGCCGCGCCTCTTCTCAGCCTCGGCCGCAAGGAAGACCCGCTCGAGGATGCGCTGACCGCGATCGCGGCCTTTCCAACCATCGTCGGAAGCTACTGGAGGATTCGCACAGGTGAGCCACCAGTCCCCGTGCGCGCCGACCTCCCCCACGCCGCGCACTATCTCCACCAATTGTCCGGCGCCGAACCGTCAGCCGACCGGACCCGTGCTCTCGAAACGTATCTCAACACCGTCTGCGACCACGGCCTCAACGCCTCGACCTTTGCCGCGAGGGTGATCGTCTCGACACGATCGGACGTCATCTCGGCGATCACCGGCGCCGTCGGCGCGCTCAAGGGGCCCCTCCACGGCGGAGCGCCCGGCCCTGCCCTCGACATGGTGTTCGATATCCGCACGCCCGAGCGCGCCGAAGCGGTCATCCGCGCGAAACTCGATCGCGGCGAGCGTCTGATGGGATTCGGACATCGGGTTTACCGAGTGCGTGATCCACGTGCGGATGTCCTCGGGAAAGCTGCCGAGCGTTTCTATGCGAGCGCGGGCGATCGGCGCCTGTATGACCTCGCGCGGAGCGTCGAAGCCACCGCAGTACGCCTGCTGCACGAGCGCAAGCCGGATCGGCGCCTCGACACCAACGTCGAGTTCTACACCGCATTGTTGCTGCATGGGCTGGGGTTGCCGTCCGACTTGTTCACGCCAACCTTCGCCGTAGGACGGGTTGTAGGCTGGGCGGCTCATTGTCTCGAGCAACTGCGCGAGGGCAGACTGATCCGACCACAATCCGCCTACATCGGTCCAACTGGACTTCGCTACGATCACACACCCACGGCTGCTTCGCGTTAGGCAGGGTGGGCGATCGCGGTGGCCAAGAGCGTGCGCTTTCGTCCGATGATCGCTCCGCCAGCCGGACCGCGCACACTCGGGGAACGGCTCGACAGTTTACGCGGCGAGCCGAAACGAACGATTCGGTGTCTGATATCGTCTAAGACTCGCATCAACGGACCATCGGCGCCAAGATTTTCAGTATTTCTGGGGTGCCTATGCCACGAATGCTTCGGCGGCTCGCGGCGGCGATGTTCGGCTTGGTGATCTGCGCAGGAACGGTTGCGTCGGTCTCGGCCCAAGGTCAGACCGGTCGTCTGCTCGTGACCGTGCTCGACGCGACCAACGCGGTGTTGCCGGGTGCCACCCTCACGGTCACCGGAGTGGACGACGCGACAAAGGCCGCCTCCCTCGCACCGGTGCAGACCTCGGCTCGAGGCGTCGCCACGATCGAGGGGCTCCGCCTCGGACGGTACGCCATCAAGGCCGAGCTTCCCGGCTTCCAAGTCGCGACCCTCACCGACGTCGTCGTCCGGGCCGGCGACAACCGTCACGCGATCGTGCTCGCGCTCGACAAGCTGCAGGACTCTGTCTCCATCACCCAGGACCGTCAGGTCGCGGCGGCCGACCCGCGCGGGACGACCTTCGGAACGGCCCTGACCCGCGAGCAGGTGGACGCCCTCTCGGACGATCCCACCGAGCTCGCGCGACAGCTCGCCGAAATCGCGGGCCCTGGCGCGGTGATTCGCGTGGACAGCTTCGAGGGTGCGGCCCTCCCGCCAAAGTCGCAGATCAAATCGATCCACATCACCCGCGACGGCTTCGCCGCCGAGAATCACAACCCGAATGCCTTCTTCGTCGACATCATCACGCAGCCCGGCGTCGGTCCGACGCGGGGCGCGCTCAATCTCCGATCGCGGCCGGGCACGCTGAGCGGTCGCAACCTGCTGACCAACACGAAGGGCCCGGAGCACACCAACGACTTCTTCGCCAACCTTGGCGGCGCGATCATCAAAGAGCGTGGATCGTATTCGCTCTTCCTCGGCCGGACCACGAGCTACGACACGCCGGCGATGAATGCGGTGCTCGCTGACGGGACGTCCCTCCAGGGCCTCACCGTCAAGGCGCCACAGGAGCGCTGGCAACTGAACGGCCTGTTTGACTACGCGCTGTCGCGCGACCAGACGCTGCGCCTCGGCTACTTTGAGTTTCAAGCGAACAACAGCAACCTCGGCATTGGCAACTTCGACCTCCCCGAACGCGCATACTCGAACGACGTCTGGAACCGCGGCGTCTACGCGCAGGAGGCGGGCCCGATTGGGCGCCGGATGTTCTTGAATACGCGGCTGAACGTGGGTTGGTCGGATTCGGAGTCGCGGGCCGTCCAAGAAGCGCCGACCATCCGCGTCATCGACGCCTTCACGAGAGGGGGCGCGCAGGTCTCGGGCGGACGCCATGCGGCCAACGTGAACGTCGCGTCCGACCTCGATTACATTCGGGGCATTCACTCGGTCCGCACCGGCATTCTGTTCCAATGGTTGTATTACCACGCCGACAGCGACGCGAACTACTTTGGGACGTACACCTTCGACAGCGTCGCCGCGTATCAAGCGGGCACGCCGACCAACTACACGCAACGCATCGGCAATCCGGTGGTGGAATATGGGGGACCGATCGGCGGGATCTACATCCAGGACGACATCCGGGTTTCGAGGTCGCTCACCCTCAGCCCTGGGCTTCGGTACGAGGACATGATCCATATCGACAACCCGTGGAACCTTGGACCGCGGTTTGGCGTGACGTGGGCCCCATTCAAGAGCGGCAAGACCACACTCCGAGGTTCGGCCGGCATCTTCTACGACTACCTCGGCGCGGATAACTGGGAGCAGACCCTCCGCGTGAACGGCTACTCCGAGCGCGAAGTGAACATCGTCAACCCGACGTATCCCGATCCCGGCGCTCTCACCACCACACCCGGTAACCGGTACTTCTTCGGCCACGACCGCGCGATGCCCAGGAACCGCCGCTTGAGCGCGGGCATCGACCAGACCCTCTCGCCCAAAGCGCGCGTCAGCGTGCTCTACAGCTATGTCAACGGCGATCGTCTGTTCCGTGGACTCAACCTGAATGCGCCCGTCAACGGCGTCCGGCCAGACCCGACATTCGCCAACGTCGTGCAGGTCGCTCAAGATGGCAGCATGCGGCAACATCAGCTCACGACGTCGGTGAATGTGACTCTCGCATCGGCGCCTCTTTCGCCGATCGCCGGCGGCGTGACGGTGGGACCGCTCGTCGATTGGCATCGCGTGTCGTTCAGCGGCAACTATACGCTCGGCAGCATTCAGAACAACACCGACGGCACTTTCGCTGTACCACCCGGCCTGCTCGCCGATGAATGGGGCCCCGCTCCCAACGACATTCGGCATCGTGTCTTCGTGTCGATTACGAGCCAGACGCTGCGGAACCTCAATGCGGTCCTGAGCCTCACAGCCACGAGCGGTGCACCCTACTCGATCCGAACGGGCACGGACGACAACGGCGACGGGCTTTTCAACGACCGGCCTCTCGGCATCGGCCGCAACACCGAGTCGATGCCCGCGCAGTGGTTCGTGTCCGCCAATTTCGTCTATACGATCCCGCTGGGGCGGGCGCCCGGAATCGCACCGCCCGGCGGCATCGGTATCGTGCCCGGCGCTCCGGGGAGCGGACCACAAGTCGTGACCGCACCGCGGCCGGTCGCACGCTATCGCCTGCAGATCGGCGTCAACGCCCAGAACCTCACGAACCGCCAGAACTACAGCGGGTACAGCGGCGTGATGACCTCACCATTCTTCGAAAAGCCGACGACAGTCACCAATCCGCGGAAGGTTGACCTCACGGTGGGCCTCAGCTTCTGACGCGGGACCATGGGCAAGGCATCTCGAAAGAAGCCCCTCCGTCAGACGGCTTCGGCGCAGCCCTCATGGGTCCGAAGAGTCTACGACTCTTCCGTTCCGGCGCTCGTTCAGCTTGTCGTCGCGTGGCTGCTCGTCGCGCTGCCGGAATTGGGGCTGAGCTCCCTGATTCCTGATGCAGCGCTCGAGGACGACGACCTCGCGTTCGGCGCCGCGATCAGCCTGGCGGCTTACAGCCTCACCTTCCTCATGGCCGGTGTCGCGGCCATCGGCGGGGCTCTCCTGTTGATGGCGCGCCTGGGTGGGGCGGGAGCTCATCCCATCGCGCACTGGACGATCGGCGGCCTCCGCTTTCTCGTGGTCTGGGTCGTCGTCCTCCTATACGGGTCGAGTTGGACGGCCTTTTGGAACGTCGGCGTGTTTCTCGACCGCGATGCCCTTCTCTTTTGGTTGCCCAATCCGGTCCAGATTTTTCACTGGGTGTATCCACCGCTGGCTGTGGGAGTCATCGTCTCGACGCTCGCGGCCGCTCTGGCGTTGGCTTGGTTGGTTCCTCGTTGGGTTACAGCCATGCGGCCGGTGGCGCAGCGCCGGCTCGTCGCCACTGGCGCGAGCGCCATTAGCGTGTGTGCCGCAGTCGCCGTTGTTGGCAACCTGGTTTACGGCGGTGAAAAAGCCGGGCAGCTGCAGGCTTCTTACGCCGTGACCCGCGACGATCACGCCAGTCCTCTGCTCCACGCGTTCGCGAATCTTCGCAGGCATCTCTCGCCTCCCGACAAGTCACCGGCGATCACGGCTCGTGATGGGATCCAAGTCATCCGGCGGCCGATCGTCTCGATGGAACAGTATCTGGCTGGCGTCGATCGGAATCGGATCAAGCCGCGGAACGTCCTGATGATCCAAATCGAGTCGCTGCGGTCCGATCAGCTTCGCGCCTACGGTGGGATGCGGGACGTCATGCCGACGCTGGACGCCCTCGCGCGCGAGTCGCGAGTGTTCACAAACGCCTACATCCAGGCGAGCCATTCCAACTATGCGGATCTTGTTCCGCTGTCGTCTCAATATCCGCTGCGGTCGGAGGAGGTGTACACCTACCCCGCGAACCCAGCGTACCCTCGCGTGCTCATTTACGACGTCCTGAAGGCTGTGGGGTACAAGACGGCCATCTTCTCTTCCCAGAACGAGAACTGGGGAGGCATGATCAACTTTCATCGGCCGAGCAGCCTCGACCGCTTCTTCCATGCGGCAACATTCAGCGGTCCGACGTACGCGCCGTGGGGCGACCTGAGTTTCGCCGAGTGGGTCAAGGAAACCAAGGGAGCTGGGAGCGTGGACGACCGGTACACCGTGGGCGGAGCGATGGAGTGGCTCGACAGCGTCGCCGGCACCCCGTTCTTTCTTCACATGAACCTGCAGAGCAGCCACGTCCCCTACGTGGTGCCCGACGACTTTTCGCGTCCCTTCGGTCCCAAGAAGCTGGACTTCACGATCATGTGGGGCAGGTTCCCCCTCGACAAGATCGACATCGTCAAGGATCGCTACGCCGACAGCCTGTTCTATGAGGACACGCAGGTCGCGCGGCTGTTCGAACATCTTCGGCGCCGGGGTTTGTGGGAGAACACCGTGGTCGTCATCGGCGGAGACAACGGCGAGGCCTTTTACGAACACGGCTTTGCGTCTCACGCCACTTCATTGTTCAACGAGGTCATGAAGGTACCGATGATCATCAGGGTGCCCGGGTTGAAGTCCGGCCGTGATGACCGTCCGGCCATGTTTCTGGACGTCCCCCCCACCGTGCTCGACCTCTTGGGCCTGCCGGCTCACCCCGGCTACCAAGGAATCAGCCTCTTCGAGCCGCAGCCCGACCCCGCCCGGTCCATGTACATGATCGTGCAGACCCCGGTGGCGTACCAATCCGCGATTGTCCGCTCGGGATTCAAGCTGCTCTTCGCCGAACGAAGGGGCAGCTCTTTTCTGGGAAGATACCTGCTCTTCGACCTGGTGCACGACCCTGGGGAACAGGTCGACGTCGTGGCATCGCGGCCGGATCTGTTGACCGATCTCTCCAGACGGCTGCAGCTGTGGCGCGGCGAACAGCTCAGCTATTACGGCGATGTGCCCCGTCAGGTCCGCGAGTACCCACCCGTTCTCAAGGACTAAACGCGACCGCCAGAGAGCCTGGCGAGATATTACCGAAGTCTTACAGTCGCCGGGCGTGAGGTTCTGTACGGTAGATACACATATCCGTACTCATCAGGAGCCTCATGCACAGCGTCACGTCGCCATCATCCACTCCGGATCGGACAGTCGGGCCTGCGAGCCCTGGGACAGCGTCCCGCTACAGCCAGCTGAGTATCATCACGTGCGGCGTCCTGGTCTGGTTCCATCTTCAGGCCGCGGCGGCCTTCTGGTCCTTCACCTGGACGAACTTCGCCGTCGCCCTGGCCCTGTGGTGGGTCTCGGGGGGGCTGGGCATCAGCATGGGGTACCACCGACTGCACACGCATCGGGGATTCAAGACCTTCAAGCTGTTCGAATACTTCCTCGCCGTCTGCGGCACGCTGATCCTCGAAGGCGGGCCGATCTTCTGGGTCGCGACGCACCGCCTGCATCATCAGTACTCCGACCAACCCGCGGATCCGCACACGCCTCGCGTCAACGGATTCTGGGCGCACATGGGTTGGATCATGTTCGGCGAAGCGCAGCACAACGACACGGCGCGGATGGCACGCTACGCGCCCGATCTCGCGAAGGATCCCTTCTATCGCTGGCTGACCACCTACCACTGGGTGCCGCTCACCGTGCTCGGCTTCACGCTCCTGGCGGTTGGTGGTTGGGGGCTCGTCAACTGGGCCATCTTCCTGCGTGTGGTCGTCGGGCTGCATTCGACCTGGCTCGTGAACTCGGCCACGCACATGTGGGGCCGCCGCCGCTTCGCCACGACCGACGATTCGCGCAATAACTGGTGGGTGGCGCTCCTCACGTTTGGCGAGGGGTGGCACAACAACCACCACGCCCATCCGACCTCCGCGCGCCACGGTCTGGCCTGGTACGAGTTCGACCTCACATGGATCGAGCTCAAGCTGCTTCGAGCGCTCGGTCTCGTCTGGGACGTGCGCAGGGCCAAGGTGAGCGACGCGTCCCAGGAAGAGGTCGCAGCCTAGCGCCCTTCGTTCTATCCTTGATGGCGTGAACATACGATCCGGCGGCCGCCGGAGATCGGTCGCCTTCTTCATCCTCCTGGGCGCGGGCCTCGTCGGGGGTGCGATCGCCCTCAACGTCGGCTGGATCATCGTCAGCTGGCGGCAAGCCGGCCTGCTGCTGCTCGGCCTCCTGGTGTTCCCCCTCATCATCACCGGCGTCGTCCTCAACACCATCTTCCTGGTTCGCGAGATCCGGCGGAACGAGCAGCACGAAGCGTTCATCAACGCCGTGACGCACGAGCTGAAAACGCCCGTGGCGTCCCTGAAACTCTACCTGCAGACGCTGCAGAACCACCCCGTGGACGAGGCGAAGCGCCAGAACTTCTACAAGACGATGCTGGAGGACGCCGATCGGCTACTCGTCACCATCGAGCAGGTGCTGCGTGCCGGGCAGATCGGCGCGCGCGTCCGCCATGGGCACCGCCTGCCTGTGGACTTCAGCGCCCTTGTACGGGAGTGCCTCGCGTTGGCAAGGACACGATATCGTCTGTCCGCGGACGCGCTGACCTACCGGGAATCCCGGGAATTGATGCCCAAGGGCGAGGCGCAGTGCGTGCTCGGCGACGAGGATGATCTGCGGGCGGTCGTCTCGAATCTCGTGGACAACGCCGTCAAGTATTCCGGGCCGGAGGTGCGGGTCGCGGTCGAGTTGGAGCAGACGAACCCGACGACGCTGGCGCTTCGCGTGCGCGACAAGGGCATCGGCATCTCGCCGGCCGAGCGCAAGCGGATCTTCAAGCGTTTCTATCGCATCCCCGGAGCCACGCGGGTCAAGGGGACGGGCCTCGGGCTGTTCATCGTCCGCTCGGTGGTCGCCCGGCACGGCGGCCGGGTGTTCGTCGAAAGCGACGGGGTCGGGCAAGGCAGCGCCTTTGTCGTCGAGTTACCGCTGGTCGCGCCGCCATGAGCCGCATCCTCATCGTCGAAGACGAGCAGCACCTGGCCGACGGCCTGCGCTTCAACCTCGAGGCCGAAGGACACGGCGTGGATATCGCGGACACCGGCGAGGAGGCGCTGCGGCGCCTGACGGCGGAGCCGAACCGCTACAACCTGGTCATCCTGGACCTGATGCTACCGGGCATCGACGGTTTCGGTGTCGTGGCGGAACTGCGCCGGACCCGGCGATTCGTGCCCGTGCTCATGCTGACCGCGCGCGGGCGGTCGGAGGACGTGCTGCGCGGATTTGAGATGGGCGCAGACGACTACCTCACCAAACCGTTCGAACTGCCCATCCTCATTTCCAGGGTTCGCGGCCTCCTCCGGCGCACCGAATGGTTTCGGCAGGAGGCGGCCGCCGGGCCGCCCGTCGCTTTGCAGTATTCATTCGGCGGCAAGAGCATCGATTTCGAACAGATGGAGGTGCGCGTCGGTGAGAAGCGGATGCCGCTGACGTTGATGGAAGCCGAACTGCTGCGGTACCTCGTGCAGCACGAAGGATCACCCGTGTCGCGCAAGGCGATTCTCGAGAACGTGTGGGGCGTTCGCGAAGATACCGACACCAGGGCGATCGACAATTTCATCGTGCGGCTCCGTCGCTACATCGAAGACGAGCCGAGCAGCCCTCGCCACTTGCAGACGGTGCGCAGCGTTGGATACCGTTTCGTGGGCAACCCGGAGCCCTGAAGACGGTCGCCAGAGTCGATCCAGCAAGACCGCCCCCGACGACGATGACGTCGACCTCCATGATGCCCTCCTGCCGCAAAAGAGAAACGGCGTCCGAGATCATGGTCTCGGACGCCGTTATAAACGCGCGGACGCTGCGGGCTAGGCGATCTACTTCTTCGCCGAGGGCAACGGCATCGTCTTCAGCTTGTCCATATACTCCGGATACATCGTCTCCGCGCCGCCCCGCGTTGCTTCGTACGGGATATTGAAGGTCTGTGAGAACTCCTTCAAGAACGTGTTCGTGCCCGGCAGATGGCTGGGGACGATGCCGGCCGGGCGGTCCACTTCCACGACCACCTCGAACCCGCCGCACGGATACGCCCCGACGTTCTGGCCCGGCGCCCATCGGAGGTTCGTGGTCTTGAGCAACGGTTCGGTCATATAGACCGGATCGTCAACGATCGTCACAATCATCAGGTAGTCACCGTGACGGACCCAATGCTCTGTCATCGTTGCCTGATCGCTATGGTGCAAGCCGTTGCGACGGAGCCACCCTTCCTTGAGGTGCGTGGTGAACGTCGTCAGCATCCCGTTCTCGTACCGACCCGTGGTGAAACCTTGCCATGTATGGGGGGCATACGCCGGCGGATGCGGCCGGCCGTCCATGTAGAACGTGCGCTCGGGCGCCATCCACGAGCCGTGGGTCCTGATAGCCACCAGATCCTGGGTAACCGGGTCGACGTCCTTCCAGACCCGGATGTTCATCGGACCGCGAATCGCGTAAGTCGAGGGATGGGGCATGCACTGCTCTTCGGGGAGCGTGAGCCTCGAGGCACTCCATGTGTCGGCGTGAAGCCGCGCCGCATCGTTGATCGGCAGACCGAGATAGTCACCCAGTTCAGGACCAGGGCCGCGCTCGGGCTGATCCTCATGGACGATCCCAGCCCATTCGCCGGTCAGATCGATGTTGCCGCCGCCGCCCCCGCCGCCCTGCGCCGAGACCCTGACCACAAGAGGCCGGGCCACCATGGCGACACCTGCAAGCAGGGCCACGGCAACAATGAGGGGCCTGACTACTGTCCGTCTCGCCTTCTGCATGAGAACTCCTCCCTGTAACGGGACATATATCCGTCTCAATACGGAGGACCCTATTCTGCCCGTATGGCGGGTTGGAAGTCCATAGAGGTCGTAAGACCAAAGAACAGTTCTGGCCCGGAATTCGTAGGAGGTGAGCTGAAATCGTCCTCCCCTCTGGCGCGTCCGGAACGGCAAGAGATGATGGCGTCTGTCGTTGCGATTGGATCGGCAGACTGATACAGTTCGACCGCTTCACACGTGACCGACCGTCGCAGCTCAGCGGCGGTCGGTCGTGAGTAGCATGAGCTCGCGAGGGAACTCGCACCTGGAGGTGGGTATGTAGGTGAGCGATTTCTAACCAGACACAGCACGGGACCAGGTCCCCATGGAAGTGCTGATTGACAAGCCGTTGTGGCAAGCGATGCCCGGCGGCTTTTGCATTTCCAGGGAGCATTTTCATCAGCCACGGTCACGCGCTGTCGCGGGGCCGCACAGGAGACGCGCACATGAGCCAGGACACTCACATCTCAAAGAAACGGGTGGTGTACACGATGCCCGGCATCGATGCCGTGACGATTCGGCGAGACGAGCCATACCGAGCCACGGAGACAGGTGCTCTCACCATGGATCTCTACTACCCACCTGATTCACAGAGCGGAGCGCGCACACCCGCGGTGATCTTTGTGACCGGATTCTCCGATGTCGGAGCCCAGAAGATGCTCGGATGCACGCTGAAGGAGATGGAATCGTACATCTCGTGGGGACAGCTGACGGCCGCCTCCGGGTTAGTGGCCATCACCTATACCAATCACGACCCAGCCGCTGACGTCCAACACGTCCTTCAACACGTTCGACAGAACGCCGCACCCCTGAATATTGACGAGAACCGAATTGGCGTGTGGGCCTGCTCCGGTCATGTGCCAACCGCGTTATCAGCGCTCATGCAGCACGGTCAGGACTATCTGAAATGTGCCGTCCTGTATTACGGCTACACGCTCGACCTTGATGGGTCGACGAACGTCGCGGATGCCGCCAGGCAATTCGGATTCGCCAACCCGTGCGCTGGTAGATCGGTCGACGACCTTCCACGTGATATTCCGCTTCTTATTGTAAGAGCCGGTCAGGACCAGATGCCCCGTCTGAACGACGCGCTTGACCGCTGTATAGGTAGGGCATTGACGGACAACCTGCCTGTCACGTTCGTAAATCACTCGCTGGCGCCGCACGCGTTCGACCTGTTTCATGACAGCGAGATCTCTCGCGAGATCATCAGGCGAACCCTGGCGTTCTTACAGTGTCATCTCCTGACATAGGTGGCGCGACCATTCTCCGGAGATCACAGCATCTGGATTCGTGCAATCGAAAGGAGCACAATCGGTGTGGAGTGTTTCATGAGGACGACCGCCGTTGTCGCCGTCGTTGTGGCTGTGTTGAGCGGATCGCTGGCGGCACAGGAAAACAAGCCCGTACCGAAGGACTCCGTGCGCGTGTCCATTCCAGGATGCACCAAAGGGTATATCTTCACTGCCGGCCGCCGCACCGAAGATGAGCCTGGCACCTTCGGCATTCCCGAAGGCATGCACTTGCGTATGAACGGTCCGAAGAAGATGCTGGCGGAGATCAAGACTCACGAAGGGTCGATGATCGCGATCACCGGCCTGATGAAGAAAGGCCAGTACCAACCGGACGGTGTCGCCATCGGTGGTGGCGTGCGGATTACGCCCGGTCCGCCGACAGGCGGCAGCGTCAGCCAGATCCTGATTGACGTCGAGGGCTGGCGCCTGATCGAGGGCAGCTGCCCTTTGCGATAGCCGACGTAACCGTGCTTAGATGCGGCCATGCAGACCATTCAGATCGCCGGGCAACGCCGCGGCTTCGCGAGCACCCAGCGCCTCGACCGCTGGTGGGTCGCACCCGCGTCGACCGGAATCGGCCTCATTCTCTTTTTCGGCTACCTGACGTTCCGCGCTTTCCACCCCATCTATGTCTGGTACGCCCCGTATATCAGCCCGGTGGTGGCGCCGCCGGTCTTCACGCCGGCATCCGGCTATCCCGGGGCTGTGCCGGTGGAGCACGCGTGGTTCGGTGTGTTTCCCGCGTGGTGGCCGGCGTTGCTCCCGCAGTCGCCGGCGCTCCTCCTGCCCGCGCTCGCCATCACGTTCCGCCTCACCTGCTATTACTACCGCGGCGCGTACTACAAGGGCTGGTTCTTGACGCCACCGTCCTGTGCCGTGCGCGGCGTGCCCAGAGGGTACCGAGGGGAGACAGCCCTCCTGCTCTTTCAGAACCTTCACCGTTACACCCTGTACGGCGCACTGTTTCTGCTCGTGTGCCTCTGGTATGAGGGCATTTCCGCGTTCTTTCGCGACGGCCGGTTCGGCATCGGCATTGGCACACTGGTCATGCTGATGAACGCCGCGCTGCTGACCGGGTACACATTCGGGTGCCACTCCTGGCGTCACCTGATCGGAGGACGGCTCGACTGCTTCACGTGCGAGGGTGCAGTCTCGCCGAGCTATCGAGTATGGAAGGGGTCGTCGTGGCTGAACGAGCGGCACATGGCCATCGCATGGCTGAGCCTGGTCTGGGTGGCGTTCACGGATCTCTACATCTATCTAGTCTCGACGGGCACCATCCGAGATCTGAACACCTGGTAAGCGACATGATGCGTCCTGCCATCCGCCGCACGCTGCCTCTTGCGAGATGACTAGAAGTCGCGTGTTCGTGTGCGGCGCGGCCCTGATCAGCGGATCTCTGCTCAGCGCGGCGACGGGACCGTTGAGCGACACGTTTACGAATTGGATCGACCATCCCGCAATTGAGTACAGGTCCAGGCCGACCACCGATCCGGTGGCCGCGTTGGATCGCAAGATGCACGAAGGCCGCATTCAGCTGACGTATCGCGGCCCGTCAGGCTACCTGCGGTCGGTGCTGGACGCGCTCAACGTCCCTGTCGAATCGCAGATGGCAGTATTTGTCCCCGACAGCGTGCAAGCACGGCGTATTAACCCTGGCAACCCACGGACGCTGTTCTTCAACGATTCCGTCGTCGTCGGATGGGTCCGCGGTGGATTTATCGAACTGGCCGCTCAGGATCCACAGCAAGGAGTCGTCTTCTATTCGCTGGATCAGGCATGGCTTGGCACGCCGCGGTTTGTCCGTCGCAACGACTGCCTGACCTGTCATTACTCGTATTCGACGGTCGGTATTCCAGGCATGCTCGTTCGGAGCGTGGGCCAGTTCGCGGTGGATCATCGACTGCCCCTGGCAGAACGATGGGGCGGCTGGTACGTCACTGGAAACCACGGGTCGATTCGGCACCTGGGGAACACCCCTCCAGAACGGCTTGCTCAATCAGCATCCTCGAACGCCAACCTCAACTGGCCGTCGCTCGACGGGAAGTTTGATTGGTCAGGATACTTGTTGCCGCAGAGCGACATCGTGGCGCTCATGGTGTTCGAGCACCAGATGCACATGATGAACCTGCTCAGCCGGATCGGATGGGAAGCCCGCGTCGCCGACTACGAGCGGACCGCCGCAACCATTCTGCGCAATTCACCTGACGCGCAATCCAGGACAACCGTGCCTCTCGAGGATGCAGCGAAGGAACTGACCGACTACCTGTTCTTCATCGACGAAGCGCCGCTCTCTGACAAGATCGAAGGGTCAACCGCCTTCAGCGCGAGCTTCTCAGCCCGCGGACCACGTGATCGCCGTGGCCGATCGCTGCGGCAGCTCGATCTGCAACGACGACTCCTGCGGTATCCCTGCAGCTACATGATCTACTCGGAACTGTTCGAGGCGCTCCCGCGATCGGCAAAGGCTGCCGTCTATCAACAGATGTGGCACATCCTCTCGGGTCAGGAGAAGGGTGCGCGCTACGCCCGCCTGTCGGCAGAGGACCGACGGGCAATCATCGAGATCTTGCGGGACACAAAGCAGGACCTGCCTGGTTATTTTCAGACGGGCAAGCCATAGACCGAGTCTGCGCATACCGCGAACATAGCCGTCACGCCCGGGTCCTGCAGCACGCCCACGGCCGGCAGCGGATCGTGAAGTGGCCGCCGGTCGTCGCTCAGCCGAAGATGCAGCCAGGCGACGTCCTGCCAGCTGTCCAACTTGAACCCGACGCGCTCAAACACACCAATGGGGAGGAACCCCAACGATTCGTGCAGCCCCACACTGCCCGGGTTCGGCAGCGTGATGCCGGCGTACGCGTTCATGTAGCCCTGGCGCCGCAACACGTCGAAGAGCGCGGTGTAGAGGGCACGTCCAACGCCGCACCGGTGCGCACGAGGATGGACATACACCGACACCTCCACGCTCCACTGATAGGCGTGCCGGGTGCGATGAGTCGATCCATAGGCGTAGCCGAGAACCTCCGGCTCCCGTTCGAACACCAACCAGGGATACTGGTCGCGCCCGGCCTTGATTCGGCGCTCGATTTCCGCCCGATCCGGTGCGACAGCTTCAAAGGACGTGGCACTGTCGGTGACAAACGGCGCGTAGATCTCCTGTACGGCCCTGGCGTCGGATACGTCCACGCTACGAATTCGTTTTTCCATGGCGCCGCACCCTTCGAGGGTTGTCTCTCCAACCTTGAACGGCCCGGATGATCTCGGCGAGAAACTCAAGAGCCTGCCGGCGGACGGTCGGTGTCCGCCCATCGAACAGCGGTGCGAGATGCGACAGAAACGCGTCATGCGCGTCGTGATAGAGCGTTTGCCCCTTGACCGTCAGCTTGACGTGGAGGCTCCGGCGGTCGTCCGGGTGATCGACGCGCTCGACCAGGCCCTTCTCTTCCAGCTGGTCAACGACGCCGGTCATCGTGCTCAGCCGAACGTCAAGGTCCGCCGCGAGCTCGCCCATCGCCCGTGGCAAGAGCCCCACCACTCGGTGCGGATTCAAGCTGCGCCGTTCCCAGAATGCCCAGCCGGGTTCGCCGAGATCAGTACGAGGGACCATGTTCTTCTGCGCGGCGGCCGACGCGACGATGGCAGGGAGCATCCGCCCGGGGGGTGGTCATTTGGATGGTGCCGCGGACTTGACCATCTCCCGGAGAATGGCCGTTCGCTTCGTGAAGGACCGGCCACCGTCCGGATGCGTCTGTCGCTGCTCCTCCGCGCGCTTGGCGGCGTCAGCGAGCGACTGACCCCGGGCGACGGGCGTCTGGCAGACCAGCACCCCGGCGGTGAGAAGGCCTACGGCGGCAAGGGCGAGACACCGTGTCGTCTGCACGATCCCGGTATCGGCCTCAGTCCATCCTGCGTCCACTCTGAGCCGAACAGTACCGCCATGGGAATAGAATAGGCGGCACGATCGGCGGGCCGATGCCCGGCCCGCGAAAGATGGAGGCACGATGATGCGGTTACGTACCGGCGGGCTCGTGGCGGCCTGCGTGGCTCTGCTCGTCACGCTCGGGCTGGTCGGATCAGCGCAGGCGCCGCTGCAGACGGCCGAGCTCGTCAAGCGCGGCCTCGGCCCCGGTGACTTCCCGCGGATCACCAAGCTGGCCGACAACGTTTACGCGTACGAGGAGGTCCACGTCGGGGGCGAGATCACGACGAACAACCTGATCGTCGTTACCGGCGGCGGCGTGCTGGTGGCCGACGGCCAGGGCACGCCCGAGAAGACAGCCCGGCTCGTCACCGAGATCCGCAAGCTGACCACCCAGCCTATCCGCTACGTCGTCGTCGCCTCCGAGCACGGCGATCACACGGGCGGCAACATGTCCTTCCCGACGGGCGCGACGTTCATCTCGAGCCCTGTCTCGCAGGCCAACCTGCAGCGCGCGTCAGAGCGGCCGGCCCGCGGCGGCGGTCCGTCGCAGGTTGTCGTCCCGACCGAGTCGGTGGCGGATAAGCGGGTGCTGAACCTCGGCGGAACGGAGATCCAGATCCTGATGCTCGGCCGCAGCCACACCGGCGGCGATCTGGTGGTCTACCTCCCGGCACAGAAGATCCTGTTCATGAGCGAGACGTACCTGCACCGGATGTTCCCGTCGCTGGCGAGCGGCTACCCGACCGAGTGGATCGCGGCGATCAAGAAGGCCCAAGCCATGGACGTCGACCTCTACGTTCCCGCCCACGGCTTCGTGGACGACCGGGCGACGCTCAAGGCGGAGCTGAACACGTTCCGGCAGTCGCTGGAGGCGGTCATGGCCGAGGGCAAGCGGCTCCACGACGCCGGCGTCCCCGAGAAGGACGCGGAAATGCAGGCGCGGTTCGGCGAGTTCGACAACTGGTCGATCCGCGAGATGATGGCGCCGCGCGCGATTGCGCGCGTCTACGCCGAACTGGACGGCCAGCTCAAATAGGCTTCGCGAAATACTGCCCGCGGACTTCGTCCAGCGCGACAGGCGCGTCGAACAGCGCGCTGAGATTCGCAGCGGTCAGCACCGTCCGCTTGTCTCCGGCCAGGTGCACGCGCCCATCTTTTAGAAACACGACGTGGTCAACCTCCGGAATGATGTCCTCGACGTGATGCGTCACGAGGATGACGGTCGTCCCCGCCCGCGCAATCGCGCTTACGTACTCGAGAAACCGGCGGCGCGCCACCATGTCGAGGCCGGCCGTCGGTTCGTCGAGCACCAACGCCTGCGGCTCTGTCACGAGCGCACGGGCAATCAGCACCCGACGGGCTTCGCCGGTGGACATCTCGTTGAGGAGCTTCGTCCCGAGATGCCCTGCATCCATCCGCTCGAGCGCCCCGGCGGCGCGCTTCCGCATCGCCGTGGTCGCCGCGTCGGCGCGAACGATGCCGTAGGTGGCGAGCAGGCCAGAGAGCACGGCGTCTTCGCCTCGGATGTAGCCCTCGCTGTTACCCCCGACGAAGCGTTGATGCAGATCCTGAGAGACGATCCCGACCTGCGTGCGGAGCTCAAAGATGTTCCATCGCGATTCGCCGAAGACCTCGACGGGTGGCGCAACGCCTTCGGCCGTGATCGCGCGGTCCTGATGCGTCAGCAGATTGATGAGCGACGTCTTGCCGGCCCCGTTTGGCCCGAGGATCGCGGTGTGCTCGCCTGCACGAATCGTCAAGGTCAAGCGGTCGAGAACGGGCACACCGTTCTTCACCACCGTGGCGTCGATCAATCGCAGCACCATCCGCTGAATTCTAACCGCATCATCTCAAGGGTATAGTTGCCGTCACGGGACTCTGATGGCTGACTGGCGGGTATCCGGCACTTACTTCGAGGCGTGTAACTGTGAGGCGATCTGTCCGTGTCGGCGGCAGGGCGGACAGAAGCTGACCACCGGCTCCACCTATGGCGTCTGTGACTTCGCGTTGTCCTGGCGAATCGTCGAAGGCGCGCGTGGCCCCGTCCCTCTCTCAGGCCTCTCTGTCGTCCTCGCCGGCTCCTATTCCGATCGCGAAGCCGGAAAACCGTGGCGCGTGTGCCTTTACCTAGACGAGGCCGCCACCGATGATCAGCACGCGGCCCTGACAGAAATCTTCCTCGGTCGAGCTGGCGGCACCGCGCTCGGCAACTATGCCAAGGCCATTGGAGAGGTCTACGAGGTCCGGCGGGCTCGGATCTCGCTTGAACACGCGCCACGCCGGTGGTTCATGAGCGCCGGCGACTACGTCGTCGTGCGCGGCGGTGCGCCGGTACCGTCAGACCTCGCGGTCTCGTGCGGCATTCCCGGGCACGACCATCCCGGCCAGGAACTGCAGACCGAGGTTATGCGCGTCGAGGACGGCGCCCTCCGTTGGGAGGTTCATGGGCGGTGCGGCTTCGCGGCAGACTTCGACTATCGATCGGATCGCTGAGCGCGGGCACGCATCCCGCGCGTCCATCAGTCTTTGTCGAGATACTCGAGAGGCACGTCGTCTTCGAGGACCTGTTTGGTGCGGACTTCCCCTTGATCGGCATCAAGGGCGTCTTCCACACCGGCGACCACGCCCGCCTCGAAGTCCTGGCCTTCCTCGACAAGCTCTTCCACGCTCTCCGAATCGGCCCACTCGCCCGTCGACAATCCCTGCGTGTCACCGGACTGCCCCGCCGAGCCCGCGCCAAGACCTCGCCGTCCGAACGTGGTGACGTCAAGCAACGCGGTGGGCGCGGCCTCCCGCGTAGTCCGCTTGACCCTCTTCTTCCGGCGCGCGGCCTTCTTCTGCCCGCGCGCGGGCTTGCTGCGGTGCGAACCGGTCTTCTTGCCAGCTGATTTCTTTTTGCGTGTCGCTTTCTTCTTCTTGGCCATGTGGCTGAGTCTATCACCGGGTCTACGATGGCCCGCGGGCCGAGCCCTAATCCGCCGATAAGGATATATAGATTAGTGATGTTCCTCAGGCCGCTTCCTCGATCCGTCACCCGCCCGGCGTCCATCGTGATGGTCCTGGCCTGGGTGGCTGTGAGTGCCGTGTTGATCCACCGGTCGTACATCCAGGCGTCGCCCGCGAGTCTCGCCACCGATCTGGCCCGTTACGGATCGGGCGCCGAATGGCGCGGTGTGTACTACCGCGGCGAAAAGATCGGATTCACCGCCAGCCAGACCGTGCCAAGAGATGGTGGCTTCGAGCTCCAGGAAGACGGCCGGCTGCAGATGTCGCTCCTGGGCGCGACGACGGCGGCGACGATTCACACGACGGCGCGCGTGGACGCGACCTTCACTCTGCGTGCGTTCGAATTCTCGCTCGACCCTGGCACGGGGGCCGTCACCATCACCGGCCAGGTGAACGGTCGTCACCTCTCCCTTCGCGTCACGACCCCGAGCGGCACGCGAACCGACGAACGCGATCTGCCCGAGCCCCCGATGCTGTCGCAAAACCTCTCGAGGCGGCTTGCCACCGGCGGCCTGGTCGCCGGTGCGCGCTACGACTGGAACGTCTTCGATCCGGCCACGCTGCGGAACTCACCCGTCGTGGTCCGCGTCGGCCGCCGCGAGTTCGTGCCGGGGATGACCACGCCGATTCCCGCCGCGCGCGTCGAGATGGAGTTTGCGGGCCTGCACACGACGTCGTGGGTAACGGACACGGGCCAGGTTCTCCGCGAGGAGAGCCCGATGGGCCTCATCACCGTGCGCGAGTCGGCAGAAACGGCCCAGGCCATGGCCGTGTCGAGGCGCGTGCAGCTCGATCTGCTGAGCGAGGCCGCCATCGTCCCGGTATCGAGCCGCCGGATCAACGAACCGCGCGACGTCCGCCGCCTGCGCCTCGAGCTCACCAATGTGGACCTCTCGCCCTTCGATCTCGACGGCGTCGGTCAAACGCTCTCTGGCTCGATCGTCGAGATTCGCGACCCGCAGAGCTTGCAGGCCGAGCGCGCCGATCCGGACGCGCGGAATTATCTAGCCGCCGAGCCGTTCATCGAAAGCGACGCGCCGGAGATTGTGGACGAAGCCGAAGCAGCCGTGCGCGGCGCGACCACGGTGCGCGACCGCGCGGAGAAGCTGACG
>JBGPHH010000024.1:0-26568 GCA_041484265.1 Vicinamibacteria bacterium
CCGCCGACGGCGAGCGAGCCCTCGGCCCCGAGATCCAGGCGCAGGTGCATTACTGGCGCGGCAAGGCGCTGGCCCTTCGTGGGGATCGAGCTGATGCTGAATCGGAAGCAGCGATGGCGCGAACGCTGGTCGAAAAGGTCCGCGCGTCGCTCCCAGACGAGAAGTCCCGTCTTGGCTTCGTCTCGCGCCCCGACATTCGTTTGATCGGCGGATAGGCGAGTAGCACTTACGCCCTTTCTTTGTCAGACAAGTTCGGATCCTGTCCACCCGTCGTTAATAACAGCGAGGTGCACAGGTGGACATCAACTGGCGGGACAACGGGTCGCTCTTCATTCTGGACCTGACCGGCAGTTTCGAGGTCAGCGCCGGAGAAACGGAAGTTAACGCGTTACGGTCGGCGATAGCCGAGCTCGTGGCCGAAGGCCACGTAGTCCTGGCCCTACATCTGGCCGGCCTCACCTCGATCGACGCGCGTGGCCTGGGCGAGCTGGTCTTCGCCCATAACGCGCTCCGTGCGGTCGGAGGGGTATTGCTGCTGGTCGCTCCGAGCGGCAGGGTCAGAAAACTCCTGTCGGTGACCAGGCTCGATACGGTCCTCCGGCTCTGTGAATCCGACGGAGAGGCCGTCGATGCGAGCCAGCGGTTGGGAATGTCACACAATCGACAAAACCGTACTGCTAGGCTCAGGCCCATTCAAACCGCATCGATGGCCGTCGCCTGTCGCGCCAGTCAGTGACTGGATGTCGTGGCGCGTTCAAACGTCCACGTTGTGCCCAATCCCGGTCACAACTCTGCGAGGAGGTAGTCAATGCCTGACGATGGATACGGAGAATTCGGTGGCAACGGCAGCGTGCAATGCGTGATCGATATCAAGAACCTGAAGAAGAAGCCCACTCACACAGGAGCAACGACTGGTGGTGCGCATCGTACGGAGGTCGTTGCGGAGAACGGCTCGTTCGAGAATCTCAAGATCAGTCTGAGAATTCCGAAGATGATGAACGAGGGTCAGTTCAGATCCTTCCTGGCGGCAGCACCGGTGACTGGGAACAAACTGGAGTTTTCGATCCCGATAGAGGCAAAGACTACCGATCAGGTGAAGGTCAGTTGGGGATAGGGGACTTGCTACTTGGAAAACAGCCGTCCGAACAGGCGGGCGACTGAAGGCGAACTGAGCTTTCGCGCAAGACTCGTCAGGTCTTCGCGAAGCGCGCTGGCCGATTGGTACCGCTCATCGGCGCGCTTGCGCAGCAGCCGATCGACCATCCGCTCCAGGCGAGCCGGCCGATTGGGCGAGAGTTTCGTGAGCGGCTCAGGTTCTTTTTCGAGAACATTGGTCACGGTTTCAGACGGGGAGGCACCGGCAAACGGCAGCCTCCCCGTTGCCATTTCGTAGATCACGACGCCCAGCGAGAACAGATCGCTCCTCGGGTCCAGCGGCAGCTGCAGGATTCGCTCGGGCGCCATGTAGTTGGCCGTGCCGAGCGGCCGGCCGGGCATCGTCGATCCGAAGACCGGCTGATCGCCGGTGTCCTCTTCCCGGAAGCGTCTCGCCAGCCCGAAGTCCAGCACCTTCACCTGCCCGGCCCCGCTGACGAAGATATTGCCGGGCTTGACGTCGCGATGTGCGATCCCGCTGCCATGTGCCGCCTCCAGGGCCTGCGTAATTTGCAGCGCGATCGCCACGACCTCTGGCGTTTCGAGCGGCTTCCGCAGCATGTACAACTTGAGGCTCGTCCCCTCGAGCCGCTCCATGGCGATGAACGACCGCCCCTCGTGCTCGTCGATGTCGTAGATCGTGCAGATGTGCGGATGGTTCAGGACGGCGACTGTCTGGGCTTCGCGCTTGAACCGCCTGATCGCCTCGGGGTCGTCGGCCAGCTCATCGGGCAGGAACTTGAGCGCCACCCGGCGTGGCAGCCGGGTGTCCTCCGCCTCGTACACGACCCCCATGCCGCCCACGCCCAACTTGCCAATCACCCGATAGTGTCCGACTGCCTTCCCGAGCATGCCGATGAGGATACCGCAGGCGTGTTCGGAAAGGTCCCCCGCGGCGTTAATACTCACAGAAGGGGAAACCCGCTATGATTTCGATGGTTCAGCCGCTCATGACCGACCCGGAGGTGGGGAAGCACCAATCGGGGCCCGAACCGCCCGATGAGGCCCGTTCAGCGCTATTGAGCGACGAGCCCACCATGGAGCTCGTCGTCAAGGCCCGGCTCGGAGACCGCGCCGCCGTCGAAGCGCTCCTGCAGCGCTGTCTGCCGCCGCTCAAGCGGTGGGCGCACGGCCGGCTGCCGGCTGCCGCCCGCGGCTACCTGGACACCGGCGACCTCGTGCAGGACGCCGCGCTTCATCTGGTCAGGCGTCTCGATCTTTTCGAGCCTCAGCACGTCGGTGCGATGCAGGCCTATCTACGCCAGTCGGTCATCAACAAGATTCGGGACGAGGTGCGGCGGATCGGCAGGAATCCCTCACCGGTCGAGTTGCCGGACGAGCTGCCTTCCAATCGCACGTCCCCGCTCGAAACGGCTACCCAGGCCGAAGAGTACCAGCGCTATCGCGATGCGCTCGTCGATCTCAGTCCGAAAGATCGCGAGATGATCGTCGCGCGCATCGAGATCCAATGGACGCTCGGTGAAATCAGGGAGCGGTTCGGCTTGCCGACGGCGGACGCCGCCAGAATGGCCGTGACGCGCGCCTTGCAGCGGCTCACGAAACGACTGACGGCCAATCCCTAGCTGAGGGAACGTGGTTCCCGTGCGCTGGAAAGAGATTCTGAGTGCCTTGCCATGTGTGTGTCAAACAGGACTGAGTCGATTCCGACTGACGCGAGCGACCTTCAGTTGATTGCAGAGGGGGCTCGTTCGAATGCGCTTCTGGTGGGGCCAGTGGCGGCCACGCTCGGCGCACTGGCCACCATCCGAGCGTCGCTGCGTCCAACGATTTTCGAGTGGCCGCGCGACGGCGCGCCGTGGGCGTCACGGAGCGTGCCGGGAACCGTCGTACTCCACGACCTTGCCCTCCTGAGGTCAGCCGATCAGGAGCGCCTGCTGGCGTGGCTCCAAGGCCCTGGCTCTCAGGCGCAGGTCATCTCGCTCGCATCGAGCTCCATCCTCCATCTCGTGGCCGAGCGGCGGTTCCTCGAGCGACTCTACTACCGTCTGAACATCCTCTACGTCGAGTGCCCTTGAGAAGCCGGAACGGCGATGCGCGAGCAAAAGACGGGAGCTGCCATGACGATCGAAGAAACAATCCGCGGCAATGTTGTCATCATCGCGCCACAGGAGCGGCTGACGGTGGAAACGGAAGAGCGGTTCAGAGAGACTGTCCGCCGCCTGTTCGACGGTGGGTGGACGCGTCTCGTGCTGGACCTCGCCAAGGTGCCGTACATCGACAGCTGTGGCCTCGGCGCGATGACTCAAGAGTGCATCTCCGCGCGGCGTCGGGGCGGAGACCTGAAGCTGCTCAACGTGGGTGGGCGGAATCATCAGCTGCTGACACTCACCAAACTGTTGACGGTGTTCGAGACGTACGACTCGGCGGCCGAGGCAGTGCAGAGTTTTGAGGTCGGACGGGCAAGTGAGATCGGCCCGAATCCGAATGAGCTGCTGAGCGCATGATGCCCACCGCCAGTCGAGGGGCGACCTTGTGCTGATGAGTGGTCACCCGCGATAGCGATTCAAGGCGGCCGCCCTACTCTCCCAGCGCGCGGCGTGCGACGATGGCAGCCACGACGTAGCACAGACATCCAACGAGCATCGCGGCCTGGAATCCCAGGACAAGTGCGACGAACACCGTCGTCACCGATCCCATGACGGACATGATCCCGTTGAGGCCCCAGTAGAACGGCGCAGCGGCGAGCGAGCCGCTGCCGGTCCGCTGCAGGCCGCGAGGGAACGGAACCCCCATCGCGAGACCGAGCGGCGCGATGAGCGTGATAGCAATCGCGACACGCGCCGAAAGCGAGAGTGGCAGCAGCGCGGGCACCAGCCGAGGCAGCGCACTGGCTTCGACAGCGCCCAGGACGGCCACGATCACGCATGCCGTCCGTGCCGGCACATACCGGCTGACCGCACTCCCGATGCCACCCGCCGCCAGCAGCGTGAAGAGGAGGACCGACAGCGTGAAGATCGGATGGCCAAGGAGCAGCGTCAGGTTCTGGAGTAGTGCCAACTCCACGGCGATGAACCCGAATCCGAGGCAGGCGAAGTAGACGACCGACGCCGCGTAGGGCGCCGTCGGCTCGCCTCGCGGCTTGCCGAACGCGGCAAAGAGCAGCAGCATCAGGGCCGTGGGCGCGAGCAGCCACGTCAACAATTGGCGGGCGATCCTCGTCGGCATGCCCCAGGGCCGCTCGATCGCAAAATAAAACGGACTGTCGTCGAAGACCGGCCCGACGCGTGTCGGCGATTGGGCCTCCCAGGCCGCCGGCGTCATCCGCGCGGTCAGCAGCTCGTCGTACGGCGAGGGTGCGGGTCGGCCCGGCACAATCATCGGAGTCGCCTGCGTCCAGCCGTCTGCGATCTCTGCGGTTTCGGCGGCCGTGAACGCCCGCTTCCGGAGCATGAACAGCATTTGCGGCGGATCGGCACTTGTGCCGCGCTTCTCCATCAGGACTACGACGCGCTTGGACGCCTCTTCCGCGCCGAGCACTGCCACCGAGTTCGAAACGAGCCGGGGAATATCCGAAGGCCAACGCAGAATGGCGACCAGCCCGTCGTCGGTGAGATGGTCGTAGTACGCCCGGAGCGCCTGAACCGTGTATAGGTAATTCTCGGAGAGCGACAGGCCGCCAGAGGCCACCGACGCCCACGAATCGACAAAGCCCAGGAAGATGACGTCGAACTTCCGATCCGTCTGGCTGATGAAGTGGCGCCCCTCGCTCTGGATCACTTCGACGTCGGGCCGATCGTAGAGGCTGCCCGCCCGGGCGCCGTAGTGGCGCACGAACTGGATCATCAGCGGATTGAGCTCCACGGCCGTCACCTTGCGGCTGCCGGATCCGAGCGCGGCCAGCACATCGGCGCCGCCGCCTGGGCCGATCACCAACGTGTCGGCGCGCGGCGTAAACCGGAACGGCAATGCCCGATACGAATTGCCGATGCCGCGGGCGCTCTCGATCTGGCCATCCCAGGGCAGAATGCTCGTCCACGCGTCCGAATCGATGTAGAGCCGTGCGAGGTACGGCGGCGGCAGCCCTTCGACGGCGTCAATGCGCGAATACGCGTTCCAGCCCGTCTGCGTCACACGCGAGCCGGTGCTTTCGTCCATCTGCCGGCGCATGGCTTTGATGGTGCCGGGAATGACATGAAAGAGCCCCGTGCTGGGGTTCGAGAACGCCGCAATCGCCATCAGCACGGCACCGGCGCCGGCCACCGGGCGGAGTCTGCGCGACAGACAGAACGCGGCCGCCATCGGTGCGATCGCCGCCACGAGGACTGAGGCCTCGCCGCCGAGCGTCTGCAACAGCACGGTGACGAGGACCGCTCCAAGCGAGGCGCCCACCAGATCCGCGAAGTAGAGCGACGCCGCGATGGAGCGGCGCAGATCGAAGATCGTCGAGAGTGCCATACCGGCCAGAAAAAACGGCACCAGCGGCGCGACGAAGTACAGCGGAAGCCGCTCGATCTCAAACGGAAACTGGACGAGCACCCACAGGCAAACAGGAATGGTCGCCCCGTACAACAGAGTGAACAGGGCGGCTGTTTCGAGCGTCTGCGCAGCGCGGCGTTTCAGCAAATGAACCGCCAGGCCCCCCAGCCCCCAGCCGAGCAGCGCGATCGAGATCGCGACAAACGAGAAGTGATACCAGATCGTCGCCGAGTAAATGCGCGTCAGACAGATCTCGAAGACGAGACCGGAGAGCGTGATCAGGAAGACGGCGGCCGGAATCACAGCTTGTAGGCTGCAAGTATACCGTCTGAAAGGTTCGCGGGGTTGAGAACTGCTACGGTCTTTGCGGGATCGGATGGACAGCGTGCCGGCCGATCTTTCCGGCCGACGTGTCGTGGAGAACCTGAAAGAAGGTGTCGATGAGATCGCCACGGCGGCGTCCGCGTCGCGCGTCGTCGCGCAGACGCTCGCGCGCGATGTCGAGCGACAGCGCAGGGCGGTAACACCGGGCCGTCGTCAACGCGTCGAAGACATCCACCATGCCGATAATCTGCGCCAGCAGAGGGATGGCCTCCCCGGCCAGCCCGTCCGGATACCCGCTCCCGTCCAGGCTTTCGTGATGGTGGCGGACGATCGGTCGGACCTTGCGGAGCGAATGAAGCCCGGCGCACAACTCGTCGCCGACGATCGTGTGGCGCTTCATCACCTCGTACTCGTCGGGCGTGAGCGGTCCGGCTTTGAGCAGAATGGCGTCGGGCACGCCGATCTTTCCCAGGTCGTGGAGAAAGCCCCCGCGACGCAGCGCGCGCAGGTCGTCGCCGGAGAGCCCGAGGCGCTCGCCGACGGCCGCGCCGTACGCGGCCAATCGTTCGCAGTGGCCCTTGGTGTACGGATCGCGGGCCTCGATGGTCACGGCGAGCGTCGTCATCACTGTCTCGACTGATTCGAGCTTGTCGGTGTCGTGCTTCAGCTTCACGAGTGCGCGGACGCGCGCGATGAGCTCGTCGGCGGCGACCGGCTTGGCCAGCACGTCGTCGGCGCCGGCGTCGGCGGCCTCGGTGAGCAGGCCTGGATCGGTTTGCCCCGTCACCAGCACGACCGGGGTGAACCGTGTGCCGCTATCGTTCTTCAGGCGCCGGCACACTTCGAGTCCGCTCATCCCTGGCATCGAGACATCGAGCAGGACGATGTCCGGGCCCTCGCAACCGACGGCTGCAAGACCGGCCGTGCCGTCTGGGGCGCTCGACACGGCGTATCCATGCCGTGTGAGCAGCCGGCTCAAGAACTCCACGATGGCCGGCTGATCGTCGATGACAAGGACCTTGGCTTTGGTGGTGACCGAGGCCTCGGACCGGAATGGAATGCCAGTCGTGACGGATGGTGACTGTTCGATCAGGCTGCGGTGGGCCAACGAAGGTACCTCGTAAGGGTGTCCGGGCTGCGCTGTTTCGTGAGCAGGAACCGTACCCGTGGCCACGCCGCGAGATCGCGATCAAATGCAACAGATGCAGGGAGATCGAGGGTGGAGACAAGAGCGCTGTGCGGTTCGGAGGCGCACAGTCGCGCGCACTGGCCGCACGGCGCACACCTGATGACAGGACTGGCCGGTCCGTTTCAGAAACGTCGGAACCGGCCTAAACACCATGGTTTCGGCCTGAAGTTCGCAAAGGGACCTGTGGCACGGAGTTGGCACGACTCCATCCTATGCGTTTGATCTCCCGGACCGACACGTCGCTCGCGGCCGGACTCGTCATTGGCGCGCTCATTCTGTTTCGTCAGCCCTTTCGGCTGGTGCTCGACTGGGCCCGGAACATCGAAGGCGACTATCACCTCGATCTGGTGCCCGCGCTGGTCGTGCTGACGGTTCTCTTCGCGTTCCATCAGCTGCGCAAGCGCCGTGAGAGCCAGACGGAAACGATGGCGGCCGCGGCCGAAGCGCGGCAGCATCTGGCCAGGGCGCAGGAACTCGAGGCGCTGATGGCCTTCGGCCGGACGCTTGCGAGCGCGCTCGACGTGCAGGGCCTGCGTTACGCGGCGTCGAAGTGCTTACCAGGTTTTACGGGCGAACGCGGGATGTGGGTGCTGGTGAACCGGCAAGGCGCGTGGAAGACGCTCGCGGTTGATCCCGTCACCGAGCAAGAGCTGTCGCCCGATGATCTGGAGCGGTTGGCGACGGCTGCGCTTCTCGCGCCCGAGGCCGTCACCGAGAGCGCCCAGAATGAGGGCGTGGCCGTCGAATCTTCGGTCTGCTTTCCGTTGTCGGTCGGGAGCGCCGTGATCGGCGTACTGGGGGTACGGTCTGACAAAGCGCCGCTCGACAGCCGCACGAGGCGCGCGTTGGCCGTGGCCGCGTCGCTCTTGAGCATCGCCGTTCGCAACGTGAACCTGCTCGTCGATACCCGCGAAGTCAGCGTGCAGGATCCGCTCACCGGCTGCCTGAACCGGAAGCCGGGTCTGGAGATGCTGGACACAGAGCTTCGCCGCGCGAGGCGTTCGAATCAGCCGTTGTCGGTGCTGATGCTCGACGTCGACCAGTTCAAGCAGTTCAACGATCGACACGGCCACCTCTGCGGCGACCTCGTCCTTGGTGCCATCGGCCGGCACCTGATGCAGACGCTTCGAGGCAGCGACGTCAAGTGTCGGTACGGCGGCGACGAGTTCATTGTGGTTCTTCCGGACACGCCCCTCCACGGAGCGCAGCAGGTCGCCAATGGTCTCCACAGGGCGATCATCGCGCAGCCCATCGAGTACGACGGTCAGATCCTGCCAGTGACCGTCAGCATCGGCATCACCTGCAGCGAGCCTTCGGAAAGCGACGTGAAGACGATCATCGCTCGTGCGGATCGAGCCCTCTACGGCGCCAAGGAGGCGGGGCGCAACCGCTTGTCCAGCGGAGCGGAGCCCAAGAGCGACGCCGCTGGCGCGGTGTCTACGATCACGCCGGGGTGCTTCGTGGCTCACGACTTGGGGCTCTCGGCTTAATGCTCTGACTTTCTATAATCTGACGGCTCAAGACTCAGGGCCTACGCCGGACCGTGACCCCAGCCTCCAGCCCCGGCCTCCAGCCTCTAGTCTGGCAGTTCTTCCCGTGCCGGCTCAGGCAGCCAGAAGCTGGCGATGAAGCCGACGAGATTGACCGCGAGGGCTACACCGGCGGCGACGAGGGCGACCTTGATCGGCGCGAACGCGCGATCCGGCGTCACCGCGAGCGTCGCCGTGACCCAGGCAAACAGGGTCCCGATCAAGCGGCCTCCGATGTTGACGGCAAAGCTCTCGCCGGTTCCCCTCAAGTGCGTCGGATACACGCGCGGAAGATAGTTCCCCCAGAAGCTGAACTGACCGACCGTCAACACGCCGGCGATGAACATCGCCGGATACATCCACGTCAGATTCACCGTCCCGGCCCAGCCAAACGCGATCGGCATGACGATGATGCTGGGGATCAGATACAGGCGAATCAGCCGGCGGCGGCTCACGATCACGACCGCAAAGTACGCGAGGAGCACACGGCCGACGAGTCCCCCGATCTCTTCCGCCCTGGTCACGTTGGACCCGACCTGCTGCGTGAAGAGCGCAGCCTGTGGCGGCGCCATGCCTCCGACCGTTTGCCGCACGTCGGCCAGGCCCGGCACGATCTGCGGGATCTGCTGGATCGCACCGAACCCGGCCCCGTACGCCATCGCTAGCATCAGCGTCGTCACGAGTGTCGTGCGGCGGAATTCCGGCGCGAACAGGGCCGCGATGCTCGGACGCTTGAGCGTGCCGGCCGTCTTCTTTCTCTGCCAGGTGGGCGACTCGGGCAGGAAAGGCCGCACGAGCAGCAGCGGAATCGCCGGCAGCACGCCGGACATGAGCGTGTACCGCCATGGCGCGTGCGGATCGGCGACGACGCCAGAGCCAAAGGCCGTCAAGGCCGGGAACGCCGCCGAGTAGGCGACGCACAATCCGTTGGCCGTCGCGACGAGAATGCCCCCGAAGTTCGAGCAGGCCTGCGTGTAGCCGAGCATGTTCTCGCGCTGCCTGGCGTTGGGGAAGAGCTCGGCCAGCCAGGCCACGCCGGCCACGAACTCGACGCACACGCCGATGAAGACGAGACACCGCATCACGAGCAGCATGCCGACTGAGGTCGAGAAACCCGAGGCGAACGCCGACGCGGCGTAGAGCACGATGCTGTAGGTGAGTACACGTCGACGGCCGAACCGATCGGTCAGGTATCCGCCGAGCAGGCCGAAGATGCCGCCGGCGAACGCGGGTACGTAAAAGAGGCGGCCGACCCAGGTCTGAAATTCTGGCGAACCCGGCGCCGCACCGGTCAGCTCGAGGAGCGCCGGTCGCACGACGAGCGGCAGCATCAGGATCTCGTAGGTGTCGAACGCGAAGCCGATCGCGGCGATGGCAGCGATCGTCCACTGGATTGGCGTGAGACGAGGTTTAGTCACCAGTCACCAGTCGGCAGTCAGCGGTCCCTAGTCCGGCAACTCTTCCCGCGTCGGTTCTGGTAACCAGAAGCTGGCGGCCGTGCCGATGATGTAGGCAGCGGTCCCAACGATCGCGGCCGCGTATGCCAGCTTGATCGGCGCCGACGCCCCTGGCATTCGGGTCACAAGCTGCGTCGTCACCAACGCGGCCGACGTGCCGATCATGCGTCCACCGATATTGGCGGCAAAACTCTCGCCCGTGCCGCGCAAGTGCGTGGGATACATGCGCGGCAGATAGTTGCCCCAGAAGCTGAACTGCGCAATCGTCATGAACCCGACGAGGAAGATGCCCCAGCGCACGAGCGCAAGGCTGCTCGTCGCCGGAAAGACGAAGACGAGTGGCAACAGGATGAGGCCGGGCAATTGGAAGACGTGCAGCAGCCGGCGTCGGCTGACGATCCGGACGACGAGAAACGCGAGAACAATTCTGCCGGCCAGTCCGCCGTACTCCTGGAACGACTGAACGACGGCGACGGTCTGCTGGCGCGCTGGTGCCGCCAGGGCCCGCAGCTCCGGCAGGCCAGGGACGATGCGCGGCATTTGCTGGATCGCGCCAAACGCCGCCGCATACGCGCACGCCATCATCACCGTCGTCACGATCGTCGTCCGGCGGAACTCCGGACGGAAGATCTCGCCGAGGCCCGGCCGCTTGAGCGTGCCCGCGCGCTTCTTCTCCTGCCAAGCCGGCGACTCCGGCAGGAAAGGGCGGATGAAGATGAGCGGGATGGCCGGGATGACGCCGGACATCAATGTGTAACGCCATGCTTCGTGCCCGCCGCGGACGAGCGGAAGCTGTGCGTCATAGGTCACGACGAGGTAGTACAGGCCCGTCACCAGCACGCCGCCGATCGACCCGAACGCCTGCGTCCATCCGACGATGGTTTCGCGCTGCTTCGGATTGGGGAAGAGCTCCGACAACCACGCCACGGCCGCCACGAATTCGACGCAGACGCCGACAAACGTGCAGCAGCGCCAGAAGAGCAGTTGCTGGACCGAGGTCGAGTACCCGGCGGCGAAGGCCGAGCCCGCGTACAACAGGATGCTCCAGGTGAGCACGCGCCGGCGGCCGAACAGATCCGTGAGATAGCCGCCGATCAGGCCGAAGATGCCGCCCGCCACAGCCGGCACATAAAAGAGGATGCCGACCCAGTCGTTCACGGCCTGGCTGGCGGCGGGGACGCCCAGCAGATTGACGAGCGCCGGACCGACGAAAAGCGGCGCCATCAGCAGTTCGTAGGAATCGAATGCGAACCCAATGGCCGCGATGATCGCGATCAGCCAATGAACCGCGGTCAGACGCGTCGGAGCGATATCGGACATGGGCGCTATACTACGTTTTCGTGTCCGCATCTCCAACCGGTCAATCGAGTCAGACGTCCGACGTGTCCGCCCGGCCCCCGCACGAGACGCTCGACGCATGGGTGCGCGACGTCGTCGAGTGGCATTTCGATCCGGCGTCCGGTTGTCCCTTCTGGCTGGACTTTGCGAAGAAGGCCGGCTGGGATCCCCGCCGCGAGATCAAGACCTTCGCGGACCTCAAGCGCTTTGGATCGTTCGAAGACGAATGGCTGCGCGGCGGACCGGTGCAACGCTGGATCCCGAAGGGCTTCGCCGGCAAACCCGTCTTCGTCTTCGAGACCGGCGGCACGACGGGCGTTCCCAAAACGCGCGTCGCGATGGAGGATTTCCGGATCGACTACGAGCTGTTCAGCGCAACGCTGCCGGATGAACATTTTCCCAGGGGCGCGAATTGGCTGATGCTCGGGCCGTCGGGCCCGCGGCGTCTGCGGCTGTCGGTCGAGCACCTCGCGCAGTTTCGCGGCGGGATCAGCTTCTGCGTCGATCTCGATCCGCGCTGGGTCATCAAGCTCATCAAGAAGGGCTGGGCCGATCACCTCCAAGCCTACAAAGACCACGTCATCGACCAGGCGGTGACGATTCTTCAGGCCGGCCACGACATTCGATGCATGTTCACGACGCCGAAGCTGCTCGAGGCTCTCGCGCTGCGGCTCGAATCGATGGGCACGACCATCAGGAAGGCCGGCATCACCGGCATCTTCTCGGGCGGGACCGAGTTTACGCCGCAGTGGAACCGCTTCGCGCACGAGGAGCTGCTCGATGGCGCCTACATGACGCCGACCTACGGCAACACGCTGATGGGTTTGGCAGCGAGTGCGCCGACCGGGCCGCACAACAACTACAAGATCACCTATTACGCTCCGCAGCCGCGGGCCGTCATCGAGGTGGTCGATTTCGACAATCCTGACAAGCTGGTGGATTATGGCCAGACCGGGCGCGTGAAGCTGACGACGCTGACGAAGGAATTCTTCATGCCGGGGTTCCTCGAGCGCGACGAAGGCGAGCGCGAGCCGGCCTACGAACGTTATCCGTGGGATGGCATCAGCGGGGTTCGGCCGTACCGAGGGTTTGCGGCGACGACGACGGTTGGAGTGTACTGACGAAGGGGTCGGTGCGTAGGTGCGTGGGTTCGTAGGTGCTTAGGCGCCTCAGGCGCATGCCGCATCTGGGTACCTAGGCACCTACGCACGGCACCCAAGCACCCAAGCACCTACGCACCTACGCACCGACAGATTTCTATGTTGCACATTCCCATCTTTCGTTGGGGCCAGCCGTATACGAGCATCGACGTCGATCAGGTCGTGCATTTTGCGACCGGCGAGCCGATTGCCTCGGTCAGCCGCGCCAATGGCGGGCTGATTCAGCGGGACATGCGAAAGGCCTCGCGCGCGCGCGAGGCGCTGCGCGAGATCCCGATTGACGACCTGATTGCCAGGGTTGGCGTGGCCGGCGACCTTTACATGAACGCCGAGCTGCCGATGGGCGATGGCACGCAGACCCCAGACGCGTTCGTGCGCGCGCAGTCGGCCACCACGGGCCTTCCCGAGACGATGTGCCGCGCGAACATGAAGAAGAACGCGTTCGTGCTGGGCAAGATGCGCGACATTCTCACGTCGCTCACTCGCGGCCTGGCCTTCGACGTGCTGTCGAGCGGTTACGGCGAAGAGCGCGGCGTGCCGGTCAGTTACCAGGCCCAGAGCCCCGTCGTCGGGCTCGTGCTGCCGTCGAATTCGCCCGGCGTCCACACGCTGTGGCTCCCCGTGATCCCGCTGCAGATCGGTCTGGTGCTCAAGCCGGGGCCGCAGGAGCCATGGACGCCCTATCGGATGACGGAAGCGTTCTTCAGGGCCGGCATCCCGCGCGACGCGATCTCGGTGTATCCCGGCGAGGGCGACGTTGGCGCGTCTGTGCTCGACAGCTGCGGCCGGAACCTGATCTTTGGGGGCACGCCGACTGTCGATCGCTATCGCGGCAATCCACGAGTGCAGGCGCACGGACCAGGTTTCTCGAAGATTCTTCTCGGTGACGACCAGGTCGATCGCTGGGAGCAGTTTCTCGATGTGATGGTCGAGAGCGTGTTCCTCAACAGCGGGCGCAGCTGCATCAACTGCTCCGGCATTTGGGCCAGCCGCCACACGCGCGAGATCGCCGACGCGCTGACGCGCCGCCTGGCCGCGGTCCGGCCGCTTCCACACGATCATCCCGACGCGAAACTGGCGGCCTTCACCGTGCCGGGAGTAGCCGAGGCCATTTCGCAGTCAATCGACGCCGACCTCCAGGCGCCCGGCGTGACCGACGTCACCGCCACGCATCGCGAGGGCGCGCGCATCGTCAAGGAGGGGAGGGCCGACTATCTGCTGCCGACCGTCGTGCACTGCGAGTCGCCGGACGCCGCCATTGCGAAGAAAGAATATATGTTCCCCTTCGTGACGGTCGTGGAATGCCCTGAGGCGAAGATGATCGACGCCATCGGCCCGACGCTCGTCTGCAGCGCGATCACCTGCAAGCCGGAATTCCGGCGGCGTCTGCTCGACGCGGTCCACATCGACCGGCTGAACCTCGGTCCGGTCCCGACAACCCGGCTCAACTGGCTGCAGCCCCACGAAGGCAACCTCATCGAGTTCCTCTTTCGGCCAAGGGCGTTTCAGTCGGCAGATCTGTGAAGGTCCTCTCAATCACGGCGGGCGCCGCGGGGATGTACTGCGGGAGCTGCGGACGGGACAATGCGCTCGCGGTGGAACTCCTCAAGCGCGGCCACGACGTGACGCTTCTGCCTCTCTACACGCCGACGACGACAGACGAGGAGAATGTCAGCCGGCATCAGGTGCTCTTCGGCGGGATCAGCATCTACCTCGAGCAGTACCTGGCGATGTTCCGGCACACGCCGCGCTTCCTCGATCGCCTGTGGGATTCTCCTCGTGTGATCGGGGCCCTGGCGAGCCGGTCGCTCTCGACCGATCCGAAGCTCCTTGGCGACATGACGGTCTCGATGCTCGAGGGCGATCGCGGCGTGCTGCGGAAGGAATTCGTCAAGCTGACCGAATGGCTGGCCGAGGAGCCCGTGCCCGACGTGGTCAACCTGCCGAACTCACTACTCATCGGTCTCGCCCGGCCGTTGCGGGAGATCCTGAAGCGTCCCGTGTGCTGCACGCTACAGGGCGAGGATCTGTTTCTCGAGGGCCTCATCGAGCCGTATCGCACGAAAGCGATCGACCTGATTCGCCGGCAGGTCCAGGACGTCGATTGTTTTCTGGCAGTCAGCGACTACTACGTGCCGGTGATGTCGCGGCTCCTCGGCATTCCGCCCAGCCGGATGGCGGTTGTGCCACTCGGCATCAACCTGTCGGGTTACGAGTCGAGTATCGCGCGTCGCGCGGAGTCGGCGACGCACGAGCGCGCTCAAGACGACGTCTTTCGCGTCGGGTATTTCGCCCGCATCGCGCCAGAAAAAGGCCTGCATGTGCTGGCCGACGCGTATCAGCAGTTCCGTCGCCGCACTGGAGGCGCTCGCGTGAGGCTCGAAGTGGCAGGATACCTGTCGCGCGCCCACGCGGCCTATCTCGAAAGCGTGCGAGCCTCGCTTGGCAAGGCAGGGCTCGCCGATGAATTCACGTATCGAGGCGCCGTCGATCGAAATGGGAAGCTCGCGTTTCTCAAGTCGCTCGACGTCCTCTCCGTGCCGGCGACCTATGACGAGCCGAAGGGCGTGTTTCTGCTCGAAGCGATGGCGAGCGGCATCCCGGTCGTGCAGCCGCGACGAGGCGCGTTCACGGAAATCGTCGAGCGGACCGGCGGCGGCGTGCTCGTGGCCTCTGACGATCCGGCGGCGTTGGCCGAAGGGCTGTACTCGCTGTGGCAGGACCGCGCGCTCGCGAAGCGGCTCGGCCAGGCCGGGCAGGCGGGTGTCCGCGAACACTACGCCATCGCTCGCGCAGCTGATCGATTGCTCGAGGTCTACAAGGCGCTCGAGGTTCGCGAAGTTCACGAGGTTCCAGCCGGTTCCGGAAGCTCTTCACACCGAAGTTTGTGAACCTGCGAACCCCGTGAACCCTGAATAGAGTCGTGCTTCAAGTCACCGATCTTTGTAAGGAGTATCCGACCCCGCGAGGGCCTCTGTCGGTGCTCGCCGGCGTGACGTTTTCGCTCGCTCGCGGCCAGGCAGCGGCGATCATGGGACCGTCGGGCAGCGGCAAGAGCTCGCTGCTCTATGTCCTCGGGGCGCTCGAGCCGCCGACCTCTGGCACGGTGACGCTCGATGGCCGCAATCCCTTCGAGATGTCGCCCGACGAGTTGGCTGCGTTCCGCAATAAAGCGATCGGCTTTGTCTTCCAGGATCACTGTCTGCTGCCGCAGTGCACCGTCCTCGAGAACGTGTTGATTCCCACGCTGGTCGCGCCGGCGGCCGCGAGCGACGGAGGCACCACCCACCGGGCTCGGCACCTCATTGATCAAGTGGGCCTCGCCGATCGCATCGACCATCGGCCAGGAGAGCTGTCGGGCGGCGAGCGGCAGCGAGTGGCGATTGCCCGGGCCCTCATCCGCGCGCCGCGGCTGATCTTGTGCGACGAGCCGACCGGCAACCTGGATCGCGCCTCGGCCGACAATGTGGCCTCGCTGCTGCTGGATCTGCACCGGCAGCAGGAGACGCTGTTGATAGTTGTGACACACAGCCCGGCGCTCGCCGATAAGTTCCCGATTCGATTCGACCTGGTCGATCGTCAGCTTGTGAAGGCATGAGGCGACGACTGCTGACTGCCGACTGCCGACTGCTGACTGCTGACTGCTGACTGCTGACTGGGGACGTGGTATTCTTCGCCGGGTCGGCAACCCATCAGACAAAGGAGTCAGTGCAATGGAAGAGATGAAGCCCAGGATTCCGCGCGAGGCGGTAGAGCTCTACGACATCTACATGCATGGTGGAATGCCCCGTCGAGACTTTCTGGAAGGCCTGAAGAAATTTGCCGTGGGCGGCCTGGCCCTTCCCGTGCTCGTCGACGCGCTCATGCCGAACTACGCGCTCGCGCAGACCGTGTCCAAGACCGACGAGCGCATCAAGGCTGACTATCAAACCGTGCCGTCGCCGCAGGGCAATGGCAGCGTCAGGGGTTACTTCGTCAGGCCCGCCAGCATGGCGGCGGGGGCCAAGCTGCCCGGTGTCCTGGTGGTGCACGAGAATCGCGGCCTCAATCCGCACATCGAGGACATCGCGCGGCGCTTCGCGCTCGCCAACTTCATCGCGTTCGCGCCAGACGGGCTCACCTCGGTCGGCGGCTATCCGGGCAACGACGATGCCGGCGGGCAACTGTTCGGCAAGGTCGATCGCGCCAAGATGACCGAAGACTTCGTGGCCTCCGCGCTCTGGCTGAAGGTGCGGCCCGATTGCACGGGCAAGATCGGCGCGACCGGGTTCTGCTACGGCGGCGGCATCGCGAACACGCTGGCTGTGCGGCTCGGCGCCGACATCGCGGCGGTCGCGCCCTTCTACGGCGCGATGCCGACGGGCGCTGATGTGGCGAAGATCAAGGCGGCGGTGCTCGTCCATCACGGCGAGCTCGACACGCGGCTGGCGATGGGGTGGCCGGCGTACGAGGCGGCGCTCAAGGCGGCCGGCGTGCCGAACGAAGGGCACATCTATCCCGGCGCCGTGCACGGCTTCAACAACGACGCGACGCCCGAGCGTTACAACAAAGCGGCGTCCGAGTTTGCCATGAACCGCACGATCGAGTGGTTCAATAAGTACGTGCGCGGATAGCGATGCACCGGTAAGTCTCAAGTCTCAAGTTTGAAGTCTGAAGTCTGTACACTTGAGACTTCAGACTTGAGACTTTCATGCGACCCCACCACCTCGTCCTCCGCGGCCTCCTTTACTACTGGCGCACCAATGTCGCCGTCGTGCTGGGCGTCGCCACGGCCGTCGCGGTCCTGGCAGGCGCGCTTCTGGTCGGCGACTCGGTCCGCGGCAGCCTGCGCGATCTCGTCCTTCAACGGCTCGGTCGCACCGACCACGCCATCGTCTCGTCCGGATTCTTTCGCGAAGCGCTCGCCGACGATCTGCGCGCGGACGAGACGTTCTCGTCCTCTTTCACTGCGATCTCGCCACTGGTCGCCGTACAAGGAGCCGTGAGTGAGCAGGGAAGCGGCCGGCGCGCGTCGCGCGTGCTGGTCTATGGCGTCGACGATCGGTTCTGGCATTTTCACGGTCTGTCTGGCGCGCCTGGGCCGTTTGCCGCGGACGGGCGCGATGCGCTCCTCAGCCGCACGCTTGCCTCGGAGATCGGTGCAACGAGCGGCGGTACCGTCCTGGTGCGCGTCGAGCTGCCATCGGCTATTCCCATCGAGTCCCTGCATAGCCGCAAGGACGACCTCGGCCGCACGTTGCGCCTGACGGTTCGCGGCGTCATCGGACCGGAGAGCCTCGGTGAGTTCGCGCTTCAGCCGCAGCAGGGCGAGGTGCGGGCCGTGTTTGTGCCGCTGCGACGCCTTCAGCGGGAGCTCGACCTGACAGGTCGCGTCAATACCGTGCTAGTGGCGGACCGCATCAATGGCGCGTCACCCGGCTTGGAGGCGCTGGTCCGACGTCGCGCCGCGCTCGAGGATCTCGAGTTGACGGTGCGGCCGATTGAATCGCGCCACGAGCTGGCGCTCGAGAGTCCGGTTGGGGTCATCGATCCGCTACGTGCGAGGGCAGCCACCAAAGCCGCGGCGGACTCGGGAATGAAGGCGCAGCCCGTATTCACCTATTTGGCGAACAGTCTGCGCAGCCACGGCCGCGAGGTGCCGTACTCGCTGGTGACGGCAATGGATCTGAGGACGCTCACGAGCGCACCTATCACCGATGCGGGATCATTACAGCCTCCGTCGATCGTCTTGAACGACTGGACCGCGCGCAACCTGGGCGCGGCACCGGGCGATCCCATCGCGCTCGAGTACTACCTGTGGGAAGAGCCCGGTCGGTTGCTGACACTCAGCCACGTGTTCCGCGTGGCCGCCGTCGTGCCGATCGAGGGTGCCGCCGCAGACCGGAACTTCGCGCCCGCGTATCCCGGCATCACCGACGCGGACACGATCGGCACCTGGAGTCCGCCGTTCCCGATCGACCTTCGCCGCGTCCGCAAGGTGGACGAGGACTACTGGAAGAAGTACCGCACGACGCCCAAGGCCTTCATCTCGCTCGAAGCCGGACAGGCGCTGTGGCGCTCGCGGTATGGCGACCGCACATCGATGCGCCTCGTGCCGGATCCCGGCCGCTCGCTCGGTGAGGCGCAGGGGCAGTATGCCTCTCGACTGCGTGCGGCGCTCGACCCGCTGACGCTTGGCCTGTCGGTGTCCGATGTGCGGACGAGCGGACTGGCCGCCTCGCGCGGCGCCACAGACTTTGGCGCCTACTTCACGTACTTCAGCTTTTTCCTCGTGTCATCGGCGCTTCTGTTGGCGGCGCTGTTCTTCAGACTCGGCGTCGAGCAGCGCGTGCGCGAGGTCGGCCTGCTGCGAGCGGTTGGCTATACCACGGCGGCGGTTCGCCGATTGTTCATGTCCGAGGCGCTCGTGCTGGTGGCAATTGGATCAGTTCTTGGCGTGGCAGGCGGTGTCGGCTACGCGTCGGCGATGATGATCGGCCTGCGCACCTGGTGGGCCGATGCGGTCGGCACGACGCTCTTGACGCTGCACGTGTCGCCGGTGTCGATCGTCGCGGGCGTGGTTGGCACAGCGCTCACCGCTCTGGCGTGCGTCTGGTGGACGCTCCGGGGACTCTCGCGGATCTCCGAGCGCAGCCTCCTTGCGGGAAGCCTCGCTGACAGTCAGCAGTCGGCAGTCAGCAGTCGCCAGTCGAAAGGACGATTGTTCCCGAGCGCAATCGGATTTGGGCTGCTTGGCATGGCACTCATCGGAGCGACCGCGACGGACACGATCGATCGGTCGGCCGCATTCTTTGGGGCCGGCACGTCGCTTCTTGTCGGTTGTTTGTGCTTGATCGCATTCGGCCTGCGGCGCCCAGGGCGCCGGCCGATCGAGGGTCGCGGTTGGTGGCCGGTGGGGCGGCTGGGCCTGCGCAACGCCTCCGCCCGTCCCGGCCGGAGTGTTCTGGCGATCGGCGTCATCGCGTCGGCGACCTTCATCCTGATTTCGGTCGAGGCGTTCCGGAGGGAGGCTCCCTCCGCCACGGACCGTCGATCCGGCGTCGGCGGCTACGCGCTGCTCGTCGAAACGCTGCTGCCCATCGCACATGATCCGAACACCGTCGAAGGACGCGACGCGCTCGGCCTGACCGGCTTCGTCGGTCTCGACGAGATCACGGTCGAACCGTTTCGCCTGCTGCCGGGTGACGATGCGAGCTGTTTGAATTTGTACGAGCCAACGCGTCCGCGCGTCCTTGGCGCGAGCGACCGGTTCATCACGTCTGGCCGCTTTACGTTCGAGAGCTCGCTGGCGTCGAACGCCGATGAGCGCGGTAATCCCTGGACGCTCCTCAATCGCAATCTGGGCGCTGATGTCGTGCCGGTGATTGCGGACAGCAATTCAATGACCTACGTGCTCCACAAGAAGCTCGGCGAGGACATCGTCATGAATACGGCCGGTCGGCCTGTACGGCTGCGATTGGTGGCCGCACTCGCCGACAGCATTTTCCAGAGTGAGTTGCTGATGTCGGAGGCGAACTTCCTGAAGGTGTTTCCCGAGCAGGAGGGATACCGGTTCCTGCTGGTCGAGGCGGCGCCGGCAACGGCGGCGAAGGTGGCCGAGGCGTTCGAAAAAGGCGGCGCCGACTTCGGCGCGGACGCGGTGTCGACAACGGCCCGGCTGGCCGAGTTCCACCGCGTGGAGAACA
Organism: Vicinamibacteria bacterium; assembly: GCA_041484265.1. GTDB lineage: Bacteria > Acidobacteriota > Vicinamibacteria > Vicinamibacterales > CAVVIG01 > 2-12-FULL-65-11. Next base: position 20,275 of record JBGPHH010000024.1, read on the forward strand.
CGTATCTCTCGACGTTCCGGATGCTCGGCGGGCTCGGTTTGCTCGTAGGGACCCTTGGGCTGGCGGCCGTCCTGATGCGGAACGTCCTCGAGCGGCGGCGCGAGCTGGCGCTGCTTGGCGCGGTCGGCTATCGCCGGGGACACATCTTTGGGATCGTCCTCGCCGAGAACGTGCTGCTCTTGAGCCTTGGCTTGGCGGTGGGAACGCTCTGCGCCGTGATAGCGATCGCACCCGCGCTTATCGCACGCGGCGGCGCGCTGCCGGCGATGACCGGAAGCGGAGTGATGGTGATGGCCGTGCTGGCCGCGGGCCTCCTATCGTCGATCCTCGCAACAAAAGCGGCCTTGGGCACGCCAATGCTGAATTCGCTGAGAGCCGAGTAGCCTCCCTATAGCACTCTGCGAATCGCGGCTTCGAGCTCTTCCCGCGTCATTCGCCCTGCGTTGTAAAGACGAACGATGCCCTGCCGATCGATCAAGACATACGTCGGTATCGAATCGATCCCGTACGTGCTGTAGTTGGTGTCGCTCGTCGGGACCGGCGCGTCGCGCAAGAAAGGGTAGAACGCATCACGTACCTGCAAGAGGTAACGCCGTTCTCGATCCCATTGAGCGGGCCGGCCGTTTTCCACAAATCCATATTGCCGGGTCGGGGCGATGATCGTGAGACCGTTCGTGCGGTACTTGGCGAGCATCTTCGCAATGATGGGGCTCTCGGGCTTGCAGTCGGCGCACCAGTGCGCCCAGAAAAAGAGGAGGACGACCCGGCCCTTGAGTTCGTCGGCGCTCGGTACGCGAGGGCCAACCTGCCCGCGACCATCGATGCGGGGCGCCGGCCGTCCTTCGAGGCCCTGTGGATTGTTGTCGGTGACAGCTGCGGTCTGGTTAGCCGTGAGAAACCCGCTGCCCGAGAGCAGCGCGACCAACACAAGCGAGGTGCGGACCACAGGAATTTACAGGAGCTGTCGGATGGCGGCTTCCAGTTCTTCCTCTGTCATGCGCCCAGGATGGTAGTGGCGAACGATGCCTTGCCGGTCGATCAGCACATGCAGTGGGATCGCATCAGCGCCGTACGCCTTGTGGTTGGCCTCGCCGACCGGTACGGGCACATCGCGCAGGAAGCTGTAGTGGGCGTCGCGGATCTGAATGATGTAGCGCAGCTCTCTGTCGGGCGGCGCCGGACGGCCTCCTTCGACATACCCGTACCGTTGAGTCGGCGCAACGAGCACGAGGCCCTGCGACCGGTACTTATCGACGAGCTTCGCCATCGTCGGGCTCTCGGCCCGGCATTCCATGCACCAGTGAGCCCAGAAGAAGACGAGGACGACCTTGCCTTTCAATTCATCGAGGCTCGGCACGCGCGCGCCGATGTGGAGGCGACCGTCAAGACGAGGCGCCGGCTGGCCCTCGAGGCTTAGAGACGTGCCGTTCGCGTGATCGTGAGTCGGCGTCTGGGCGACCGCGACCGCCGAGCCGGCTGCCAGCAGGGCAGCCAAGGCGACTGGAGCAAGGACTCGGTTCATGACGTCCTACGACGCGCTCTTCCCGCACAGGCACTTGGCGAGCGAGTTCTCGGTGCTCGCGATGGCCCGGTCTCCCGCGCGCTTGGTCGAAAAGCTCCAGCTCAGCCCGAGCGACAGCCCGTGGTCGACCGCGTGACCATTGCGCGCCGCGACGGTGCGGAGCAGGGAGCCGAAGAAATCAACCCGATCGGTCAGCGCGAACGAGACGCCGCCCCCAAGGTCTAAGAAATGGATCTGCGAGAGCTGGTCGTGGTACTGGAACAACGGCCCCAGAACGACTCTCGCATTCGGGACCATGTCAATCCCGCCGTGGGTGAATTGGCCCGTGCCGAGCGCCATCAGGCGCAGCCTGGGCGTGACGAAGTATCCGACCTCGAGATCCGCGTTGCTGCGGTTGTGCGAGATGTCCGCCACGGTCTGCGCGAACCCGTATGCGTAGCGTCCCTGCACGAAGAGGCCCGGGACCGCCGCGTCCAGTAACTTCGCCCCGGACACGCCGATTTGTAGTTGTTTCAGATCCTGCCCCGGCGCCGTGTGCGCCAGCACGGTGTAGTCGTGACTCGGCATCGTCGTCGAGATGAACGGCGTCAAGGCCATTCCCTTCTTCGCGAAGATGTTGTACCGGACGTCGAAACGGAAGTCCTGAAATGTCCCGTGGTAGTTCCCATCATCCGCCGGAGTCACGCCGTAGTAGACCGGAGTCGGTCCGGAATTGTCGACCAGCGGATGGGGATTGGTGCCCGAGTACATGGACGTGATCCACGGGATCCCGAAGGTGACGGCGAGCTTGTCCGTGAGGCCGTACGAAACGTCAAGCAGGAACGTCTTCGACGTGATCTGGCCGCCGTCAACTGGCGTCGTCCCAAAATAGTGGTCCTTGACGAACATGCCTTGGTACAGGAAGGACACGGTGCCTTCGCCTTTCGCCGGAACGTACGCCTGGGCCCTGGCGGGGGATGCATACACTGCCACAATCATCGGAGCGATGACGGCCGCAAGGGCTGCGCGGGACCTAACGATGCGCGACATAAAGCCTCCTCATCCAGTTCGCCAGGGTCATGAGATCTTCTTCTTCTTCTGATCGGCGCGCACTTTCATCGCATCGTCAATCGTGCTGAGGTAGCGATCGACGCGATCGGAGCTCTTGAGCTGACAGTGATAGCGCGCCTCGACATCCTTGGCTTCGTCTTTCGTCGGTTCGTACATCACCGGCAGGACCGCCGGTGCCGAGGGCGAAGCCGCCGCCTGCTTGGACATCCGATCCGCGTCCGCAACATCGGTCAGCACGAGATCCACGCGATCCGATTCGAGCGCACGCTGAAGAGCGGCGTCGGTCTCAACCAGCAGGACACGGTGCCCGGCCTGCTTCAGTTCGGCCTGGAGCCGCGGATCGCGAATCGCCTTGGCGGCATGGCCCTGTGGTTGCGCGTAGACGACAATCGAGGCCGGATAGATGGCCGCGTACGCCCGATGAAAGCTGACGCCGCGGCCAACTAGCAGAAACTTGTCGCCGCACGCCTGAAGGGTGTCAGTGTTTTGCAGCAACATCGCCGTAACGATCGCCAGAATGGGTCCAACCGCTCGCATGGCGTCCTCCTGTAATGAGCGGGATTATCGGGTCGCTGGCCACGCGAGATCCTTGGGAACTTCCGGGAAATTCCCTGGATTCCTGGAGGTGCAAGGGAGAGGAACTAAATACCCGCGACCGTGCGGCGCGAGCCATCGGCTCGTGCCTTCATCACGTCGTCGAGCAGGTTCAGGATTTGCGAGACTGGTTGCGGCGTCTTCAGGACGTATTCGACCTGCTGGCGGGCCGTCGCGAGATCGGCTGCCGACGCGTCTTCCAATACGGCAACAATTGAGGGGTTCTGCTGTCCGTCCCCGGCGGCAGCCCGGATCGCTGACGCGTCCGCCCGTTCGGCGAGCACGATCGCGTAGGGCGATCTGCTAAGGATTTCGGCGAGATTGGCCGGCTGCTGGACCACGTCGACGCGGTGGCCGGCCATCTTCAGCGCCTTCTGCAGGCCCGAGTCGCGAACGGCAGCCGACTTCACGCTCTTCGGCGGCAGGACGATCAGAATCGAGGCCGGGTGAATGGCGGCATACGCGCGCTGGAAGCTGACGCCACGCCCGACCAACAGGAACTTGTCACCGCAGGCCGACACCACCTCGGAGCCGATGCCGACGATGGTGGCAAAGGCGAGCGCCAGAGCCAGGTTCTTTCGCATGGCCACGAAGATAAGCTCCGCCCCAGCCGTTGTCAATGGCCGTTTTCTGGCGAGAATTCAGCGGTTCTTGAAGGGTACCAGGGCGACCAGGCGGTCCCACAGCGTCGGCGGCAGTTGAAACCCGTTGAGCAGCCAGACGTCCGATCGCACCCTGACGAATGCGGTCACAAACGTGGTCGGCGAGACGCGGGTGAGGCCACGCACGGGTTGCCCGGCCACCGGCATGGGCATGACATCGGGACCGAGCACGTGTTCGGTGCCCGATCGGATATCGACCGACGTGAATGTCAAGTGCTTGAGGTCGTCGCTCTGACGGATGCCGTACAGCCGCTGGCTGTCCGCCGCCCAGGCAAATGCCATCCAGACCTGCTCGTGCAACATGCGGGTCGATTGGCCGTCGGGGGAGACGATCGCCAGACCGCTTCGGCTGTTGTACGCGATCCAGGCGCCATCCGGGGCCCACTGCACGGGTGAGAAGGGAAGAATGTCAGACGCGACGATGTCTGGCGGGGTCCTCGCGCCGACGCGCATCTTGGTCAGTGCCCAGACGTGGTCACGGTTCGACACGCTCACAAACCCGATCCAATTGCCATCCGGCGACCAGGAGGGCGAATCCTGCACGTAAAACGGAGTGTTGTCCTGAGTCAACCGTATGGGAGGACCACCCGCCACCGGCGTAATCCAGATGTAATTCCCTTCGTCGCCGAACCGGTGGTACGCGATGCGCCGGCCCTCAGGGTCGAATGCTGCGTCGCTCAAGAGGTACGTTTCGCTCGTGCCAAAATCGGCCGGCGTCACGAGCGGGCGCTCGAAGTCGCCTGTCTTGCTTCGGAGCCAAATCTCCTCGCGCCCGCTTCGATCCGTGGTGAAGGCCATGACGGCACCCGATGACGACCATGTGGGGTCCATCTCGTTGCGCGATGTGGCGAGCGCCACGGAGGTCTGCGAGGGATGCTCAATCGAGAGCTGATAGAGATCGTAGTCCGCCTGCTGAAACGTTAGGGCGAGGCGCATTCCGTCCGGAGAGACGGCCGGATCGCTTTCGATCCCGCCCGTTGTCATGAGCAATCGCGGATCGATACGCTCGGTGTCCATCAACCACACGTGCATGCCGGGCCGCGGGTGGGGCAACGCGCTCAAGATGTGCCGGCTGTCGGGCAGCCAGCTAAAGGCTGCCGCGATGTCCGCAAACCGGTCGATGGTCGGGAGAGGCGCGGTGTATGGTGCGGCGTTTCCCATGGGCAATACCCAGAACTCCGTGAGCGACCCGCTCTTCGCGTCTGGCTCTGGCAGCACAACCCACGCGCCCAGCTTCGAGCCGTCAGGAGAGAAATGAACCCGTGCTTCTCCATAGCCGGCGCGCGCGCTGAACGGCGGACGCGCGTAAGGCTTCGGGTCTGACCCGGGCGGCGACGACAGCCATAAGGTCCACCATCCTCCAGCGCCGGTCGCGTCTCGAAAGAACGCCAACGTCTTGCCGTCCGGCGACAGCGTGGCCCGGCTGACATTTTCCAACACGAGCTCCGGCTCGCCACCGGAGGCGGAAATTGACCACAAGCCGTCTCGGTCGCGTGCGAGCGAGACGTAATACAGCCGCGTGCCGTCAGGCGACCAAAACGGCTCGCGACAGTCGAATCGTGTATGCGTCACCTGCTGTCGCATGGACGAGGCCAGCGCCCGCGTGAAGACCTGCAGGACACCGTCGACATCCGCGACAAACGCGAGCGTCTTGCCGTCCGGCGACCAGGCGGGAGACGCCTGATACCCGGCGTCGGTCGCAAACGGCGTCCAATGGTACTGATCGAGCCTGCTGGTGCCGACGTCACCCGTCGAGCGCACGAGCAGGGCTATCGCCGCGATCGCGGCTGTTGCCCCGAGCGCGGCCATGGCCAATGTCTTAGAACGTTGCTGGCGCGGCGCCTCTGGAGCGGTATCCGCCGCCAGCGTAAACTCCGCCACTCGGTCGCGCAGCGTTCGCAGCTCGGCAGCCAGATCGGCCGTCGCGTGGTACCGCTGGCGGGCGTCTTTCGCGAGACAGCGGTCGATCACCCAGCGCACCGGGGCTGGTACTTTCGGGTTGAGCTTCGCGATGGGCTCCGCCTCATCGTCGAGAATCGCGGCCAACACCTGCGCCGGCGTCTCGGCGCGAAACGCCCGCCGTCCGGTGACGAGCTCGTAGAGCGTCAGCCCAAGCGAAAACTGGTCGGTTCGGAAATCGACGGTGGCCCCACGCGCCTGCTCGGGACTCATATACGGGACCGTACCAACGAGCAGCATCCCGCCCTGGCTCACCGTCTCGGCGTTGGCCGCCGCCCCATCCGCCCGTCCGACCAGGGCCAGCCCGAAGTCGAGAATCTTCACGCGGCCGTCGCGGGTCACCATCACGTTCTCGGGCTTGAGGTCGCGGTGGACGATGCCCGCCTGGTGGGCGGCGGCCAGCCCGTCGGCCATCTGGACGGCGAGGTCGAGGACTTCGCGGACGGGGAGGGGCGCGCGGGAGGCGAGGGTGCGGAGCGACGTGCCTTCGACGAGCTCCGAGACGTC
>JBGPHH010000025.1:0-26451 GCA_041484265.1 Vicinamibacteria bacterium
AGTCCCTGCACCGTCTTGCCCTCGACCCGCGCGCGATCGTAGAAGTGCTTGTCGAGGCCGAGATCGGCATCGAAGCCGGCCTTCTGCCACTCCAGGCCCTCGATGGTCAACGCGATCATCCACGGCTTGAATCGTCGTAACGGTTCGATCGGGACGCCGAGAGTGGTGACGCGCTTGCTGACGAGCGCGTACGTGTCCGCGGAGACAACCTGATCGAGCGACTGGTTCGCCGGCAACATGCCGCGCATCACGACGGCCATCTGCGCCTGCGGCGACAGCATCTCGCCGAGGTCGGCCTCCTCGACGAGCAGGTCCGAGTCTTTGAACGCCGCGTCGAGCGCCGGCGCGAGCGGGTAGTAGTCCTTGGTCAGCAGGTGCATCGATCCGACGAGGTAGACGACGCTCTGCCTGCTGGTGGCTTTCCAGAGGAAGCTGCGGGTCTGTGGAATAGCTTGGAGCGGCGCAAGCCAGAGCGCAGCGGCCAGCAGCGAGCCGACGACGGTACGAATGCGAGATCTCAGAGGTGGCATTTCAGATCAACACCATCTTTCCTGGGTTCATACGGTTGTCGGGATCGAGTGCGCGTTTGATCGCGCGCATGACCTCGAGGGCGCCCGGTCCGTGCTCGAGCTCGAGAAACGTCATCTTGCCGTAGCCGACGCCGTGCTCGCCCGTACAGGTGCCGCCCATGGCCAGCGCGCGCCTCACGAGGCGGTCGTTGAGACGTTGCGCGTGGTCAATGTCTGTCTGGCGTGCCGGATCGATGAGGTAATTGAGATGGAAGTTACCGTCGCCGGCATGGCCGACGAGGGCAATCGGAAACGGCGCGCCCGCATTGTCGGTATTCGTCTCCGTGATGCATTCGGCCAGTCTCGAAATCGGCACGCAGACATCGGTCGTCCACGCCCGCGCGCCGGGTCGAAGCGCGAGCGCCGCGTACATCGCCTGGTGTCGGGCCAGCCAGAGCCTCTCCCGATCTTCGAGGCGCGTCGCCCACTCGAAGCCGCGACCGCCGTGCTCCCGGGCCAACGCCTCGACAATGCGGGCCTGCTCGTCAACGTGCGCCTGGCTGTCGCTGTGGAACTCGAAGAGCAAGGTCGGGGCAACCGGATAGACTGTCTTCGAGTAGCGATTGACCGCGTCCATTTGGACGGCGTCGAGGAGTTCGAGCCGCGCGATCGGAATGCCCAGCTGAATCGTGGCCACCACCGTCGCAACCGCGCCTTCGATCGACCCGAAGCTGCAGACAGCGGCCGCGACCGCTTCCGGCACGGGATGGAGGCGCACCGTGACTTCGGTGATCACCCCGAGCGTGCCTTCGGCCCCCACGAACAGACGCGTGAGGTCGTAGCCGGCCGACGACTTGCGTGCACGCGATCCGGTTCTGATGATGCGCCCGTCGGCCAGGACGACCGTCAGGCCCAGCACGTTTTCCCGCATCGTGCCGTAGCGGACGGTCGTCGTGCCGGCCGCGCGCGTCGACGCCATGCCGCCAAGCGTGGCGTCGGCACCCGGGTCGACCGAGAACATGAGGCCCGTCTCGCGCAGCGCCTTGTTGAGCTGCAGACGTGTGACGCCCGCTTGGACCGTCGCGTCGAGATCTTCGCCGCCGACGCGCAGAATCGTGTTCATCTCCCGCAGATCAATCGTGATGCCGCCGTGCACGGCGTTGACGTGGCCCTCGAGCGAAGTACCGGCGCCAAATGGCACCACGGGAATCTGGTGGGCCGCGCTCACTCGGAGAATCGACGCAACCTCGTCGGTCGTATGGGGGAGGCACACGACATCGGGCGCCGCCGGCGGATGGTACGACTCGCCGCGGCTGTGGTGATCGCGAACCGCCACGGCGTCGCTCGCACGACTCCCGAGCAGCTGTTTCAGCTCGAGGACTGCCGCCCCGACCGATCGCGCGTCGGCGACTGTCGTCATGTCGGACCAGTGTACACGGTCCGTATCCCGTTGTATCCTTGAGTCTTGGACACAAGCGATCCCATCGTCGTCGTTGGGGCCGGTCCCGCGGGGTTGACGGCCGCCTACGAACTCACCAAACGTGGCGTGCGGCCGCTCGTCTTCGATCGCGACACGCAGGTGGGTGGTCTGGCCCGGACGGTCGTTTACAAGAATTTCCGATTCGACATCGGCGGTCACCGGTTCTTCACGAAAGCGACCGCGGTTCGCGAGCTCTGGCACGAGCTGCTGGGCAAGGACCTGCTGCAGCGCCCGAGGCTGTCGCGCATCTACTATCGTGGGCGCTTCTTCGATTACCCGCTCAAGGCCCTCAACGTGGTGGCCAATCTCGGGCTGATCACAAGCGTTAACGTGGTCGCGAGTTACGCATACGCGAGAATCCGCCCAATCCGTCCGGAAGTCAGCCTCGAGGATTGGAACTGCAACCGCTTCGGCCGCCGGCTGTTCAAGATGTTTTTTGAAAGCTACACGGAGAAGGTCTGGGGCATTCCCTGCAGTCAGATCGGGGCCCAGTGGGCGGCACAGCGGATCAAAGGCCTGTCGCTGTGGACCGCCGCGGTCAGCATGCTGGGCCTCTCGCGAAAGGGAGAGATCAAGACGCTGATTCACGAGTTCGAGTACCCGCGCCTCGGTCCGGGCATGATGTGGGAGGCGTGTCGCGATCGTGTGGTCGCGGCCGGTGGACGTGTGACGCTCGGATCGCGCGTCGTGGAGATGCGGCACGACGGGGAACACATCCGCACGGTCGTGATCGAGGATCGCGGCGTGCGGCACGAGCAGCCGGTCTCGCACGTGATCTCGACGATGCCCGTCCGGCATCTCGTGAGGACGCTGATGCCCACTGCGCCCGATCGCGTGCGCGAGGCAGCCGAGCGGCTCAAGTACCGCGATTTTCTGACCGTGGCGCTGATCGTCGATCAGACGGACGTGTTCCCGGACAACTGGATCTACATCCACGAGCCAAGCGTACGCGTCGGCCGAGTCCAGAACTTCAAGAACTGGAGTCCGGAGATGGTGCCGGACGCGAGGCTCACGTGTCTGGGGCTCGAGTACTTCTGCTCGGAGGGCGACGATCTCTGGCGGATGTCGGACGAAGCGCTCATCGAGCTGGCGAAGCGGGAAGTCGTGGCGATTGGTCTCGTCCGCCCCGGGACGGTCACCGATGCGACAGTGCTCCGCGTCTTCAAGGCCTACCCGGTGTACGACGATGGATATCTCGACGCGCTGGGCACGATTCGGGAGTGGCTCGCCCGCTTCTCCAATCTGCAGCTAGTGGGCCGCAACGGGATGCACAAGTACAACAACCAGGATCACTCGATGCTGACCGCGATGCTGGCCGTCCGCAACCTGTTTGGCGAGCGGCACGACCTGTGGGAGGTGAACGCCGACGAGGAGTACCACGAGCAGGGGGAGCAGCCCGAGCCCTCCGCGTCTACGGGCATTGCCGCCGACGTCGGGCGTCTGGCCGGCACGCAGCCGAGCGTCCCCCGCGCGATTCCGGCCCGTCAGCGCGAATCATGAGGTGGCGCCGGCCTGCGCGCCAGTGTTATTCTTAGACGCATTTCCTCCATGCCGCCACCGGCCTCCGCGCAAATCGAAGAAGGTGTCATCGACGTGCTCAAGAGAGTGAGTCGGCGTCCGATCGAGCCGACCCTCCAGAGCGATCTCGTCGTCGACCTGGGATTCGACTCGCTGCAGGTCCTCGAGGTGATCGCGGAGCTGGAGGATCGGTTTGACGTGTCGATCCCCCTCAACGACGTGGCGACTACCCGGACGGTCGCCCAGGTCGTGGCGCAGGTCGCGCAACTCACCGAGGGACGGTCGACCTAAGTGATGACGACGCTCCGGACACTGCCAGAAGCGCTTGATCGGGCCGCGCGTTCCGGCGAGGGCTACACCTTCGTCGTGGGCAGCGTGGAGACCCGACGGTCGTACGCGGAACTGCAGCAGGCATCATTCCGCGTGGCGCGCTCACTCAAAGAGGCGGGCGTGCGCCGTGGCGACGTGGTCGCGCTCGTGCTCGGCGACGCCGAACCGTTCCTGACGACGCTCTTCGGGGCCTCAATGGCCGGCGTGATCCCTGCATCGGTGTATCCGCCGGTGACCGCCGGCGGCCTGGAACGGTATTTCGATCTGACGGCCGGCATCCTCCGCGCCTCAGGCGCCAAGGCGGTCGTGACGACGGCTGCTCTCGTGGCCGGCTTCGAAGCGCTCCGGCCGACGTGTCCGGACCTGGCGTTGGTCCTCTCCCGCGAGAGCCTTGATGCCCCTGCGCTGCCGCCCGACGCGCTCCCGTCACTCGACGATATCGTGTTCGTGCAGTTCACCTCGGGCTCGACGTCGGCGCCAAAGGGTGTCGCGCTGTCGCACCGGAATCTGTCGGCCAACGTCGACGCGATCAACGGCCCGGCCGGGCTCGGGACGTCAGCCGAGGATTCGGCGGTCAGCTGGCTGCCTCTCTATCACGACATGGGACTGGTTGGCATGGCCTTCGGTCCGCTGTACTCCGAGCGGCCCGGCGTGCTGCTCACGCCCCAAGCGTTCGTCAAACGTCCGGCCGAATGGCTGAAGGCGATCTCGCGCTACCGCGGCACCATCAGCTTTGCCCCTAATTTTGCGTACGATCTGACGGTTCGCCGCGTGAAGGATCGCGATCTCGAAGGACTCGATCTCTCGTGCTGGCGCGTCGCCGGGTGCGGGGCCGAGCCCATCCATGCCCCGACACTCATGGCCTTCGCCGAACGCTTCGCGCCGGTGGGATTCCGCGCCACGAGTTTTCTGCCGAGCTACGGCCTGGCCGAACACGTGCTCGCCGCGACGTTTCCTCCACGCGGCCGGCTGCCCCGGGTTGAGCACATTGCGTCCGACGATCTCACGAAGCGACGGCTCGCGGTGCTGGCGGTCGAGGACGGAGCCTCGGTACCGGTCGTCGGCTGTGGGCGCGCCCTGCCGGGACACGCGATTCGCATCGTGGCCGAGGACGGGCGGGAGCTGCCCGATCGTGAGGTCGGCGAGATCGCGCTGGCGGGTCCGTCGGTCATGCTGGGTTACTATAAAGAGCCTGCGCTGACCGCCGAGACGCTGAGAAACGGGTGGTTGTACACCGGCGACCTGGGCTACCTGTCCGACGGCGAATTGTTTGTGTGCGGCCGTGTGAAGGACATCATCATCGTCAACGGCCGGAAGTTTCACCCCCAGGATCTGGAGTGGGCGGTCGCTGAGCTGGCAGGGGTTCGCCGCGGCCGCGTGGTGGCGTTCGGGACCACGCAGCAGGGGGCGTCCGATCGCGTCGTGATTGTCGCGGAGCCGAGCGGCACGGTCAGCGCAGAAGTGTTGGCCGATGCGATCCGGCGGCGGGTCGGTGATGCGTTTGGTCTGTACGTCGACGACGTCGTGTCGGTGCCGAGCGGAACGATCGGGCGGACGACGAGCGGCAAGGTGCAGCGCGCGGCGACCAAGTCGCGATACGAGCGCGGCGTGCTCGTCGGCGACGCGGCCGACCAGGCGGGGTTGCACGCCTAACGGAGAGTGGATGGACCTGCTCGACAAGCTACGGGCAATTGAACAGCGGCTCTCGAGCTTCGCGCCCGGGTCGGCCGTGCCCGGCGTCACGGTCATCGAGCGCGTGCTTGGTCCTTGCGAGGTCGTCGTCTCCGGTCGGCCGACCTTGATGTTCGGCTCGAACAACTATCTCGGCCTCACCCTGCATCCGGCGGTGGTCGAGGCGGCCCGCGCCGCCATCAGCGAGTACGGTGCCGGAACGACGGGATCGCGAACGGCCAACGGGACCCTGGCCTTGCACGAGGCGCTGGAGCGGGAGTTTGCCGAGTGGTCTGGCAAGCGCTACGCGATCATCTTCAGCACAGGTTATCAGGCGAATCTGTCGCTCATCGGCGGACTGTGCGGGAAAGACGATGTCATCCTGATCGACGCGGACAGCCACGCGAGCATCTACGATGCGACGCGCCAGACGGCCGCGCAGGTCATCGGATTCCGCCACAATTCGCCAGACAGTCTCCAGAAGAAGCTCGAGCGGTTGCCCAAGGGCGAGCGGAATCGGCTGGTCGTCTGCGAGGGCCTGTACTCGATTCGCGGCGACGTGGCGCCGCTACGTGAGATTGCCGACGTCTGCCGCGAGTACGGCGCGTATTTGTTGGTCGACGAAGCGCACTCGCTCGGCACCTTCGGCCCGACCGGGTTCGGGTGCGCCGAAGCGCAGGGTGTGCTCGACCGCGTGGACTTCGTCGTCAGCACGTTTTCGAAGTCGCTGGCCGGCATCGGCGGCGTGTGCGTCTCCAACCACCGCGAGTTGCGGGCGCTGCACTTCCTCGCGCGGGCGTATGTGTTCACGGCCTCGGGGTCGCCGTCGAACATCGCCGGCGTCCGCGCCGCGGTCAAGATTGTGCGGGAGCACCCGGAGCTGCGCGAGCAGTTATGGTCGAATATCCGGCGGCTGCGTCAGGGGCTGCAGGAGCGTGGCTTCGTGATCGGCGACACCGAGTCGCCGATCGTCCCCATCCTCACGGGCGATGAGGATCGGACGATGGCCTTGTGGCAGCGGCTGCTGCAGGAAGGCCTGTACGTCAACCTGATCGTGCCGCCCGGATGCCCCAAGGACCAGTGCGTCTTACGCGCGAGTTGCTCGGCGGCGCAAACGCCGGAACAGATCGCCCGTGCCCTCGACATCTTCGCCCGCGTCGGTGCCGAACTCGGCGCCACGCGCGTCGCGGTTTCATAAACAGACTCGGTGCTTCGGTGCTTGAGTTCTCAACGCACCTACTTACTACAACCAGCCCTGTTCTCTATACCACCGCACCGTCTCGTTGAGCCCCTGCTGTAAGTCCACCTGGGCGACAATCCCGAGCCGGTCGCGCAGACGATCGACGTGACAGACGAAACCCTCGGCTGACAGCTCCACATGCCGCCATCGATTGAGCAGCATCGGACGGCCGATGAGTTGGCCGGCGGCTTCTCCGGCGATCGCGGCAAGGCCGGTGATGACGCCGGGGATCGGAATCGTCATGGCGGATCCGCCCAGCGCCGCTTGAATGCCTGCCAGGAGATTCCGAGCCGTCACAGGTTGGGGGTGGCCGACAAAGACAGTGTCCTGCAGGGCTGGTGCGGCGAGGGCCGCCTCGATGGCGCGGACCACGTCGTGGACATATATAAAGGTGTACGCGGCATCGCGTCGGCCGACGAGCGGCAGCACGCCGCGGCGCGCGAAACGAAAGAGCGGCAGCATCGCACGGTCGCCAGGGCCGTACACGACTGACGGCCGGAGAATCGTGTATTCCAAGCCCTCGAGCGCTGCGATATGACGTTCGCCTTCGAGCTTGCTGCGCCCGTACGGCGTCAGGGGCTGGGAGGGATCTTCTTCGCGCCGGGGCGCCGCAGGCGAGGCCGAGCCGGCCGCGGCGAGACTTGAGACGTAGATCAGGCGGGCGCCTGCTGCCCGGGCGGCTGCGCCGACGGCCTGAGTCCCACGAGCGTTGATGTCGATGTACTCGTGCTGACGTACCGTAGAGACGACACCGGCGAGATGTACGACGGCGTCGACGCCGGCAAACGCCTCAGCCAGTGCGGACGTTTCGAGCGACGCCTGGACGATGGTCGCGCCGCGCGGAGCCTTGTGGGCCGAGCGCGGCCGCACGATGGCGCGCACTTCCACACCCCGCTCCACGAGTTGCGCCGTCAGGTGACGACCGATGAAGCCGGTCGCCCCGGTCACGGCCACTCGTCGCGTCCTCTCCCTCATGCGAGGGCCTTCTGATAGATGCGGTAGGTCTTGTAGCGGCGTGCCCCGGCCATTTCGGCGGGCTGATTGATGTCCCGGTTATCCTCCAGGACCCATGAGAACTCGACGCGACGATATCGGCTGCCCTTCATCTGACGGTGCAGCTCGAACAGGAGAAGGGGGTAGAGACCGAGGCGACGGTACTTGGCCAGCACGCCAAAGAGCAGCAGGCGAGCCTGATCGATGATCCGTTTGCGGCCGAGCAGGCGAATGAGTCCGAGAGGAAACAGACGGCCATTTGTGCCCTTGAGCGCTTGATTGACATCGGGAATGGCGACGGCGCAGGCGACCGGCCGTCCCTCCACTTCAGCGCACACGGCGCAGCGCGGATCGAAGATCTGCTTCAATTCTTTGGCAAGCCTGCGGAACTCCTCGGGCGTCGGCGCCACGAAGCCCCAGTTCTGTTCCCACGCACCGCAGTAGATCTCTCGCAGTCGTTCGACTTCGCGCTCGAACTCCGGGAGCTGCAGCGGCCTGACGAGGATGCCCTCGCGGTTGCGCACGCGGCTCGCGAGTTTCGCGACAGCCGGTGGCACCTCGGCGTCGATGGAATACAGCCACGCGAAGAGATCCTTGACCTTTCGATAGCCGGCCGACTCGATGTATTCGCCGTACGCCGGCGGGTTGTGCGGCATCATGACCATCGGATCGCTGTCGAAGCCTTCGACCAGCAGGCCCGCGCTCTCGTTCAGTGACAGGTTGATCGGGCCGCGGACGTGCGCGCGTCCTCGCCCCGTTGCCCAGCTCTCGACTGCGGCCAGCAACGCCTGGCCGGCGGGTGGATCCTCGGCTTCGAAGAACCCGAACATCGCGATATTTTCGCCGTGCGTCTCATTGTGGAGGCGGTCGTCGATGGCGGCGATGCGCCCGACGATGCGATCTTCCCGCCGCGCCAGGAGGAGCTCCACGTCGGCGTGGGCGAAAAACGGATTGTGTTTGGGCGAGAGCCGCTCGCGCTCGGCAAGACGAAGCGGAGGTATCCAATGAGGATCACCGCTGTTACGCACGTACGCGTAGTCAATGAAGCGCCGGGCGTCGCGGATCCCGACAACTGGGGAGACGTGGATCACACGTTCATATGTTATGTCATGCTTGTGCAGACTCGCTGCGACCAGTGTCTGACTTCCCGCCGTCACAGCCGGTCAAAGGAGATGTCGTTATGAAGAAATTGATGTCGCTGCTCGTTCTGGCGGTGTCCGCATTGGTATTCGCGACCGTGTCCGCACAGGGTCTACAGGTCGCCGAGGCGAAACTCGGGAAAGGCGTACAGGACCGCACCATCACCGAGGAGGCGACGACGTTCGCCGTGAACGACAAGGTGTACATTTGGCTGAAGATCACCGGGAGCGGGTCGGACTCGGTCAAAGTGAATTGGAAGGTCGGCGACAACACCTCCACCGTCACGTTGCCGGTCGGCGGCGACCCGTGGCGCACGTGGGCCAACAAGACCGCCTGGAAGGCGGGTGAGTGGACGGTCACCGTGACCGACGCCAGCGACCTGGTGTTGAAGGAACTGAAGTTTACGGTGCAGTAGGAGGCCGTCATGGAACGCATCGCCAACAGCTTTCGGCTCGTGCGACAGTCCTATCACGTCTTGATGCAGGACAAAGAGCTGATGATTTTGCCGCTCATCTCGGGGATCATCACCGTGGCCGTGGCCATGAGCTTCTTCTTCGGCTTTGGCCTGATCGGGCCGCGCCTGCAGGGCGGAGGCGCAGAGGTCTTTGTCCCTGTGTTCATCCTGTATGTGATCGTTTACGCGATCGGTATCTTCTTTCAGGCGGCTGTCGTCGCGGGCGCGACCGAGCGGCTGCGTGGCGGCAATCCCACAGTTGGCTCGGCGCTTTCGGCCGCAAGTCGGCGATTGGGATCGATCCTGGCGTGGGCGGTGATCGCCGCGACGGTTGGAACGATTCTGCGCGCCATCCAGGACCGTAGCGGATGGCTCGGCCGAATCATCGTCGGCCTGATAGGCGCCGCCTGGTCGTTCGCCACGTTCTTTGTTGTGCCGGTGCTCGTGCTCGAGGACTTGTCGGTCGGTGAGTCGTTCACGCGCTCTCTGAGCGTGTTCAAGCGCACTTGGGGTGAGACGGTCGTCGGCACGGCCGGCGTGGGTATTGCGGCGTTTGTTGCGTGGGTCGCGCTGGTCGCAGTTACCAGCGCGCTCGCGTCGCTGCAGATGGGCGTGCTCGCATTGGTCGTCGGTGCCGCCGGCGGGATCGTGCTGCTGATCCTCTTCTCGGCCCTGCAGGGCGTTTATGTGGCGTCGCTCTATCGGTACGCCACCGAAGGTCAGGGGACGCCTGGCTTCGACACCGATCTCCTCGCGCGCGCGTTTGTGCCCAAGGGGCAGTAGGTCTTGAGGACCTCGATCACGCGGTCGGTGGGGACCGGACGATTCGACTGAACAGCGTGACCTGGCGGTCACGCAGGAATCGCACGAGCAGCCCCGTCCACGACCAATGGGCGTGCAGCGCGTCGTAGAACTCCGGCGCGCCGCGCCGGACCTCCGGCAGCCGCCGCCATGGGACCGTGATCAGATCGTGGTGCTCGTTGTGGTAGCCCACGTTGAAGCTCAGGCGGTTGAGCGGGCCGTAGTACGAGTAGGTCTCCTGTCCGGCCTTGAAGACGTAGTGCTCCTGGATCCACCGCGCCCCGAGCGGGTGCAGCCCGACCGCCAGGATTATCGACGCGGTCAGATACTTGAGCGGTTCGACACCCACCCAGGCCACGAGCGCAGCCACGGCGATGGCCTGAGACAGCATATTCGCCACAGTCCAGGCATCCAGAAAGGGCACAGACTTGATCCGACGTGGACGGATCGTGCCGAGGACCAATGCGAGCGCAGCCAGCCACGCCGCTTTGCCCGCCGTCGTCTGGCCAACCAGGCGGGCTTCCGTTGGGCCGGGGATGTCGGCGTCGAGATCGATTTCGCCCATGTGGCGGTGATGGAGCAGGTGGTACTTGCAGAACGAGATGGCCGCAGGGAAGACAAGCGGCACGTTGGCGACGAGCGCCGTCAGCCGATTGGCCGTGCGCCGCCGGAACACCAGGTTGTGCGCGGTCTCGTGAATCAGGACAAAGAGGGCGTGATCGATGGTCGCGCCCACCACGTAGGCGGTCGGGAGCCACACATACCAGGGCAGGCCCATGAGCAGGAGGGACAAGCCGATCTGGGTCGCCACGAGCAGGAGCGCCCAGCCGGCGCTCTGCGGCAGGTGACCGGCGAGGAATCGCAGTTCGGGGTGTGTCGCAAGAATCTGGCGGCCGCGTCCGACGTGCGGTTCGGCACCGGTCACATGAATGAAATCGGGCTCGGCGATCGTGTCCCTCCTCTGATGCGTGCGTTCTAATGTTAAGGCATGACGTACGCGTCGGGTCAGGCCGATTTCAAACCGTCATTCGCCGGGATTCCACTACCGTTCGCCGAAATGACTGAGCCGACCCTAAGAGATGGGGCAGACTCGCTTGGAGCAAGGAGCCCGCAATGACCACCGATGAGACGCCGCGCCCGTCACCAGAGAGAGCTCGCCTGTCGCTCGACGCGCCGCATCTGGCGATTGGTATCTGCGTCACGATCATCGGCGTCGCTTTGACACTCGACAGGTTACAGATCCTCTCGGCGGTGCGAATTCTGCGGTTCTGGCCGGTTGGGCTCATCCTGGTTGGGGCAGGCATGGTGGCCCAGGCGTTCTTACCTGCTGCAGAGGCACCAGTCGGCAGCGGGCGCCGCCGAGGCGTGTTCAGGCCGCTCGTCTTCTTCGGGATCGTGCTCGCCGTCGCGCTCGGCCTTGGACAGCAGGTCGATCGTCAGGCCTTCGTCACACGGAGCGGAAGCGGAACGGGCGAAACGGTGAGCCTGTTCAGCATCATGGGGCGAGACAACCAGGTCAACTCGGCCTCTCCGTTTCGCGGCGGCGAGATGACGAGCGTAATGGGCGAGAGCGTGCTGGACCTGCGCGAGGCCACCATACCCCCGGGGGAGGAGGCCGTCATCGATGTCTTTACCGTGATGGGCGGACTCGTGCTCCGGGTGCCCGCCGAGTGGAAGATAGACGTCCAGGCTGTGCCCGTGATGGGCGGCATCAAAGATCAGCGGGTCGGCTCGGCTGAGGCGGGCACGACAACCCCACCGCGGCTCGTCGTCCGCGGCTCACTCTTGATGGGCGGCCTCACGATCAAATGATCTTTCCTGAGGTATCGTTGACATCCGGTGCGCTACTCCGAATGGCTGGCTCTGGGGTATTTCGTCTGGTTCGCGGCGGCGGGCATGCGGCGCGGGCTTCCCGGTCCTCGACGCTGGCAGCTTCTCATCGGCGGGTCCGCGATGGGCGCGGCGGTCGTGGCGACGGCCTCGATGGGGCCCGCCACGGCGCGCGATTGGGCGCCGGCCCTGTACATCCTCATCGGGTACTTCCTCTCGGGCCGCGTGTTTGTGGCGCCTTCGGCGCGCATGGAGGGATGGCTCGCGGGATGGGACCGGCGGGCGCTCGGTGATCCGACGACTCGCTTTTCTTCCTGGCCACCCCTCGTTCTTGCGTATCTCGACATCGTGTACATCGGCTGCGGCTTGCTCGTGCCCGGTGGCTTTGCCGTGCTGGCCTGGACGGGCCACGCTGCCGTGGCGGATCGGTACTGGACCATGGTGGCCGCTGCAGAATTCGGATCGTTTGCGCCGTTGGCGCTCATTCAGACTCGTCCGCCCTGGGCTTTGGAGCGCGCGGCGGTATTTCGCGACCGCATGGTCCATCGCGCGGCATCGGTCTTTGTGCGGCAGGCCACCATCGGCGCCAACACGTTTCCGAGCGGCCACGTCGCCGGATCGCTGGCGGTGGCGCTGGCCGTTATGGGCGTCGATCCGGTGGCGGGTGCGGTCTTGCTCGCCCTGGCGGCGAGCATTGCTGTGGCCTGCGTGGTTGGCCGATATCACTATGTGATTGATGTCGTCGCCGGCGCGGCGCTGGCGCTGGTGATGTGGGGGGTGGTCACGCTAGTGGGCGTCTGACCGCCGAGCGTGATACGCTTCGAAGTTCCGCCATGACAGACCAACTACGTTCCTCTTCATCTCCTACGGCTCCCGCCTCGAAAGGCGCGGCGCTTCGGCGGCTGTTCGCCTCGCCCTCGCCCATTGTGATTGCCGGTGCGCACGACGGCCTGACGGCGCGGCTTGTCGAGGAAGCCGGTTTCGACGGTGTGTGGGCGAGCGGCTTCGAGATCAGCGCCAGCTACGGCGTGCCCGACGCCAGCATTCTGACGATGACCGAGACGCTGGCCGCCTCCCGCGTCATGGCCGAGGCCATCAAGATCCCGGTGATTGCGGACTGCGACACCGGTTTCGGGAACTCGATCAACGCCATTCGCACCGTGCAGGCGTTCGAGGCGGCGGGGGTTGCGGGGCTGTGCATCGAAGACAACGTGTTTCCGAAGCGCTGCAGCTTCTATCCCGGCGTCAAGCGGCTGCTCGCAGACACCGACGAGCAGGCGCTGAAGATTCGAGCAGCCGTCGACGCCAGTTCGAAGGATTTCGTCGTCATCGCGCGCACCGAGGCGCTCATTGCGGGCTGGGGTCTCGAGGAGGCGCTCAGGCGTGGCCGGGCGTACGCGGATGCCGGCGCCGATGCCGTGCTGATTCATTCGCGGCACTCGACGCCCGACGAGATCGCGCAATTCGCCGACCAATGGGACCGGCTGACGCCGCTCGTGTGCGTGCCGACGACTTATCGGAGTATCACTGTCGAAGAGCTGGGGCGCATGGGTTTCAAGATGGTGATCTTCGCCAACCACGGCCTGCGCTCCGAAATCCGCGCGATCCAAGAGACGCTGCAGACGCTGCGGAAGGCGGGGAACACGGGCTCGGTCGAAGATCGCGTCGTGCCGCTCTCGGAGGTCTATCGGCTGGTCAACTTGAATCAGATGAAGGCCGACGAGCAGGCGTATCTGCCGCCCGACGCCGAGTCGGTGAAGGCCGTGATCCTCGCTGCCGGATTCGACCGGCGACTCATGCCGCTCGTCTCTGATCGGCCCAAGGCGATGCTCGAAGTGAAGGGCAAGCCGATCCTCGAGCGTCAAATCGACTCGCTGCAGCAGCTCGGTGTTCGCCAGATTGCCGTCGTCCGCGGGTACAAGAAAGAGCAGATGACGCTGCCGAACGTGAAGTACTACGACAACGACGCGTTCGAGGAGAGCGGCGAGATGGAGAGCCTGCTGCGGGCGGGCGCGGAACTCTCGGGCCCGGTCGTGGTGATGTACGGCGACATCCTGTTTGACCGCAACATTCTCGAGCGGCTGCTGCAGAGCCCGGACGACATCACGCTCGTCTGCGACCGATCGTGGCCCGACATGCATGCCGGCCGCGAGGGGATCGGACCGGATCTGGTGGTCGAATCGCCGACGCCGCGGCGCCATCACCGGTTCCTCGCCGATGATCAGCCCGTGCGCGTCACGCACATCGGTCAGTCGATCGACCCGACCGAGGCCACCGCCGAGTTTATCGGCATGGCCAAACTGTCGGCGAGGGGTTGTCAGATTCTCGGCGAGGTGTATCGTGATCTCCGCGAGCGCAGCGCCGATCAACCCGTGCACGAATCGCCGTCGTTCCGCACCGCCAAGCTCACCGACCTGCTGCACGAAGTGATCGCGCGCGGCCACTCGGTCGCCTCCGTGGGCATCTACCAGGGATGGCTCGAAGTCGACACCTTCGACGACTACCGGCGGGCCTGGACAGAAGTTGGGTAAGCAGTTTCTCGATCTGCTCGAGGGCCTCGGCTACAACTTCTTCACCGGCGTTCCGTGTTCGCTGTTCACGGGCGTCACGCGCATTCTCGATGAGGAGCTGCGCTACGGATACGTCAGCGCCGTTCGTGAAGACTCGGCGATGGGCATCGCCGCGGGCGCCTATTTCGGCGGCCGCCAGCCGGTCGTCTTCATGCAGAACAGCGGCTTCGGCGTCAGCCTCAACGCGCTGGTCTCACTCCATCAGATCTACGACATCCCGGCACTGCTCGTCGTCAGCTGGCGAGGGCAGGGCGGGAAGGACGCGCCGGAGCACCTGGTCATGGGGGCGGTGATGGAGGAGTGCCTGCGCCTCTTTCAGGTGCCGTTCGCGGTCTTTGATCCGAAAACCCTCGAGCGTGATGTCGCGTCGCTCACGCAAACGATGCGTCAGACCAGCAAGCCGGTCGCGCTCGTGGTGCCGAAGGGGATGCTGCAATGAAACGTGCCGTGGCGGTGGCCCGCGCCGCCAAGGCGCTCGGGCCGGAGCGCCTGATTGTGGCCTGCAACGGGATGATCGGGCGGGAGCTGTACACGCAGGCCGACGCGGCCACGCGCTTCTACATGATTGGCTCGATGGGTCTGGCCTCATCGATCGGCTTGGGGCTCGCGCTCACGCAGCCGTCGAAGACCGTCGTCGTCTTCGATGGCGACGGCAACGTCCTGATGAATATGGGCACCCTCGGGAGCGTCGCGGCTGCTGGCGTGAAGAACTTCTATCACGTCGTCTTCGACAACGCGGCGCACGGGTCGACCGGCGACCAGCGCACGATTTCCGATCGCGTGCCGCTCGAGGAAGTCGCCCGCGCCGCCGGCTATCGCCGGGCGATCCGCGTGAAGGATTCGAATGGGCTCGACGCGGCGCTCACGACACTTCTTGCAGAGCCTGGGCCGGCCATGCTGCTGGTCGAAGTGGAACGTGGCAATCAGCCGGGCATCGGCCGGGTGGAGCCGGAGCCGCCAGAGCTGACCGCGCGGTTCCGAAAGAGTGCGTGTGGACTCTAGTTATCTGGTTATTTGATTATCTGGTTATTGGATTCATCAATCGTCAATAACCAGATAACCAAATAACCAGATTCACGTAATGAAGACGATCCTCCTCAATCCAGGGCCCGTCAACGTCAGCGCGCGAGTGCGCGCGGCCCTTAACGGCCCCGACCTCTGCCATCGCGAACCTGAGTACTTCGAACTGCAGGATGCCATCCGCGCGCGACTGTTGCAGGTATTTGACGCGCCTGTCGCCGACTTTTCATCGGTCGTGCTGACCGGCAGCGGAACCGCCATGGTCGAGGCCATGGTCAGCTCGGGCGTTTCTGCGAACGGACGGCTGCTCGTCGTTCAGAACGGCGTGTACGGCGAGCGGATGGCGGCCATGGCCAGGCTCCACGGCATTGCCTTTGACGTCGTCGAGTGTGGTTGGACCGAGCGCCCCTCGCTCGATGCGATCGCGTCACGGTTGCGGGAGGGCCGGTACGAAGCCCTCGCCATCGTCCACCACGAGACGACCACCGGACTGCTGAACGATCTGCCGGCAGTGACCGAGATGTGCCGGCGCGCGGGCGTGAGAGTGCTGGTGGACGCCGTCAGTGCGCTCGCCGGCGAGACATTCAACTTTCGCGACTGGCAGCCGGACGCGGTCGCCTGTACGGCCAACAAGTGCGTCCAAGGGCTGCCGGGCCTGTCGTTTGCGATCGTGCGCCGCGACTTCGTGCGCGCGATGGCAGCTTTTCCTGAGCGCAGCCTGTATCTGCACCTGCCGCGACATCACGAGGAGCAGGAACGCCGGTCGACGCCGTTTACGCCGGCCGTTCAGATCGGGTACGCCTTGCGCGCGGCTCTGGACGAGCTCGCCGAAGAAACGGTTGCCGGACGCATCGCACGATACGGCCGCGCGTCCGCGATCGTGCGCGAAGGGGTTGCGGCGCTTGGCTTCGATCTCCTGCTGCCGCCGTCACTGCGGTCGACCACGATGACGTCGGTTCGGCTGCCGCGGGACATGAACTACGGCGAGCTGCACGATGCGCTCCGTCGGGCTGGGTTCGTCATTTACGCCGGCCAGGGCGCGCTCGCCGCCACGATCTTCCGGGTGGCGACGATGGGCGACGTGACCGAGAGCGACTATCGCCGCTTCGTGCAGACGCTGGGAATGTCCGTTGCCCACACCTGATCACGCGATCATTCTCGCGGCCGGCATGGGCACCCGGCTGCGGTCGATTGTCACCGACCTCCCGAAAGGGTTGATCGAGATGGAAGGCGAGACCCTGGTGGGCCGATCTGTCCGCCTGCTTCGAGACGCCGGGATGAAGCACATCACGATCGTCGCCGGGTACGGGGCGGACCAGTACCAGAAGTTCGCGAGCGGACGCGCGGGGATCCGCGTGGTGTTGAACGGCGCCTACGCGACCACGGGCAGCATGGCGTCGCTCGCTGTCGCGCTCGAGGAGATTCACGACGACGTGCTCGTCCTCGAGAGCGACATCGTCTATGAACGACGGGGCCTCACAGCGGTCCTCGATCAGCCGGCTGCTGATGCAACGCTCGTGTCTGGGCCGACCGGTGCGGGCGACGAGGTGTGGGTGTGGGCCGTCGATGGACGATTGCGCGCGATGAGTAAGCGCGCAGAGGATGTGGCCGGAGTGACCGGTGAGTTCGTCGGGATCACACGGCTCTCGGCCATCGGCGCCGGCGCGGCGCTCGGCGCCTTCAAGAGGTTTGTCGGTCGGCACGGGCATGCGCGCATGGACTACGAGACCGGTGCGCTGATCGAGGTTGCCGACGAGTTGCCCATTTCGGCGATCC
Organism: Vicinamibacteria bacterium; assembly: GCA_041484265.1. Taxonomy (GTDB): domain Bacteria; phylum Acidobacteriota; class Vicinamibacteria; order Vicinamibacterales; family CAVVIG01; genus 2-12-FULL-65-11. Next base: position 17,333 of record JBGPHH010000025.1, read on the forward strand.
TCGTCCCGGACCTGCAGTGGGGCGAGATCGACGACGAGCGCCACTTCGAGCGCGTCGCGCGCACCGTGTGGCCCGCGATTGGCCGATAGGTACACTAGAATTAAATTCTTTGCTGTGCATCCTGTGACGAGCGAACCCTCGTGGCCGAGAGCCGGTGTGACGGCTGTGCTGACGCTCGCTGTGTGTCTCATGCTGCCCCAGGCGGCCCGCGCGCAGACCCTCGCGTCGGCAACAGGCGCGATCGAAGGTACGGTATCCGGACAGGGCGGAACGCTCACCCTGCCGGGCGCCCTCGTGGTGGTCCGCGACGCGTTTGACGTACAACTGAACGAACAGGTGACCGACGCCGAGGGTCATTTCCGCATTACCGATTTGGTGCCGGGCACTTATCGCGTGACGGCCTCACTCGATGGCTGGGTGCCCAAGGTCGCGACGGCCGTGGTGGTCGCGGGAGAAATTGCGAAGGCCAACATCGACCTGGCAACGCGGCCTTTCGAAGATTCGGTCAATGTCACTGCACCAGCGGCTGTTGTGACGCCGGGCGAGACGGTCAGTGGGACCGAAACGATCGGCAGCAAGGAGGCCGATGTGTTTTCCCCTGGCGGCGGCCTGGGTGGCGCCATACGCCTCCTGATTAGCGCCATCGAGGTCCCTGGAGGCGTGAGCATAAAAGGAGGACGCCCGAACCAGGCCGGCATGCAGATTGGCTCGACCTCGATTACCGATCCCTCGCTCGGGTTCGCCCATATGAATCTGCCCGACGATGCGATCGAGTCGGTGTCCGTATTGCCCAATCCGTACGCCGTCGAATACGGACGCTTCTCGTCCGGGCTGGTGCTGATTCAAACCCGTCGAGCGGGCGATTCGTGGAAGATTCGCCTGAATAATTTGAATCCGACCTTTCGGACGGGACGCAGTCAGCAGTACCTGCTGCTGAACATCACAGGCATCTCCGGTCTGGACCCGCGCCTCGAAGTGGGTGGCCCGATCGTCAAGGGCCGTCTCTTTCTGGAACAGACCGCGCAGTACAAGTACAGCTCGGACGAAGTGCCGAGCCTTCCGGAAGATGAACGGAAGACGACCAATTGGCTGAGTTCCTTTACGCGGGTGGACGCCAATCTGTCGGCGCGCCATTCCCTGACGGCAACTGGAGGTCTGTTTCCGGCGAAGGCGACATATGCGTCGCTGGGCACGTTCACGCCTCCGGACTCCACCATCGATGTCCGCGACAATGTGAACCATCTCGCAGTGACCGAGCGAGCCGTGTTGAACGCCACATTCACTGCCGAATCAACTGTCCAGGTGGATCAATTCAACACCGAGGTGACGCCGCATGTGACGCCACCCCAGAGCAATACGCCGATGGAGCTCCAACCGGACACGACGATTGGTCCTTTCTTCAACACGGGGCGGCGCACGCCGTCGGTATTCCAGTGGACGGAGGCATTCTCGGGTTCGAGAAACGGCACGGGCGGACTACACATCTTCAAGTTCGGTCTCGATATCCAGCGCAGCCACTATCAGGGGGCCAACGAGAACCGTCCGGTCATCGTCGAGCGCGCCGATGGTACGAAGTCGCGCAGTGAAACCTTCAGCGGACCGGCCACGCTGGACGAAGGCAGTACCGATATCGCGTTCTTTGCGCAGGATCGCTTCCAGCCGACCAACCGCTGGTTCGTCGAGTACGGCACACGGCTGGATCGCGACGGCGTGCTCGACCATTGGAACGTCACACCGCGTGTGGGCGCGGCCTTTCTCCTGAATGCGTCGGGCACGTCGGTCGTGCGTGGCGGGTTCGGGCTCTTTTACGAGCGCACGCCGTCCGCCGCCGGAGCGTTCAGTCAGTTCGCGGAGATCACGGAGACGCGGTTCGCGGCCGACGGCGTGACGCCCCTTGCCACTCCAGTGCGCTTTGCACACGTGACAGAGCCGAACCTGTTTACGCCGCACGCCGCGACATGGGACGTCGCCTACGATTACCGCCTGAACCCGCAGTGGTCGTTCCACGCGAGCGCGATCGATCGGCGCGGGTATAACGAGTTGATTGTCGACCCTCAGATTGTCGATCCCCTGCTGGGCGCGGGTCGGTTACTGCTCAGTAGCAGCCCGCGAGTGGCGCGCTATCGCGATCTAGAGGTCGGGCTCCACTTCTCGAGTCTCTCGAAAGTCGATGTTAATCTGTCGTACGTCTTTTCCTCCGGCGAAGGCGACTTCAATTCCTTCGCGAGCTTCTTCGATATCGCGCCGGGTCCCGTCATCGATCCGAATCAGTTCGGACACAGCGATGTCCCGCACCGTCTGTTGGCGCGCGGACGTGTCCTGGCGACGCCGCGCTGGCTGCTGCTGGGCGTCATGGAGTGGCACACAGGACCTCCTTACTCGACTTTCAACGACGCCCTCGACTTCGTGGGCCCGCGCAACGAATTGCGACTGCCGAACTATTTTCGTCTCGATGTCGGCGTGGAGCGTCGCTTCCGGATTGGCAAATTTCAACCGTGGATCGGCGTCCGCGTCCCGAACATTTTGAACGATTCGCTGCCGGGAGAGATCCAGGCGAACCTCGGATCGCCAAATTTTGGAAAACTCTACCCCGGCGACTATCGTCAGATTCGGCTGCAGGTGCGCTTTGAGCGCTGAGGCCGCTCGCCTGTTGCGCGCCGTACACCACCGCACGATCGCGCTGTGTGTAGTGGGAGTGGCCAGTCTGCTGGCGCGCGCCGGCGCCGAGACCCAGCGACCGCGCCCGGCCGTCGATCGGCACGTCGTCATCATCGGGATTGACGGACTGGGCGCGGCCAATCTTCGCGGCATGCCGCTCGAGCACATCGGACGCCTCATCAAGGAGGGCGCCTCGACCTTACGGGCTCGCGGTGTCTTGCCAACCGTGAGCAGTCCGAACTGGGCCTCGATGATCATGGGAACATCGCCGGAATTCCACGGAGTGACGTCTAACGAGTGGAAGCCGAGGCAGCCCGGCATCTCAGCGATGGCGACGGCGGCATCAGGTCGATTCCCGACCATCTTCGGGGTCGCACGGGCTGCGCGCCCGGCTTCCGTCATTGGGATCTTTCATCAATGGGAAGGGTTCGCGGAGTTGGTCGAACCGGGCGTGGCCGACGTCCTCGAACATCAGAACACGGCGAGCGCGACGGCTGAACGCGCGGCCGCGTTCATCCGGTCGCGCAGCCCGATGCTCACCTTCGTTCATTTGGATCTCGTTGACCTTGCTGGCCACGAATTCGGGTGGGACTCGGAGGACTATCGACGTGCGGCGCGAGTGGCCGATACACTGGTGGGCCAGCTACTGGCCGCGGTTCACGACAGTGGGGTGGAGGGGGAGACGACGGTGCTCGTGTCAGCCGACCACGGAGGTGCGGGGTACGACCATGGCGGCAGGACCCTGAGAGAGCTCGAGATCCCCTGGATCGCGCGAGGAGCAGGGATCGTCCACGGGCTGGTTCTCAAGGGGCCTGTGAGCACGACCGATACGGCACCGACCGTTGCCGCCCTCTTGGGGTTGCCCGCCCCGATCGTCTGGACGGGCCGCCCTGTCGTCGAGGCATTCGAACAGTAAGATGCGCCGTCCCCTTGTTCTCATCTCTGTCAGTGTCGCGTTGCTGTCGGTGTGCGCGAGCGCTCAGGCCCAGCCGCCGACGCTCGATGCGCTCGAGCGGGCCGTAGCGGCGGCCCCCGAGAACCTCAGGCTCGCTGCCGATTACCGGCAGCTCGCGATTTCTGGCGAGAAGTACGATCGTTCGATAACGTTTCTGCAAAAACTCGCCGATTGGAAGGGCAGCGGGCCGAACATCAAGATCAGCCTCGCTCTGGCCTACGTGGACAAGGTGCCGACCTCCGGCGACTGGAGCCGGCTGTTCATCGGACGAGATGCTCGTGACATGCTGACCAAGTCGATCGCACAGCGGCCGACCGCGCTCGCTTACTATGTCCGCGGGCTCGTCCAGCTCTACTACAACAACTTCATCTTCAAACGTATCCCGCAAGGCCTCGACGATCTGCAGAAAGCGCTGACGCTGGTCATTGACGACACGCCGCCCGCGCTCGTCGCGCGGATTTACGTCTCGCTTGGTGACGGCAACTGGCGGCTCGAACAGAAACAGAAGGCGCGCGAGGCGTGGCGGACGGGCGCGGTCCTCTTTCCCTTCTATCGGCCCCTCCAGCTTCGGCTCGCGGACGACGAGGGACGGGTCGAGGCCGTGGTCAGCGGCGCTCTGTACGCCGGTATTCGGGTTGATACGAGCCTGCGCGAAATTGTTCCCTGACCGCGCGAATGCGTTCCAGCCAGTAGTCGTTCGTCAGCTTCCGTCGCATCTGGTCGGTAAACCGGCCCTCGAGCTCCGCCTTCCATCTGCGCAGGTTGTCGGTTGTCACCTCACGGAACGAGTTGACGACGACGACCGGAAACTCCTCCTGACGGTACAGCACATCGAGCGGTGATGTCTTCACGATGGGAATGGTGTCGAGAAACAGGCACTCCCAGGTCCGAAAGCAGTCGAGGCCTTTGCCGCGCGGCGAGACCTCGAAGGCAAACTCGTCATGGACTCGCCAGAACTCCGCTTGCTTGAGCCGTTTCTGAATGAAGTGGCAATCCGGCTGTCCGTAGAGCGCGTCGTAGGCCTCCACGCGATCGGGAATCGTGTCGGCGTTGGTGACAAGCTGCTGATTCCGGTGAAACGTGCAGAGGGCGCGCAGAGGCTTGTCTCGAAGCGGACGGACGCGCGGCCTGACCGCCTGGAGAAGGGCTTGATCGCCCATCCCGTTTCGACTGAACGTGGGGTCAAAGGGGATCTTGCCGAGCAGCATGCTGATCAAGAATCCGATGCGCTTCTCGAGCTTCGTATAGATGGGATTATCCACGCCAATCGGGATCCGCGTGAGCTTGGGGTGGCGGTCGGTGACCTCGCAGTTCTGGGCGAACCAGTGGATGATGCGGTCGTTGTCGAGCAGGTGCTTGAACCGGCCAACGGGGCTGATGTCTGAGTCGCCGGTGACGAGCACGACCGGTCCAGCCGTGCGTGGCAGGACGAGCCGAACGAAGGCCTCGAGATGGTCGGTCTTGACATGGACGGTGTCGCCGGCCGCGATCTGCGGCGCGATCTCGGCCAGCATGTCGACGGGAATCTGCGGGCGATCGCGGTGTTCCACGTTGGCGCCGTAGTCGATCACGACGTCGCATCCCTCGCGCAGACCTTCGCTGTGCACCAGATGTACGGGTAGCCCAGGCGTGCAGGAGCAGCCTCGCCCCTGGACCGACGTCTTGCCCTTCAGAAAGGCCCTAGCGCGCCGGCGGGCCCGGCGGTCGAATGCGGCCCTGAGGAGTCGTTGGACCACGTCTTCAGTGCCAAAGACCAGTTGTTTGACGACGTGGCCCCGGCGAGCACGGAGAACGGTGCGATCGATCGCCTTGTAGACAGCAAACCATGCGCGGATGGGCGAATCGAGCCAGGTCGGCGCCCACGGTGCCACGATGTTGCGTGTGGAGACCCACGGTACCGGGTCGCACGAGCTGACGTCGATTTCGTCATCGGTGAGCACGAGACCGCACTCGCGCTCGAAGCGGTAGAGCAGGATCGTGAGCAGGGCCTGGTCGTAGCGATGATTGCTTCGATTGGCGCCAGGGGGGGCGATGCATTCGGGTGTGAGCGCCGCGTCACGCCATTGGGCCACGAGATCGCGAGCCTCCGGCCGTGACGGATCGAGCCCGACGACGCCGGCCGCTCGGCATCGTTTCTGACGATCCTCATCGGGCACGTGCATCAGCGCCAGCGTGCGCGGATGGCACCAGCGTGCCAGAGGAGACTGGCCGAGGAGCGTCATGCTGCCGTACTGAACAGTGCGCTCGAAAACGGGGGCAAGAGATCCGCGAATGATGGTCGCCGCATCGAGCCAGAGGATCGGTCCGCTGCCTGAGGCCATGAGCTCGTTGAGGACGATGGGTTTCCACGCGCACGAGGAGAGTTGTCGAACGTGAGCGGGATAGCGATCGAAGGGAAACGTCCGGATGGCGCACCACGGAAATCGAGACTGGAGACCGACGCGGTCGGCGTCAGTCAGTCCGAGATCGATGACGACAAACGCCTGTTCGGACGAAGTGCCGTATCGCTCGGCGCTCTTGAGCAGCTGCCAGAGCGAGCGGGCGTAGCGATGATCGGCGGCAGAGACAACGGTCGCGTTGGTAACGAGGCCCTCCTGATAAGGTATTCTACAGCCGCATTTCTCATGCAAAGGTCCCCGCTGCGGGTCGCCGTGGCGCTTGACACGATCGGCGCCCGGCCATGGCACCGTACTGTTCTCGAGAGCATTCGCGCGATCGATGGCGTCGTCGTCACGGCAGCGGACGTGTGCGACGTACTCATCGATCTGGCCGGCGACAATCTCAAGACCCATCCACCCCTTGGCGTCTGGCGGTATGGCTTTGGTGACGGTCGCCCGTTCGCTGACGGGGCAGCGGGCACCGTGGTCCGTTTGTACCGTCTCACCGCCGACCCTGATCGCGCGGTGATTCTCCGCGATGGCTGGTATCGAGCGCGTACGGCCGACGCGTGGGGCACGCCCTCAGTGACCGCCAGAGTGGCGCCGTGGTGCGCGCTCGCGCTTCGGCAGATCGCAAACGGTGATGAGGAAGCCCTGAGCGTCCTGACAGGCAGCCCGCAGTCGACCGCCGGCTGCCTGGACGCAGATTCACCCGATGCGCCGCGTTCGATGATCCTGGTCGCCGTTGACGAGGTTCGCAACTGGCTGCGGCGCGAGCGATGGACGGTCGGGCTCGTGGCACAGCCGATTGAGGACATCCTCGAGAAGGGTGCGCTCCCCGAGCCGACGTGGCTGCGCGATCAGCCCGCCGACCGGTTTTACGCCGATCCGTTCCCGGTCGCGCGCTGCAGGGACGGCGTACGCGTGCTCGTCGAGGACTATCGCTATCGATCGGGATGGAAGGGGCTGACTGAGCTCGAGGTGGGATGCGACGGCACCGTACGGCGGGCAACCGAGCAGGAAACGCTGCCACGGCCCGCGTCGTACCCGTTTCTACTCCGGCGTGATGGTGCCCTGATTTGCGTGCCGGAGACGTCAGGTGCTCGAGTCGCGCGGGCGTTCGGACACGACGAGGCGACCGGCCAGTGGTCGCCTCGGGCGGATCTGCTGCAGGGATTTCCGGTCGTCGATCCGACGTTGGTCGAGTGGAACGGCGCCTGGTGGCTCTTTTGCACCAAGCAAGGCAACGAGGATCAAACGGAGTTGTACCTGTTCTGTGCCCCTTCGTGGGATGGGCCGTGGGAGCCCCACCCGCTCAATCCCGTAAAGTCAGACACACGCTCTGCGCGTCCCGCCGGTCGGTGCTTCGAGTTGGGCGGGGCGCTCTACAGGCCCGCGCAGAACTGCGCTCGGCGGTACGGCGCCGGCATCACCATCAATAAGGTCGTCGAATTGAGCATGCGACGGTTCCGCGAAGAGCCAGTGCTCTCGCTTCGTCCGTCCCCCTCGTCGCTCTGGCCGGACGGCCTGCACACGATCAACTCGCTCGGCCAGGTGACGGTCGTCGATGGCCTGCGGGTGGAGCGGCGGTGGTAAATGAGATGATGGGGATGGAGGAATTGCTGAAGTGCTGAGGATCGGACTCGAGGTGGTGGCCGCGGCCCTGGCCGTCTGGATCGTTTATCTCATTTACATCGAGCTTCGGAACGCCGACCACGTGTGGCACGCGCCCTGTATTACGCCAACCGCCACGCGCGAGGACGTGCTGTATGTGATTCGCGCATTTCAGCGGGTCGCTGAGGGAAAAGGCATCAACTGGTGGCTCGACTATGGGACGCTGCTCGGCGCATGGCGCATTGCCGGCCAGATGCCCTTCGACCACGACGGCGATCTGTCGTATGCGGCGTAGCACAAACCGTTGCTCGAGCAGTGTCGGGGCGAACTGGCCGCTCTCGGTATCGAGCTGAACACAGATCGCGGGATCATGTTCTATCGAGGAGAAAAGCTCGTCGACATCGAGCCGTGGTACATCTACGGCAACGTGCGCTGCCGTGAGGATCCCGCGACGCGCGTCGGGCTGTTGAAGGTGATGCGCCCCCTCTTCGACGATTTCCCGCCGGAGTGGATCGAGCCGACCTGGCGGATCGAATTCGAAGGCGACTTCTACCCATGTCCGAACCATCCGGAGCGGCTGCTCCTCAAGCGGTATCCCACGTGCCGGATCCACCTGCGACTCTGTTTTCCGCACAAGCAAAAATGCTGGGTGTCTGGTGATTTCTGGCGTGAGTCGTGGAAGATCTTCCGTTCGCGTCGCGGACCGGTCATCCAAGAGGGAGTGCTGTAGATGAGGGGCAGCGGAAAGGTTGTAGTGTCCGCCTTTAGGCGGACCGCGGTGGTGCTGTTGACAGCAGGTTTGGGAACGGCCACAGCTCAGACCACGTTGCAACTGAAGAGCCCGGCGTTCAGGGATAGCTCGACGATGCCGACGAAATACACCTGTGCGGCTCGGTCTGGCGCCGTGTCGCCACTGCTGACGTGGACCGACGCCCCGACGGGAACAGTCAGCTTCGCGCTGATCGCCCACGACCTCGAGCCTCGTCCCGCCAGGGGCCTCGATGACATCCTGCACTGGATGGTCTGGAACATGCCCGCGGCGACCACGCAGCTGGCCGAAAACATCCCGCCGACGGCTGAGCTCCCGGACGGCAGCCGACAGTTCATCGTCGCCGGCAGCAGCGGGAGTCGTGGAACCGGCTATCGCCCACCATGCGCGCCGGTCGGCCAGCCGCACCACTACGCGTTCGAGTTGTTCGCCTTGGACCAAAAGCTGGATGTGCCGGCCCGCGCGACCCGCGCTGACGTGATGAAGGCCATGGACGGCCACATCGTCGGCCACGCGGTCCTCATCGGGTTGTTTGCACGACCCCAATAAGGCTCACTCGATCGGGATCTGAATCTTGAGGGGCTGCTCGGATCTGGCTTGGCTTGCACCTGCGATAAGATCGCGCGCGGGATGACAGACAACTACCGCGAGCGACGAGCGGCGTTCGGGCGCGGCGTGCTCGACCAGTGGGGAATCGGGGCTCTGGCGATCATCGCGGCGGGGATGGTTGCGTACGCGGCGATCG
>JBGPHH010000026.1:0-26378 GCA_041484265.1 Vicinamibacteria bacterium
CGCCTTGTCGGGCGGCGAGAAGACGCGACTCGTGCTCGCACGCATGTTGCTCGACCCACCGAACTTCCTCGTCCTCGACGAGCCGACCAACCACCTCGATCTGGCGACCAAGGAGATGCTGCTCGAGTCGCTCAAGAGCTTCGAGGGCACGATGCTGTTTGTCTCACACGATCGAGCGTTTCTCCGCGGCCTCAGCAATCGCGTGCTGGAGCTCGGCGGCGAGAGTGGAACCGAGGCGCAGCCGCACCTGTACCTCGGTTCGTATGCGGAGTACGTGGAACGCACCGGCCACGAAGCGCCCGGCGTGCACGCCTGACGCGCTCGCCCGGCTTGAACTGGTCGATGTAGCGGGCGGTTCAGTAGCGCCGATTTCGATTGCCCGAGCCCGCCGTCAACTCTAGGATACGCAGACAAGACAGTCGGAAATATTGAAGAGGGAGCGGCCATGAAGGACAAAGGATTCGGGCGGCGCGACTTTTTGAAGAGCGCGATGGCGAGCGGCGCCGCAGCCGCCACGGGAACGGCCGCCGTGGCGCTGCCGCAGAACGCGCAGGCGCAATCGGTCGCTCAGGCACCTGCCGCCGGTTATTCATTCTTGAATCTGGACGAAGCCGCGTTCATCGAAGCGCTGGTCGATCACATGGTGCCCGCCGACGAGCTGACGCCCAAGGGCACCGATCTCGGCATCAATATCTATATCGACCGCGCACTCGCGGGCGGCTGGGGCAAGGGCGACCGCCTCTACGCGCAGGGGCCGTGGAAACCCGGCGTGCCGAGCCAGGGCTATCAATTACCGCTCACGCCGGCACAGCTCTTCCGCGCCGGCATCGAAGCCTGCAACACACACTGCCGCACAACCTACGGCAAGCCGTTCGACAGGCTTGATGAGACGCAGCGACAGGCGGTGCTGCTCGGCATGTCGGGGGGTAAGGTGACCTTCGACAGCGGGCTGCCGGTGGGAGCGTTCTGGAGTGCGCTGTATCAAACCGTGATGGAAGGCATGTTCGCCGATCCGATCTACGGCGGCAACAAGAACAAGGCTGGGTGGAAGCTGATCGGCTTCCCCGGCGCGATTGCGGTGCATCGCGAAGACGTCGTCAAGTACCGCGACAAGCCATTCCCGACCGATCCGCAGAGCATCGCGGACCTGAGCTGACGGGGAGGATATGTGGCGACCAAATTAAAGGAAGTCGACGTCGTCGTCATCGGCCTGGGCTGGACCGGTGGCATCCTGTCGAAGGAGCTGGCCGAAGCCGGCATGAACGTGGTCGCGCTCGAGCGCGGCGCGATGCGCTCCGACAAGGATTTTGCGGTGCCGAACGTCCGGGACGAACTGCGCTACGTGGTTCATCACGACCTCATGATGAACACCGCGCGAGATACGCTGACGATCCGGAACAATCCGTCGCAAGAAGCGCTGCCGATGCGCAGGCTCGGTTCGTTTCTGCCCGGCGACGTGGTCGGCGGCTCCGCAGTGCACTGGAGCGGCCACACCTGGCGCTGGACCGACATGGAATTCAAGATCCGCTCGATGTACGAGGAGCGCTATGGGAAGAAATATATTCCCGAGGACATGACGATCCAGGACTGGGGCATCACCTACGCCGAGCTCGAGCCGTACTACGACAAGTTCGAGTACACGGCGGGGGTGTCGGGCAAGGCGGGCAACCTGCGTGGCGCGATCCAGCCAGGCGGCAACCTGTTTGAAGCGCCGCGCGCGCGCGAATATCCGCTGCCGCCGCTGACGCCGATCCTCGCGAGCGAACTGTTCACCGAGGCCGCCAACCACAACGGCTACCATCCGTTCCCGCGGCCAAGCGCGAACACCTCGCGCGCGTACACCAATCCCGACGGTTCCAAGTTCGGCGCGTGTCAGTACTGCGGCTATTGCCAGCGCTTCGGCTGCGAAGCCAACGCCAAGGGCAGTCCGCACCTCACGGTGATTCCGATCGCGATGCGCAATCCAGGCTTCGAGCTGCGCACCAATGCGTGGGTGACCAAGGTGCTCAAAGACTCGTCCGGCAAGCGCGTGACCGGCGTGTTGTATACCAACGTGCTCAACGGCGAAGAGTTCGAGCAGCCGGCATCGATCGTCTTGCTCACCGCGTATGCGATCAACAACGTCCACCTGCTGCTGCTGTCGGGCATCGGCCAGCCGTACGATCCCGCCACGCAAAAGGGCGTGGTCGGCAAGAATTACGGCTACCAGACGGGCGCCAGCGCCACGCTCTTTTTTGAAGGCCGCCACTTCAATCCGTTCATCAACGCGGGCGGCTCAAACGCCACGATCGACGATTTCAACGCCAACTGGAATTTCGACCGCTCGAAACATGGCTTTGTGGGCGGCTATACGATCGGGGCTGGCTTCAATACCGTGCTGCCGATCGGCTACCGGCCCGTGCCGCGCGGCACGCCGCAATGGGGCAAAGAGTGGAAAGCGGCGACCGCGAAGTGGTACCAGACGGCCATGAACATCGCCGCGAGCGGCAGTGTGATGTCGAACCGCTACAACTACTACGATCTCGATCCCACCTACCGCAACGCCTTCGGCCAGCCGCTGATGCGCATGACGTTCGACTATAAGGACAACGAGCACACCATGGGACGCCACGCCGCCGATGTCATCAATTCAATCGCCAGGTCGATGAATCCGACGCGGCTCGACGAGGCGTCCGCGCGCACCGAGCCGTGGACCGTGGTGCCGTACCAGAGTACGCACAATACCGGCGGCGCCATCATGGGCACCAATCCCCGCAACAGCGCGCTCAACAAGTTTCTGCAGAGCTGGACCTGCCACAACCTGTTCGTCGTTGGGGCCAACGCGTTTCCACACAACTCGTCGTACAACCCGACCGGGCCAGTGGGGGCGCTCGCCTATTGGACGGCCGATGCCGTCAAGCGCTACGTCAAGAATCCCGGCCCGATGGTGCCGGCATGACAGGCTGACGCGCGCGCTTCACTTGATCTGAAAGGTTCCGTCCGGCATCGTCTCGCGATGCACCATGTGGCATCCGGCGCATAGGTCTGTGATCTCCTTGGCCGAGTACGCGATGCCCTCGTGGCTCTTCAAGCCCGCGACCACACCGAGGTCGGCGGCCGCCTTGGCGCCGGTCTGCGCGAGCTTGGTGGCGTCCTGCGCCTTGCTGGTCCAGAACTTCTCGACGACCTCGAAGTCAGCCTGGGCCGCGGTGGCGAGCTTGGCCACGGCGTCAAAGTCGTCGGCCATCACGGCCTTGTCGATGCCCTCGGCGAAGGCACCGAGATCCTTCATCGCCTTCTGGTAGTCGGCTGGAGGCTTGTCGGCGGCGCGCACCTGGAGCCCGAACACAGCGACGAAAACGAGCGCGACACGTGTACTCCAAGGACGCATAACATTCCCTCCTCAAGAAGTGCGATCCGGGCTAGCCGCTGCAATCGCGACGACTGAATCTTACGGCAGGAGCCTCAGAGCGGCGAAGCGCTTTCGCGTGCCGGTTTTCCGGCAATGTCCGGCCTTTCTGACGCGGATTGATGGACTACTGGCCCCGGCCCGTTCGGATCTCCCGCACCATCGCCCGATAGTCTTCGTCCATCGTCATGGTGTTGAGGTTGAGCCACGCCGACACGCGGCGCGCCAGCCGGCGCTCAGCTGAATCCTCGGGCTTGTTGGCCGCTGTCGTGAGCTCTTCCCACTTCCTCAGCAGCACCACCATCGCGTCGTTTCGCTGGCGGGAAAACTCGAGACGGCCCTCGGCGGCCTGGACCTCCGCCACGATCGCGCGTTCGCGATCGTCTTGGTCGCGGCCGCGCGTGAGCGCGTCGCGCACGCCCGCGTCGCGCCCGAGCGCCGCCGCCCGCTTCGCCAGCGCCGACACCTCACGCAGCCCCGTAAAATCGGCGACGAGATCCTGGAGCGCCAGGTACTGGTCCTGGCTCGATCCAGGGCTTCCAGCCGCGCGGCCATCTTTGTCGATGCCGGCCGCGGCAAGACGCTTCGCGAAGATCGCATCGATCTCCCGTTCGTCGCGAGGCTTGAGCCGACTCTTCATCGCCTGAAGGTCCATCCACTCGACGCCGTCGAGGACGAGGGCCGCCGGCGGCCAGGCGTGGCCGCCTTCGAACACCGTCAGCCGATGCGGTGACGTCAGCTCGCGATCGAGCGTGCGCAGCTCGAGATGGTTGAAGTCCTCGGTGCCGGTGGTCGCAAAGATGGCGAAGGGCACGGTCTTGCGCGGCGCGGCGTCCGGATATCCCGCGCTCGCCGCGAACACGCCGGCCACGTGGCCGTCGAGCGCCATGCCGAGCGCCACGCGCGCGCCGCCGGACATGCCGCCCGTATACACACGCTTCGGATCGACATGAAACCGCGCGGTGACGTCAACGGGCATGCTGGCCAGCGCGTCGATATTGGGCCGGCCGTTCCGAGAGTTGTTGGAGCCGGCGAGGATGTAGCCGTACTCTTCGGCGGCCGCTCGGTATCGATCGACGGCGTTCCGGCCGCGGCCTCCCGCATCGAACAGATAGATGACCGGCCAGGCGCGAGCGGGTGTGTAGGTCGAGGGGAGGTACAGCACGTAACTCTGCGACGGCGCGGCCTGGCACGTGACGCTCTCGATGACTTCGCCGCGCGGCAGGTCGTCGGCGGCGACGGTCGCGGAGAGCGCAAGCATCAGGAGAACCGGCAGCATGCGCCTATCTTACAGCCCAGCGCAGTTTGGCCGATCCGGCCCGGGGATTCGCCCGGACTTCCTCCGCCGACGGACGCGCCACTTCGTCCGCGATGGCCGCGTACGACCCTTCGTCCCGCCCCGCCTGAAACGCTTTCTTCACGCGCCGGTCTTCTCCTGAATGAAACGTCAGCACCGCGACGCGGCCGCCGGGCGCGAGACAGAGCGGCAAGTGGCGCAGGAAGGTGTCGAGCGCGGAGAACTCGTCGTTGACGGCCACGCGCAGCGCCTGAAACGTCCGCCGGATCGACCTTTCCACGTCGGTGTCGGACGCCCTCGGCCGCTCGGCCATGATCCCCGCCCGTACGCTCCGGCAGAGATCGACGGTCGTGCTGATCGCGTGCGCCTTCACCGCGCGGGCGATCAGCCACGCGTCCGGCTCGTCGGCATTTTCGAGCAGACGTGCGAGCTGTGCGTCGCTGAGGCGCGCGAGCAGCCGCGAGGCTGGTTCCCCGCGCGTGGGGTTCATGCGCATGTCGAGCGGCCCCGGCTCTTTGTACGTGAAGCCGCGGGCCGGGTTGTCGAGTTGCATCGACGAGACACCGAGGTCCGCGAGGATGAGGTCCGCGCCGGCGAGCCCTTCGTCTTCCAGCACCCGCGGCAGCCCGGCAAAGTTGCTCCGGCGCACGACGAACGTGTCGGTGCCGAACCCGGCCGCGCGCAAGCGCGCTTCCGTGCGCGGCAGCTCGATCGGGTCGACGTCAAGGCCGATCAGTCGTCCGCCCGGCTGAATACGATCGAGAATCGCGCGGGCGTGGCCGCCGAAGCCGATCGTGCCGTCGACCGCCACGTCGCCAGGCCTCGGCGCCAGCGCCTGCAGGACCTCCGCTACCATGACCGCGCGGTGCATTCCCGCCGGCGTCTTGCCCGACTCGACAATGTTCCGAACATCGGCCTCGTACCGCTCCGGGTTCAGTTCTTTGTATTTCTCGTGAAACGCGCGCGGGTTCTTCCCTGAATAGCGGGGCCGCCGTCTTCGCGCCGGCGGCGCGTCATGGGTGGGCATGGAGCAGCTGTGGTCAACAAATACTACAGTCGAGTCATAATCACCAGAGTGGCCAGAGTCGAAATCGATCGCCAGGCGCGCATCCTGCGCGCAAAGCGCGAAGAACTGCTCCATCAGCTGGACGCCGTTGACCAGGCGCTCGCCGCGCTGACCAGGGCGGAAATCGCCGCCGCGAACACTCGCCTGGTCGTGCCGACACGGGTGGAGCCGAAGCGGGTTCAGACCGACGACCACCGGCAGGCCTCGATTGAGGGCAGGCGGAAGGCCCACCATTCACGGGAAGCGGCCGCAGGACGTGCCCGGGAAGCCCTTGATGTGTCGCCCAGGTCGGCAGCGGCCACCCGGCTCCCGCGACTCGTGAAGCGGGGCGAGAAGTGAGACAATCAGGCTAGGGTCATCGACCGACCACGACTGGAGACGACATGACGACCGGAACGATCAAGACACTGACGAGCAAAGGCTTCGGGTTCATCGCGGGGCCGGACGGCAAAGAGTACTTCTTCCATCAGAGCGCATGTACCGGCGCGTCCTTCGACTCGCTGCGAGAGGGGCAGACGGTCACGTTCGACGTCGGCCAGGGTCCGAAAGGCCCGCGCGCCGAGAACGTCAAGCTCGCCTGATCAAATCGGTTCGCCGTAACTTGGACGCGTGACGCCGCTGCAAGACGCGATCGCGCGCTACTGGGGCTATACGTCTTTCCGGCCCTTGCAGCGCGAAGCGATGGACGCGGTGCTCGCGGGCCGTGACTGCCTGGTCGTGCTGCCGACCGGGGGCGGGAAGTCGCTGTGCTTCCAGGCGCCGGCTGTCGTACGCCCCGGGCTCGCGCTCGTCGTCTCTCCCCTCATCTCGCTGATGAAGGATCAGGTGGACACGCTCGTCGGCAACGGCGTGCCGGCCGCGCTGTACAACAGCTCGCTCGCCGGCGACGAGAAAGCCGCCGTGGTCTCCGGCCTGCGCCAGGGGCGCTACCGCCTTCTCTATGTCTCTCCTGAACGGCTGGTCGGCGAAGGCGGCGACGGTTTCCTGTCGCTGCTGTCGTCGTGCGGGGTCAGCTTCGTCGCCGTGGACGAAGCCCATTGCATCAGCCATTGGGGACACGACTTCCGGCCCGAGTACCGTCTGCTCGGACGCCTGCGCGAACTGCTCCCCGGCGTCAGCGTCCACGCGTACACGGCCACGGCCACGTCGCGCGTCCGGCAGGACATCGCGGCGCAGCTCGCGCTCAAGGATCCGATCGAATTGGTCGGCACGTTCGACCGGCCGAATCTGCTGTATCGAGTGCTGCCGAGGGCGGTGCTCAAGCGTCAGCTGCTCGACGTGCTCGACCGTCATCGCGGCGAGCCGGGCATCATCTACTGTATTTCTCGCCGCGAAGTCGATGCACTGGCCGAGTGGCTCACCAAACTCGGCACGCCGGCCCTGCCGTATCACGCGGGGCTCTCGGACCGAGAGCGCAGCCGCAATCAGGACGCGTTCCTGAGCGAACGCGTCGACATCATCGTCGCCACCGTCGCCTTCGGCATGGGCATCGACCGGTCGAATGTCCGGTTCGTCGTGCACGCAGGAGCCCCGCGGTCGCTCGAACACTACCAGCAGGAGTCCGGACGAGCCGGACGCGACGGGCTCGAGGCCGAGTGCGTGCTCATCTTCTCGGCCGCGGACTTCATGAAGTGGCGCCTGATGCTCGAGCAGAGCGGCGAGTTCACCGCCGCAACCCAGGGTCTTCTGAGGCAGATGGAGCGCTACGCGACCGGTGTGGGTTGTCGCCATCGACACCTGGCGGAGTATTTCGGGGATACGTACCCGCTCGAGAAGACCGGCACGCAGAACGGCTGCGCGGCCTGCGACTTTTGCCTCGACGAGCTCGTGCGGGCCACTGCGCCGGTCGAGCTCGCCCGCAAGATTCTGTCGTGCGTCGCCCGAGTCGACCAGCGGTTCGGCGCGACGCACGTGGCGAGTGTGCTGCGCGGGCACGCGTCGGAACAGGTCTTGGCGAAGGGCCACGAGAAGCTGAGCACGTTCGGCCTGCTGCCGCACGCGTCGGTCACCGAAATTCGCGGCTATATCGAGCAGTTGATCGGGCTGGGACTTCTGCAGCAGACCGGCGACCAGTATCCCGTGCTCGCGCTGACGCCGAAAGGCCTCGAGTTGCTGAAGGATGCGACGCGCTGTCCGGATCTGACGCTCGCGCGGCAGCGTCCGCCGAGCAAGGCGGCGCCTCGCGCGAAGTCGCGCGCCGAGGCCGAATCGTGGCAGGACGTCGATCGGTCGCTCTTCGACCGCCTGCGCGCCCTTCGACTCGTGATCGCGCGCTCGCGCGGCGTACCGCCTTATGTGATCTTCCACGACGCGACGCTGCGCGAGATGGCCCGCCTCCGGCCCAAGTCGTTCAGCGCGCTGCTGGCCGTCAAGGGCGTCGGCACGCGAAAGGCCGACGATCTCGGCGAGATGTTCCTGAACGCGATTCGCAGCGGCCATTCGTAGGTATCGAGCGATGCGCGTGTTCCGCCGAAGTCTGATCGTGGCGATCGTCTTCAGTTGCATGCCCTCGTCCTGGATCTTCGCGCAGGAGGCCAAGCCCCCCAGACCTCGCGTGGGTCTGGCCCTGGGCGGCGGCGGTGCGCTCGGCCTCGCCCACATCGGCGTCCTCAGGTTTTTGGAAGAGCGCCGCATTCCCGTTCATCTCATTGCGGGTACCAGCATGGGAGGATTGCTCGCCGGCCTCTATGCCACAGGACACCGTTCCACAGATTTGGAAGACATCGTCCGGCACGCCAATTGGGACGACCTCTTTCGCGCCAGCCCGAAGTTTGAACATCGTCCAGTTGTTGAAAAGCAGAGCTGGAACAGAGTGACCGGGCCTTGGGCTCTTGAATTGGGCAGCAAGCTGTCGCTGCCCGCCGCGATTAACCCTGGGGGGCCCCTCGCCCTGCTGCTCAGCCGAGAAACGCTCAGCTACTCGGACGTGAGCAACTTCAACGATCTGCCGATCCCGTTCCGCTGTGTCGCGACCGATCTGATTTCCGGAGAGGCCGTCGCGCTAGGAGACGGCTTCCTGGCCAAAGCGCTCCGTGCCACGATCGCGATCCCCGCCATCTTCACGCCTGTCGATTGGAACGGCCGCCTGCTGGTCGACGGCGGACTGGTCAACAATCTCCCGACTGACGTGGTGAAGGAGATGGGCGCCGACATCGTGATCGGCGTGATGCTTCAGGTGTCCCCGTCGAGATCGACGCAACTCAATACCATTCCCGGAGTGCTCCGGCAGGTTGTGAATGTCTCGGTGTTTCAGAACGAACGCCGAAACCTGGCACTGGCGGACATTGGCATCACCGTCCAGCTCGGCGACCGAGGATCGACGGACTTCAGTCACACACAGGAGCTCATTGAGATTGGCTACAAGGCCGCCGAGCAGCGCGCTGATGTGTTGCAGCCCCTGTCGCTCTCACCGGCGGAGTGGAGCGACTACCTCGATGGCATGAACGCTCGCCGGCGCACCGTTCCAACGTCAGGACGGCTTTCGACCCTGGACGCTCCGCAGCCTGGCATCCGAGCGGATGCGACGTATGAGTTGTCCCGTCGGATGTCTGCTTCGGTTTCCGCGGCCAAGCTCGAGGCCGACTTGGCCGGCCTGACAGCGGCGACCGGACTGCCGAACGCCTTCTACGGCTGGAACAGGTCGCGCGAACGCGAGGGATACCGGGTTGAGTTGGAGGAACGTCCCAGCGCCGAGATGCTGGTGCGTCCGGCCGTCTTCTATCAATACTCCGCGGATGAGCCCAGCAGATTCACGTTTCGGCTGAGCAGTTCCGCCATCTCGAAAGACGCCTACAAGTCTCGCTTCCTCACGGATATCTCCGTTGGGGACAGCCCGGGCGTGATCTTCGAAGCCTTCCACCCGTTCGACGGCACGTCGTTCTTCGTCGCTCCCGGTGTATCGATCCAGCGATCTCATTACTTCGAATACGACGGCAAAGGGCCCATCGAGCGCGCGCGAAACCGATTTGCCGCTTCGGTGTATCTGGGGATGGGCACGTGGCGACACCTGCAGGTGCGCGCGGGAACCCAGGCCGGCTACGACCGATACAGCGAAGAAGTGAGCGTCGACAACGTGCCTGCGACCAGCACGCTGTTTGCCAATAGCGGTGTGGTCTGGATCGTCAATACGCAGGACTCCGGGGAACTCCCCAGCAAGGGCACCCGCATCAACGGATCGCTCGGATGGAGCGCTCGGGCTGACGCCTATCCGTACCTGGAGACAGACGTCGATCACTTTCAGCCGTTGTCGAGCGCGGTGTCCGCCTTCACGTTCGGGAAAGCAGACACGAGTTTCGGACGACACCTGTCGTTCTACGACCAATTCGCCGCCGGCGGACTGACGAACCTCGACGCGTACCGCTATCAGGAATTGCGCGCCAACGCGATTCTTGCGCTGGGCGGCGGCCTCATGTATCGCGGCATGGATCACTCCGATTCAGCCTTCCGGCCCATTTTTGCCGGCTGGTTCGAAACCGCGCGACTCGATCTCGGCAGCGTCGGATGGCAATCGCATCAGAGCACATCGGGCGGCGTGTTCGTGCCGACGCCCGTCGGTCACCTTGGCATCGTCGTGAGCTTCGACGAAAGCGGTCAGCCGCGATTCCGAATATCGCTCGGAAGCTTCTGGAACCGACCCTAGCTGCTACCTCCCGCGGGGAGCGGGCTTGTCGCCCAGAAAGACGTACGTGACCATCACATAGGAGTAGTTGTAGGCGGCGCCGGCCGTCGTGTTCTCGAGAACCTGGCCGGGGAACACGTGTGCGTAACCGGCAGCGACCTGAAGCTGCGGTGAATAGATGTAGCCGACCTGCGCGTCGGCTTCCTGTCCGACGTGCCGCCCGGCCGTGCCGGAAAGAGACCGGGCGACGAGCGCACCGCCCGCGCTGAAGAGACCGTCAGTCGCGCTCGCCAGCCACCAGGAGTGATAGCCGCCGCTCAGCTGCCACTTCGGCGCCGGTCTGAGCTCGATGCCGGAGCGGATGTGGTTGATGTTCCGCCATCCCACCTGATCGGCCAGGCCGTACCTGTCGTGCGGGGTTGGATACAGCTGATCGAACGTCCCTCGCGTCCCGTCCGTCCGGTTCTCATCGCCCGACGCGTAGTTGTACTCGCCGAACACGCGCGGGCGCCACGCCACGGCGCCGAACGTCTTTCCCACGAGCGCATGACCGGCCCAGGCCCGCACGCTGTCCGGTCCGACCGATCCGGTCTGCACCGCCACTTCGGTCGAGTAGTCGAGATTCGACGACAGCCTCCCCGCAATCCTCACGCCGGTCGTGGCCTGATGGAGGGGGGCAAGGCCGCCCGTCTCGACGGTCAGGTTCGGTGACACGCGCCAGAAGAAGTACGGTTCGATTGATTGGTTCGGCACGAGCGCGCCGAGCGCCACGTACGCACCGTAGAGCGCGTTGCCGCCGCCGCTTCTGTCGAACGTGTCGGGCTGGATCGTAACGACGGATGCGGCGAAGACGTCGACCTGAACTCCTGTGCGTTTGAACGTCACGCGCGCCGCGTCGAACGTCCGGGCGGTGTTCAGCCAGCTCACAGGGCCGAGCAGTCGCTGCTCACCGAACGCCAGCTCCTGACGTCCCACGCGGACGCTGTTTCGAGTGCCATATTCACCGTAGGCCATGCGCACGTCGAGCGTGTCTCGGAGCGGCACGGCCTGAGCGCCGGCGGACTTCAAAAACGCCCGAGCATCCTGAGCCTGCACGACGAATCCGATCGATGGAGTGGGACGGATCGTTGCGTTCAGTCTGAACCGATCCATCCAGTAGCTGTCGTCGTTCCCTGCGACAAAGCCGCCGCCGGTGAAGCCCTCGATGCGCGTGCGAAACTCGCCACGGACCTGCAGCCACCTGGCGAGCTGACCATCGAGTCCGACGGGGAGAGGCGGTGGCTGCTCCGAAGGCGCTTGCTGCGCGCCAGCCGACTGAGAAGCAAGGACCACTCCGAGCGCTAACCAACACCAGACGAGGAATGTTCGAACGCGCATCGCGCCTCCTCGCTACAGCTCTTCGATCACCCGGGGCGCGGGCGTCAGTCGCCAGGACAGGCGCCAGCCGGACCGGAACGCCACGAGCGCCTTCAGCGAGACCATCGCCCCGCATGCCATCAGCGCGAGGATGAGAAAGCCGGGCCCGAAGGAACCGGCGCTCTGCTTCATCTGGCCAAGCAGCGTCGGCAGCAAGAATCCTCCGATCCCGCCGACCGCGCCGACGACGCCGGTGGCCACGCCGATCTCCGAGCGAAAGCGCTGGGGCACGAGCTGAAACACGGCGCCGTTGCCCATGCCGAGGCACGCCATCCCGACAACGAGCAGGCTGACCATGATCGCAAACGGCGGCAGGCTGGCGACGGCCGCGTACGTCAGGCCGATGCCGAGCAGGAGCCACTGAAGAAGACTGACGCCGCCTATTCTGTCCGCCAGATAGCCTCCAAGCGGACGCACGCCGCTGCCGACGAGCGCGGCCACGGCGGTGACCGATCCCGCCGTCACAGGACTAACGCCGAAGTGATCCCGCAGAAAGAGCGGGAGGAAGCTGCTCAGTCCCACGTAGCCGCCAAACGTGACGCTGTACAGCAGACAAAACCACCAGGTGTCAGCCTGCTTCAGCACGCCAAGGTAATGGGAGACGGGCCGCGCCACCGCGCTATTCGGGCTGTCTTTGGCCATCAGCACGAACAGCAACAGAACGATGGTCAGCGGTAGAAGGGCGAGCCCGAACACGTTGTGCCATCCGACCATGTTGGCCAGGCGGGGGGCGAAGACGTTGGCGAGCACGGTGCCGCTGTTGCCGGCTGCGGCAATGCCCATCACCAACCCTTGACGCTCGGCTGGATACCAGCGACTGGCGAGCGGCAGCACCACCGCGAAGGACGCGCCGGCCACTCCGAGCGTGGCCGCGAGGGTGAACAGCGTCGTGGGGGTATGGCCACCGAGCCATCCGAGCAGCAGCGGCAGCAGCAAGAACAGCAGGATGCCGACGCCGACGCGCTTGCCGCCGATGCGATCGCTCAGCAGTCCCAGAGGCACGCGCAGCAGCGACCCGGTGAGAATCGGCACGGCCACGAGCAGCCCCTTCTGCGCCGCGCCCATGCCCGCACTCTCGGCGACGAAGATGCCCAGCGCACCAAGCAGCACCCACAGCATGAAACAGACGTCAAAGTGCAGAAAACACGCGGTCAGCGTGGGCGCATGACCAGTCGCGGCCCTAGGTGTCAGCATGCAACTCTGCTCCTGCCGGCTGTGCCGGTCGGATAGGCGGAGCGATCGACGGCATCGTCCGCTTGTTGGAGAGATACGGAATCACGCGCTCGAGCACGTGCGGCAACTCGTCGCACGGGATGTCTTCGAAGACCTTCGTGCCGGCCCTGGCATGGGGCCCCGACTTGCCGCCGACGAACACGTCGACCGCCTCGACAATCTGGCCGTCGACCCTGATGTTCTTGCCGAGCAGGCCGATGTCCGCCGCGGCATGATTGCCACAGCCGGCCGGGCACCCCGACCAGTGCATGCTCAGGACTTTTCCGTGAGGCAGCTTCTGCACCAGATGGTGCGCCGTCTTGAGCGCCAGCTCTTTGGTCTCGATGAGCGCCAGGTGGCAGTAATCGATGCCCGTGCAGCTCACCAGACCGCGAATCGCGCCCGGCGGATCGCAGCGAAGCTCCTGCAGCAGCGGCTCGGCGATGAGCGCCGGCACCTTTTCGTCGGGCACGTTTGGAATGATGAGGTTCTGCCCGACGGTCACTCGGACGTCCCCCGTGCCGTACGCGTCGGCAATCCTCGCGACGTCAAAGAGCTGCTGCGTGGTGATGCGCCCCACGGGAACAGCCATCCCGACGTAGTGCAATCCGGCCTGCTTCTGCTTGACCACGCCGAGGTGATCGGCGCTTCTCTGCCCTCTTGCGTCTGTGCCGGCCGCGAGCAGCGGGCGCCCCACTCGGCGTTGCAGCTCGCGCCGGAACTTCTCGACGCCCCACGCCTCGACGAGAAAGGCGAGCCGCGCCCGGTTGCGAGCCGCACGGGATCCATGGTCGCGGAAGATGAATGTGATGTGGCTGCACAGCGTCGCGGCCTCGTCAGGCCGGACGAAGACGTCGAGCGGCGACGCGATGCGATACCCGCCCGACCCCATCTTCCCGCCCACCGCCACGTTGAACCCGTGGACCTCGCGGCCGTCGATTTCCCTGGTGGCCGGCGTGAGCGCGACGTCCTGCGACTCGGCAGGCGTGCAGTGCTCCCGGCACGCGGTGATCCCCACGTTGAACTTGCGCGGAAGGTTCGTGTACGCCTTATTGCGCAGGAACGTCTCGGTGAATTCGCGCACAATGGGCGACGCATCGAACAGCTCGTGGGTGGTGAGCCCGGCCACCGGACAGCCGATGACGTTGCGGATGTTGTCCATCCCCGTCTGGAGTGACGCGAGTCCAACGGCCGTGAGTCGATCCCAGATCTCCGGCACGTGGCCGATCTGGAATCCTCGCAACTGGATCTGCTGGCGCGTGGTGATGTCGGCGTAGCCCGGGCCGAAGTCGCGGCTGATTTCCGCGACCGTCTGGATCTGGGCGGCGGTCGTCAGCCCGTTGGGCATGCGCACGCGCATCATGAACAGGCCGGGCGTCTGCCGTCTGAAGAACACACCGGCCCATTTGAGCCGCTCCCGATCGCCTTCGGTGATCGCCTCCCACCCTTCCTGCGCCAGTCGCGGCACTTCCGGAACGATGTCGAGACCATCCTTCTCGCTCTTGTATCGCTCGATCTTGTTGAGCGTCACGACCACGCGGCCGTCGGCGGGCAGGGCGTCGTCGATCGCGGCGGCTTCGACGGCGGGCTGCGCGTGCGTCAGCACGTCGGGTGTCGTCAGCCCCTGGCACGCCAGCGCCACAATCCGCTCAACCTCCGGCTTACACGAGCCGCAGCCGGTGCACGCGCGCGTCTTGTCGCAGACCGCTTGCAGGCTGAAGGCGCCGCCGAGCACCGCCTGGATGATCTGCGCCTTCGAGACGACGTTGCAGTCGCAGATCTGCGCCGTGTCGGGAATCCGCTCGGGGTCGGTGTCGGCCCGCCCGGTATCGAGTTTTAGAGGGAACAGCAGCTCGGATCGGCTCTCCGTGAGCAGCTTCTCCTCGGCAAACGCGTGCACGAGCGAGGGCACGACGGCGCCATCACCCAGCAAGATCGCGCCCACCAGCCGATTGTTCCGGACGATGAGCTTCTTGTAGATGCCGCGAGACGGCTCGGCATAGCTCACCACCTCGTCCTCTTCCTCGACCGGCTCCTTGTCTCCCATCACCGCGAGATCGACGCCCGCCACTTTCAGCTTGGTGGAAGACCTCGAACCCAGATACCACGCGTCCGGATTCCGGCCCGACAGGCGATCCGCGAGCACGCCGGCCTGTTCCCACACGGGCGCGACGAGCCCGTACACCTGACCGCGGTGCTCGGCGCACTCGCCGATCGCGAACACGTCCTGCACGTCGGGACATGCCAGGTCGTCCCCCACTACGATGCCGCGGTCGACCTTGAGGCCCGCGCGGACGGCCAAGTCCACATTGGGACGGATGCCGGCGGCGATCACGACCATCTCGCACTCGAGGGTCGAGCCGTCCTTGAAGGCGACGCCCGTCACCCGTCCATCGCCCAAGAGCGTCGTCGTCACTTTGTCGGTGTGGGACGTGGAGGCCCATCTGTTCGAGCTGTCGCAGCAGGACCGCTCCGCCCATGGCGTCGAGCTGCACGTCCATGACGTGCGACATGAGATGGACCACGTGGACCTCGAGGCCGCGGTTGAGCAGGCCTTTCGCCGCTTCAAGGCCGAGCAGGCCGCCGCCGATCACGGCGGCCCGTTTGGAGGTGGCGGCGCACGCGAGCATGCCGTCGCAGTCGTCGAGCGTCCGAAAGACGAAGACGCCGTTCTTGAAGCGGCCCGCTCGGTCGAACACATTGGCGATCGGCGGCACGACGACGCGGCTGCCGGTGGCGAGCACGAGCGCGTCGTAGGGCTCGACGATTCCGTTGCTGCCCGTCGCCTGCTTGGCGGCCACGTCGATCGCCTCGACACGCACGCCTGCATGAAGGGTGACGTCGTTGGCCGCATACCACGACAGCGGGTTGATGAAGATGTCCTGCGATGCGTGGCTGCCGGCGAGCACGCTCGAGAGCAGAATGCGGTTGTAGTTGCCGTGCGGTTCGTCGCCAAAGACGGCGATCTCGAACAGGTCGCCGCCGCGCACGCGCACGTCTTCGGCCAGGCGGGCGCCGGCCATGCCGTTGCCCACAATGACGAGGCGTCGCTTTCGGTTCATGTGGGGCGCTCCTCGCCCTCGGGCTCGTGGGGCTCGGCGCGCACCGCACAGACCTTGAACTCCGGCATCTTGCTCGTCGGGTCGAGCGCGGGATTGGTCAGACGATTTGCGGACTGTTCGCCGCCCCAGTGAAACGGGAGGAAGACCGTGTCTTCACGAATCGTCGGCGTCACCCGCAATCTGAACGTGGCCGACCCGCGGCGCGTCGTCAGCGTGACGAGCTCGCCGCTCGACACCTGTGCCACGCGCGCCGTCGCCGGGTGCATCTCGGCGAGCGGCTCCGGCACGGCGTCCTGAAGCCGAGCGACGCGTCGAGTCTGCGTGCCCGACTGGTAGTGCGCGAGCACCCGGCCGGTGGTGAGACAGAGGGGATACTCGGTGTCTCGATCTTCGGCCGGCGGCTGATGCCGCACGGCATGAAACCGCGCACGTCCGCTCGCGGTCGGAAAACTGTCGGCGAAGAGCCGCGGCGTGCCCGGATGGTCCGCGGACGGGCACGGCCAAAAGACGCCACCCTCGGCTTCGATCCGTTCGTAGCTGATGCCCGAATAGTCGGCAGGTCCGCCGCGGCTCGCGCGGCGAAGCTCCTCGAACACATCGCCGCTCTGACTCGACGGAAAGTACCGCTGTTTCCCCATGCGCGCGGCCAGTGCGGACAGCACCTCGAGATCGGTGCGCACGCCCGCGGGCGGATCGATGGCCCGGCGCCGGAGGATGACGCGTCCCTCCAGATTCGTCATCGTGCCGTCCTCTTCGGCCCACTGCGCGCTCGGCAGGACCACGTCGGCAAGCTGAGCGGTTTCGGAGAGGAAGAAATCGGCGACCACCAGGAAGTCGAGCGCCTTCAGCCGCTGCTCGACATGGACGGCATTCGGCGCCGACACGACGATGTTCGATCCCATCACCAGCAGCGCACGAACGCCGCCCTCCGGCCCGAGCGCATTCAGCAGTTCGTATGCGGACTTGCCGGGCCCGGGAATCGTCGACTCGGCCACGCCCCAGACCTGGGCCATGTGGGCACGCGCGGCCGGATCGTCGATCCGGCGGTAGCCGGGAAGCTGATCGGCTTTCTGTCCGTGCTCTCGCCCGCCTTGACCGTTACCCTGTCCGGTCAAACAGCCGTAGCCACCAAACGGCTTGCCGACCGCCCCGAGCGCCAATGCGATGTTGATGTAAGCGAGCGCGTTGTTGACGCCCTGGGCCTGCTGCTCGGGGCCACGCGCGGTGAGAATCATGGCGCTCGGCGCCGTGCCGAGCAGGCGGGCCGCCTCGATTAGAGCGGCTTCGGGCACGCCGGTCAGACGTTCGACATGCTCCGGCCAGTACATCGCGACGGTACGGCGAACCTCGTCGAAGCCCTCGGTGCGATCACGAATGTACGCGTGATCGATACGATCGTCGCGAATCAACAGGTGCATCAGACCGTTGGCCAGCGCGGCGTCGGACCCGGGCTTGAGCGCGAGGTGGCGCGTTGCCCAGAGTGCCGTGGCGGATCGGCGCGGGTCCGCGACGATGAGCTTGCCGCCGGTTTTTTGCTGGGCCTCGAAATACTGCATGATGGGCGGCATCGTCTCGGCCACGTTGCCGCCGACGAGGAGGATGACTCCGGCGTGCGCGACGTCTTCGAGGGGAAAGGGCAGGCCTCGATCGAGGCCGAACGCCTTGTTCCCCGCCGCCGCCGCCGACGACATGCAGAAGCGGCCGTTGTAATCGATGTTGGCCGTGCCGAGTGCCACGCGCGCGAACTTGCCAAGCAGATACGCCTTCTCGTTAGTCAGTGATCCGCCGCCGAACACGCCGACGGCGTCACGCCCGTAGCACGATTGCACCTCCTCGATGCGGCGTGCGATGCAGTCCAACGCGGCGTCCCAGCTTGCCGGCGCCAGTTTCCCGTTGGCGTCGCGAATGAGCGGCGTCAGCAGCCGATCGGGATGGCTGAGCGTCTCGCCGGCCGACCATCCCTTGATGCAGAGCCCGCCGTTGTTGACCGGGAACTTCGCGTTCCCGATCACTTCGACGCCGCCGTGTTCTGCGGTCAGGTGCATGCCGCACTGCAGAGCGCAGTACGGGCAATGCGTCGAGGTTGTTCGAGCCTGCGCCGACACAATGGACATACACGTCGCAGTGCAAGACACACTCCACCAATACCGCAGACCCTCGGACGCGCTCGGGCGAATATTTCCTGAGAGATTTCTTCAGAACGCAGGATGGGACACGTCGCCGGCGCAGCGTTCACGCGGCGACAATGCTGTCGACTTATCGCTGAATGGATTTATTAATGTAGGTTTACGTAGGGCGGGTCCTTTCGGACCCGCCGGAGAAGCCGGGTCCAGAAGGACCCGGCCTACGTACGTCGGGGCAAATTTGCGTCGTCCTGTAGGAATCGTCCTGAGTACCGACAATTGTGTAGAGACTACAGCGTCCTGATTTCCACCTTGCGGAACCTCACGATGCCCGCGCCGTACTGAAGCGCGATCCGTCCTTTGGCATGCTGGCTGTCCTTGGCGCCATCAACGGTCTTGATGCCGTTGAGGATGACCGTGAACTCCGGCCCCTTGGCGGTGATGTCGTACGTGTTCCACTGGTTGGCGGCCTTGGGCATCGGCGACACCTTGGCCACGTTCACAATCGCGCCTGTGCCGAAGGTCGGGTCGGGACGCGTGTCGAAAATATTCACCTCGTACGCATTCGCGGCCGTGACCTGCTTGGGGTCCGTGCAGCGGATGAAGATGCCGCTGTTCGCCGTGGCATCGACCCAGAACTCGGCCCTCAGCTGAAAATCGGCATAGTCGTTTTTCGAGACCAGGAACCCGGTGCCGATGTCGGCCTGCAGGACTCCGCCCTCGACCAGCCGCCAATTGGCGGTGCCGATGGGATCCCAGTTGTTCACGTGGGACCCGTCAAAGAGCGTGGTCCAGCCAGCGGCCTGAGCCCATGCGGCCTGCGGGCCCCAGAGTACGGCCGAGCTCCCGAGAACCAGTCCACACGTGAGCGCAGAACGGCGATTCATGGTGACTCCTTCGAAATGACGACCAGAGTATAATCATAAGTTGCCTTCTTCAACTTTTCCGTCGCCATCAGATCCAACGACATGATTGCTGTTCAAGACGTTTCCATGCGGTTTGCGTCGAAGGTGCTCTTCGACGAAGTCACGACCACGTTTTCCGCCGGCCGCCGCTACGGGCTGACCGGCCCCAACGGCGCCGGCAAGTCCACGTTCATGCGCCTGCTCTCCGGCGACATCCTGCCGCAAAAAGGCACCGTCGCCGTCCCGCCCAAGCTCGGCGTGCTGCGTCAGGACCAGTTTGCGTTCGACCGCTTCCGCGTGCTCGACACCGTCATCATGGGCAACGCGCGCTTGTGGAGCGCGCTTGAAGAGCGCGAACGTCTCTATGCCAAGGCCTCACTGACCGACAGTGACGGCATGCGCCTGGGCGAGCTCGAAGGCATTGTCGGAGACGAGGACGGGTACACGGCGGAGAGCGATGCCGCCATTCTGCTGCAGGGCCTCGACATTCCCGATCATCTGCACGAGCGCACGATGGTCGAGCTGCAGGGCGGACAGAAAGTCCGGGTGCTCCTGGCCCAGGCGCTCTTCGGCGGCCCGCAAGCGCTGCTGCTCGACGAGCCGACGAACCACCTCGACCTTGATTCGATTCACTGGCTGCGCGAGTTTCTCCTCCGCTACTCAGGCACGCTCATCGTCATCTCGCACGACCGTCATTTTCTGAACGCCGTCTGCACGCACATCGCGGACATCGACTACCAGACGATCATCACCTACACGGGCGGCTACGACGACATGGTGGTCGCAAAAACGCAGATCCGCTCGCAGCTCGAGGCGGACATCACCGAGCGCGGCAAGAAGATCGCGCAGCTCAACGACTTTATCGCGCGCTTCTCGGCCGGCACCCGTGCCAGCCAGGTTGCGTCGCGCCGCAAGGAAGTGGAACGTCTGCAGACGACCGAGCTCGCCCGGTCGAACATTCAGCGGCCGTACATCAAGTTCACGGCCAACCGGCCATCGGGCCGGCTCGCCCTCGAATGCAGCGGTGTTTCCAAGGCTCACCACGGCACCCCCGTGGTCACCAACTTCAGCGCCATCGTCAACCGCGGCGAGAAAATCGTGCTCGTGGGACGCAACGGGCTCGGCAAGACGACGCTCTTGCGCGCGCTGCTCGCCGATGCGCCGGGCGTCGACCCCGCGCCGGCGGACATCGACGGCGGCACGGTGCGCTGGGGCCATGAAGTATCAGTCGGTTACTTCGCGCAGGATCATACTGGTGCGATCGCGCACGGATTGACCGCCGTCGAGTGGTTGCACGGCTTCGACGCGAGCGCTTCCCGGCAGGAGATCCACGGGCTGCTCGGCCAGATGCTCTTCAGCGGAGAGGAAGGCCTCAAGCCGACCGAGGCCCTGTCGGGCGGCGAAACGGCACGGCTGCTCTTCTGCCGGATCATGCTCCAGAAGCCGAACGTACTCGTGCTCGACGAGCCGACCAACCATCTGGACCTCGAATCGATCAACGCCCTCAACGTCGCGTTGCAGAAATTCGACGGCACCGTGCTCATCGTCACGCACGATGAAGACGTGATGGAAGAAGTCGGCACCCGCGTCTGGCACTTCGAGCCGGGCGTGATCCACGATTTCAAGGGCTCGTACGAAGAGTACGCCGCCTCAGCGGTTTGATCACGTTCTGACAGGCTCAGACGGCGACCATCTGCAGCGAGGGAAGGATGGTCGTCCGCCTTGCTCGCGAGGCCGAGGCGCGGTACAACGCCAGAGGATGAGCTCACAACGCTCCACCGAGCATCGCCGGGCTGCCAGCCGTGCCGGCCTTCACTACGTCACCGACGGGCTGCGCGGCATAAGCCGTAAGCGGGCCGGGCGAGGGTGGGCCTACTACACGCCGCAAGGCTCACGCATCACCGACGAGCAGATCCGGAAGCGCCTCAACGGCCTGGCGATTCCTCCTGGCTGGTCCGACGTCTGGATCTGCCCGGATCCAGACGGCCACATCCAGGCCACGGCGCGGGACGCGCGCGGCCGCAAGCAGTACCGCTACCACCCCTCATACCGCGACTCGCGCGACCGCTCGAAATTCCGCCGCATCCTGGAGTTCAGCGAGATGCTGCCCCACCTGCGCGAGCGCATCGAGCGCGACCTGCGCGCGCCCGACCTGAGCCGCAAGCAACTGCTCGCGACCGTCGTGCACCTGCTCGACCGCACGCTGATCCGCGTGGGCAACGACGAATATGCGCGGGAGAACCAGTCCTATGGCGTCACAACGCTGCGCCGCCGCCACGTGCGCGTCCAGGGGGCGACTCTGCATTTCGAATTCCGCGGCAAGAGCGGCGTGCACCATACCGTGTCGGTGGCCGATCCGCGGCTCGCTCGCATCATCCAGCGTTGCCGCGACCTGCCCGGACAAGAGATGTTCCAGTATCTCGACGCGACGCAGAAGCGTCAGTCGGTGGATTCAGATGCCGTCAACGGCTATCTGCGCGAGATCACCGGGCGCGACGTCACGGCGAAGGATTTCCGCACCTGGGGCGGCACCATGACGGCCGCGCTCGCACTGCGGCGGATGGGCGTGGCGTCGAGCCGGCGCGAAGCCGATCGCAACGTCATCCGGGCGATCGAGATGGTGGCGCAACGGCTCGGCAATACGCGCTCGGTGTGCCGGAAGTACTACATCGACCCGGCGCTGCTCGACGCCTACCTGATGGGGCATGTCGTGCCGACACCTCGGCCGCGCAGGCACAGCGCGCGGCGTGAGCAGCCCGGCGCCGCGCTGCGGCGAGACGAAGTGCTGGTGCTGCAGTTCCTGCAGGACCGGCTGTAGTTCTCCAGAACGATGTCGGTCCTCTGACGTAGGGTCAGCGCTCCCAGTCCGACCCGTCCAGCGCATATTTCCTGCGAACGTCTCGGACCGTTCCGGGGTAGACATCGGCGCGACGCGCATCTTCCAGCGCCTGCTCCATGCCCGTGCGAATCCCCTTCGCGAGACTGACAATATCGCTTCGCAAGAGCAAACATTCCGGGAGCGATTCGTTATCGATCCATATCCAGCGGCTCCCGAACACGAACCGAGGGGAACTGTGGTCCTTGCACGCCGTGCTGTAACGCCGCCGCTCGGTCTCGAGGTCATCGGCTTGTTGAGCCATCGCGATGACAGCCCGCTCGAACTCGTCCGCGCCGCGCTCGCGAATCAGGTCGTGGTCCGACTTCAGGGGAGGGTGGCTGAGTGGAAGTGCCGCGCGCGAGGCCGTAACGGGAGCGGGATTCGACTCGGCTTTCACGTCAGCATTGGTGTAGGTCTTCGATGGCTGCGTCACTGCCTGTCGCCGCTCGGCTTCTTTCGCCGCGAGATTGGCGAGCGAGAGTTGTTGGGCTGTCAGCCTTGAGGTCGTGGCCAGCACGACCGCGACGACCGCTGCCGATAACCGTGCGTTCATGTGCGCCTCGTCGACAGGACACACGAGATTCTACCTCTTCGTTGGCGCAGCCGCCGGCGACTCGTCGAGCAGCGGCACGTTGGGATGATGCCGCTCGAAGTACTCCAGATCCCATTGGGACGCAAACAGGATCACCGATCGCTGCTGCCGGTCTGCGGCGACCACGTTCTTTCCACCCGGCGACGGGATCGGCCCCGTCGAACTGCCGATCCAGCGAGCCGCGATATAGCCCGCGGGCTCGATGTCAACCGCCACGCCGTACTCAGTACGAAGGCGGCTGGCAATGACGTCGTACTGCAGGGCGCCCACGACGCCCACGATCGGCTCGCGAGCGCCCGCGGCGACGTAGAACACCTGCATCAGCCCTTCTTCTTCGAGCTGCTTCACGCCCTCGTCGAACTGCTTGTAGCGAGTGTCGCGCAGCTGGATGCGGCCGAAATGTTCGGCCGGAAAGCGCGGCAGATCGGGAAACCGCAGCGGCGCACCCGAGTGGAGCGTGTCGCCGATCGAGAAATGCCCCGGGTTGACGAGACCGATGATGTCGCCGGCATACGCGACGTTAATCGTCTCGCGGTCGCGGCCGAAAAACCGATACGCGCGCGACGCCCTCAGCGTATCCCCCAGCCGGCTGTTGGCGAGCACCATGTCCTTCGTGAACCGGCCGGAACAGACGCGGACGAACGCCACGCGATCCCGATGACGCGGATCCATGTTCGCCTGAATCTTGAACACGAAGCCGGTGAAGCGTTCGTCGGTGGGCGCCACGGTGCCCGTATCGCTCTCGCGCGGCTGGGGCGGCGGCGCCAGATCGACGAGTGCCTGCAGGAACGGCTCGAGGCCGAAGTTGTGCAACGCGCTGCCAAAGAACACGGGCGTCTGGCGTCCCGCGCGATAGGCCTCGACATCGAACTGCGTGCCCGCCTGGCGGATGACATCCAGCGACTCGAGGAAATGCGCGTACTGCTCGGCACCAATCATCTCTCGCGCGATCGGATCGTCCAACGACGAGAGCTCAACCGGCGCCCGATACTGTCCCTGCGCCTCGCGTTCGTATCGACTCATCGTCTGGTGCTGAAGGTCGTACACGCCGCGAAAGCGTTCCGCGCTGCCGATCGGCCAGTTCACCGGCGCGGCCGCGATCCCGAGGGTGCGCTCGAGATCGTCGATGAGCTCCAGCGGATCGCGGGCCGGGCGATCGAACTTGTTGATGAACGTGAGAATCGGCAGCCGGTGGCGCCGGCACACCTCGAACAGCTTCCGGGTCTGACCCTCGACGCCGTTGGCGGCGTCGATCACCATCACGACGCTGTCGGCGGCAATGAGCGCGCGATAAGTGTCTTCGCTGAAGTCGTTGTGGCCGGGCGTGTCGATGAGCGACATGCGCCGTCCCTGCAGCTCGAATTCAAGTGCTGCCGACGAGATTGAAATGCCGCGCTGCTGCTCGAGCTCCATCCAGTCGGACGTGGCGTGCCGCCGGTCGCGGCGCCCTCGGACGGCGCCGGCCAGTTCAATCGCACCGGCGTAGAGCAGCAGCTTTTCGGTCAGCGTCGTCTTGCCGGCGTCGGGATGGGAAATAATCGCGAAGGTGCGCCGTCGCGCCACCTCGCGCTCGAGCTCCGGGATCGCGGAGTGGGCCGCGAGATTCTGAAGGTCTGGACCGGGCTCTGAAACCGGGTTCACGTGTTTACTGTACTCTGTTGTCCTGCACATGGCGATGACGCGGGCGAAAGAGCACCTTCGAGCTAGATTGAAAGAGCTCCCCAACTCGTGACGCTGAGGGGCGTCACGACGATCATCGGGCGATCGGCGAGCGGCATCATCTTGTATTGAGGGTACTTGCTCTGCAGCAGACGGACGCCGGCGGCGTGCGTCTCACCGCGCTCGACGATTTCTCCCCTGCCTTTCACCAGCACCCACGCGAGCTTGGTCCAATCCTCGTCGTACTCGTCGGCGACGATGGCGAGCTGCGGATTGGCGGCCAGATTGCGCACGCGCTTCAGCTCGAGCGGCGCGACGCGTTTTGGCTTGGCATCGAGAGGCGTGTACAAATGCCGACCATCCATGGCAAAGACAATTGGGATGACATGCGGGAAACCACGAGCGTCTCGCGTCGCGAGCCTGGCCACACGCATGCGGGCCAGGAAACCGAGCTCGGCTCTGGTGAAGGTCGTGCGGGGAAGCGCGCTAGCCACCGGTTAACGCCTGACGGACTTCGTCCGGAATCGGTCGCGACTTGAACGTCGCGCGATCAACGCACACCACCGTCACATACCCGTTGGCGAACAGGGTGCTCGTCTCGTCGTCGAGCACTTCAAACCCGAGCCTCACGGTCTTTTCGCCCTTGAACTGCGGTTCCAGTCGGACGCGAATGAAGCCCCCGCTCCGAATGGGGCTGAGAAAGTTCGCGTGCACTTCGACGCGCGGCATCCAGACGCTGAGGCCCTCGAACAGCTTCTCGCGATTCTTGAGGGCCCGCAGATAGAGCTCTTCCTCGGCCTGGCCGATGAGGCGGAAGAAGTTGCCGAAATAGACGAGTCCCGCCGGATCGCAATCCGCCCAGTACACGCGCAACTTGACTTCGGTCATTAAGTTAAAACTGAAAATGCAAAAGTTAAAAGTAGACCCCCGAACTCCCAGCTTCTATGTCCTTTTACCTTTTACTCTTTAAGTTTTAAGTTCCTCTTCTGCGTGTTCACACCGTGAGCGCCTCGCGGTACTCGCCGTGGACTTTGCGGAAGGCGTCGGACACTTCGCCAACAGTGGCGTAGGCCTCAACGGCCGCGAGGATGTACGGCATGAGGTTGTCTGAGCCGCGCGCGGCGTGTGCCAACCGCTCGAGAGCCGCGGATACGGCGCGCTGATCTCGATCGGCTCGCACCCGCTCAAGCGACTTGATCTGTGACGCTTCAAGCGCCGGATCGACGACGTGGATCGGAATACGCGCCTCGTCTTCGGTTTGAAACTCGTTGACACCAACCAGGATGCGTTCCTTCTTCTCGATCGCCCGCTGATACTGGTAGGCCGCGTCCTGAATTTCCCTCTGCACCCATCCGCTCTCGATCGCCTTCAGCATGCCGCCCAATTGGTCGATCTTCTTGAGGTACTGGTCGGCTCCTCGCTCGACCTCATCGGTCAGAGCCTCAATGGCGTACGAACCGCCGACCGGGTCGACGGTATTGGCGACGCCCGATTCGTAGGCGATCACCTGCTGCGTCCGCAGGGCGAGGCGCGCCGCATCGGCGGTCGGGAGCGAGAGCGCCTCGTCTTTTGAATTCGTGTGCAGGGACTGCGCGCCGCCGAGCACCGCCGCGAGCGCTTGAATGGTGACGCGCACCACGTTGTTATCCGGCTGCTGCGCCGTCAGCGACGAGCCGGCCGTCTGCGCATGAAAGCGGAGCATCAGCGACCGGGGATTCTTCGCCCCGAATCGATCCCTGGCAATCTTCGCCCACATGCGACGGGCCGCCCGGAACTTGGCGATCTCCTCGAGAAAGTCGTTGTGCGCGTTGAAGAAGAAGGACAGGCGCGGCGCAAAGTCGTCGATCCTTAACCCTCGGTCCACCGCCGCCTGCACGTAGGTGATGGCATTCCCGAACGTGAACGCCAGTTCCTGCACGGCCGTCGAGCCAGCCTCGCGAATGTGATACCCGCTGATCGAGATCGTATTCCAGTTGGGCACTTCCTCCTGGCAATACGCGAAGATGTCGGTGATGAGCCGAAGCGAGAAGGTCGCCGGGTAGATATACGTCCCGCGCGCGATGTATTCCTTGAGGATGTCGTTCTGGATCGTGCCGTTGATCTGCTTGGGCGAGACGCCCTGCTTCTTGGCGACCGCGATATAGAGCGCGAGCAGAATCGCC
>JBGPHH010000027.1:0-26363 GCA_041484265.1 Vicinamibacteria bacterium
GACGCGCCAATGGCTCGTCGTCTGGCCTCGCGGGTCCCACCGAAGCGCCGCGCGCACAGCCTCGTCATCCAACCGGGCCTCGGACTCGCCGGACAGAAGATCGAGCACGGCCGCAAGCTGCGCGCCGCGTCGAACACCCCGAAGCTCGATGGTGAATGCGCGGCGTCGCGACTGCACGACGAGCGTCGATGTGCCGAGCAGCCGGTCGAGGCGGGAGTGCGTCTGGCGAATATCGGCGATGTCGTCGAGCAGAATCTCGTCCGCGTCGCTGGAATAGACGCTGCGTACGAGGCGCAGGTCAGTCAGCAGATAACGCGCGCGCGGTCCGTGAGGGAACGCAGAGCGGCCGCTCCACAGCAGCCGTTCCCACGGTAGAGGGACCTGGAGAGCCACCGAACACTCGCGACTACGGCTTGAAGTTGACCTTCGGCGCCTGCTTGGCTTCAGGCGGCGCCTGGAAGAACGGATATTCCTTGAATCCGAACATCGACGCCGTCAGATTCGCGGGGAATCGCCGCCGGGCCGTGTTGTATTCCTGGATGCGCTCGTTGTAGCGCATGCGCTCAACAGCGATGCGGTTCTCGGTGCCCGACAGCTCGTCCATCAGGCGGTTGAACTGTTCGTTGGCGCGCAGCTGCGGGTAGTTCTCGACGATCAGCAGCAAGCGTCCGAGCGCGCTCGATTGCTGGTTGGCCGCTTGGATCGTGTCTTCCGCCGACTTGGCCGCAAGCAGTCGGGACCTCGAGTCGGCGATGTCCTTGTACACGCCTTCTTCGTGGGCCGCGTATCCCTTGACGGTCTCGACGAGATTCGGAATCAGATCGTTGCGCCGTTGAAGCTGGTTCTCCACCTGCGCCCACTGGGCCTTGATCGCCTCTTCCTGGCCGACAAAGGTGTTGTATGAGCAGCCGCCGAGCGGAAGCGCGGCGAGCGCCAGCGCCAGGAGTTGTAATCCAGTCTTTCGTGTCATCTTCATATCAGCCTCGTGTGTCCTAAGTGTAGCAGGGGCAGCTTCACCAGCTCGCTCCGCCGCCGCCGCCGCCGCTACTGCCGCCACCGAATCCTCCAAACCCACCACCAAAGCCGCCGCCGCTGCCGAAGCCGCCGCCGCCGAACGATCCAATACCGCTCGACCAGCCGCTCCAACCGCCGACGCCCCAGCGCCGGATGCCCGCGCGCGGTCCGCCGCCCAGCCGACTGATGACGATGAGCGCAATGAAGACAAAGATGATTGCCGTCACCGGGATCGGCGTGTCGCTCGGCTCGTCCGCTTCGCGCGGAACGGCGACGCCCTGAAGCGTCACGTTGCGCCCCCGCGCGATGCGAGCGACGATGCGCGTGGCGCCCGCGCGGAGCCCGGCGCCGTAGCGGCCGTTCCGGAACTCCGGCGCCATGACGAGCCGGCTCGTTTCGCCGGAGAACCCGTCGGTCACCCATTCTTCGAGTCCGTACCCGACCTCGATCTGGACCTTCCGTTCCGCCAGGGCCAGCACGATCAGCAACCCGTTGTTCTTCCCCTTGTCGCCGATGCCGCGGCCGTGATTTTCGAAGAGCTTGATCGCGTACTCGCGGATGTCGCCATACCCGGCGATGGTTGGCACCGTGACGACCACGACGACGTCGCCGCTCGCGGCCTTGAGGGCGCGGCTCATCTGATCGATGGCCGCGGCGTTCTCTTGATCGATAACGTGTGCAAAGTCGTTGACAGGTTCGGTCAGGTCCGGCAGCGAGGGTGTTTGGGCAGAGGCAACGACCGACACGAGAAGCGCCGCGACGAGAAGCCCTGCCGACTGCCGACTGCCGACTGCCGACTGCTGACTACGTATCACGTTGCTTCCATGTGTCGATGTACTTGACGAGGCCTTCCACCGCATCCAGGTACGGCGGGAACAATTGCTCGGCCTGAGCCGACGAGATCTCGGCGACGCCGGCCAACTGGACGATGTCCGAGGCGGCGTTGGCCGTCAGTCCCAGTGTTCGTTCGAAATGCCGCGCGGCGGTTGCGGCGTCGTGCGTGTCCGTACTTCCAGCACTCTTGGTGTGGTTGATTCGTGCCACGCTTGTCAGCAGAGCGGCGAACGCCGGAGCCGAGGCCACGACGAGCACGGCGAGCGCGTCAGATCGGCCGCGCGTCTCGATATAACCCTCGCGAAGGTGCAAGAGGTGGCCACGCGCCTGGACCTCGCAGGCGCGCCG
Organism: Vicinamibacteria bacterium; assembly: GCA_041484265.1. Classification (GTDB taxonomy): domain Bacteria; phylum Acidobacteriota; class Vicinamibacteria; order Vicinamibacterales; family CAVVIG01; genus 2-12-FULL-65-11. Next base: position 2,197 of record JBGPHH010000027.1, read on the forward strand.
CAGGTCCGCCGGGTGGACGCTCAGCCCCTCGAACGGATTGCTGCCAGAAACGACGAGGTGGTCCCAGAGGATCGCGCCGAACTCAAAAGGAAACGCGTCGAGCGATCGGGCGAATTCGTCGCCGGTGATAAAAAGCGGTGTCGCCAGGCCTGCGTCGTGCCACTTGCCGACTCGGGTCGCGCATGCGCGGAGGTCCTCGGTCGCGAGTGTGCTGACGATCGCCAGCGTGTGCGTCAACCGTGCCCGGGCGGCGGTTGTGTCGTGTCCGCCCGGTTCGTGGCGATTGTGCTCGACCCTCTGCGGTGCGTGGGCGTGCAGGCCGTAGACGACGAACGATTGCAGCCGGCCGCCGAAAATCTCGCGCAAGGTCCGATCGAGTGTGTGAACAGCGTCCGGCACTTGTGTCAGCATCACGTCTTTCTTATCTTGAGTTTCTTCGACTTGATCTGTGCGGCGCGCTCGATGATCTCTGCCAGCATCGCGTTAGCGCTCCCACCTTTGGCCGGTTTGCCTGATCGCCATAGCGCCGGCGTGTCCGCGGCGAGGATGTCCTCGAGGTCGCCTTCGCTTTTGACGCTCTTTGGTGCGAACTCGGTGATTTCGAGGTCGCCCGACCAGTCGTCGCGGTGCTTGATCAACAGCCAGCTTCGGCTTTCACTTGATCGGGAGGTCCCTTCACCACGCGCCGGCCGACTTCTCGCGCCCGGATAGCGGCCGCTCGTGCGCACGAGCACCCACGATCCCTTGAGCTTGTAGCCGTCCAGCGTGAACTTGAGGTCGCCCTTCGCGAGCGCCGCGTCGACATCGGCGACCTCCGGCGTCCACGTGCCGCGGTCCCACAGCATCACGATGCCCGCGCCGTAACCTTCCGGGATGACGCCTTCGAACTCGCCGTACTCAATCGGGTGATCCTCGACGTGCATCGCGAGCCGCTTGACGGATGGATCGAGCGACGGTCCCTTCGGCACCGCCCACGAAAGGAGCACGCCGTTGTGCTCCAGGCGGAAATCATAGTGGAGATGGCTGGCGAGGTGCTTTTGTACGCAGAAGAATCGCTCGCGACTCTTGCTCGTTGCCGCCTTGCCCGAGGGTTCCGGCGTCTTGCTGAAGTCGCGCTTCTTTCGATACTCCTCGAGAGCCATCGATGGCGGGTCAGGCCCGGTCGCTGCTCAGACGATTCAGCCAACGCGAGCAGAGAAGGAACATCACACCCGCAATCATCGCAAACGCGCCGACGAATCCAAACAGCGTCGGCAACGACATCGACTCATAGAAGGCGGCGGCGCGTCCGCTCGCATAATTCCCAACGGAGACGCCAAGAAACCAGATGCCCATCACGAGCCCGCCGATTCGGATCGGCGCGAGCTTGCTCATCGCGCTCAAGCCGACCGGGCTGAGCGCCAACTCACCCCACGTGTGAAGCAGGTAGGTGAGGATGAGCCATCCCGGGCTCGCGAGTACGCCCGTTCTCGCGGCGGGAGGCGCCAGGACGACGAAGCCGACGCCTACGAGCACGAGCCCGATCCCGAACTTGGAAGCCGATCCGGGTTCCTTGCCCTTTCGCGCCAGACGGATCCAGAGCCAGGCGAACACCGGCGCGAACACGATCACGAAAAGGGCATTGACCGATTGGAACCAGCTGCTCGGGAAGTCCCAGCCGAGAAGCGTGTTTTGAGTATTGCGGTCGGCGAAAAGGTTCAGCGTGGAACCCGCCTGCTCGAACACGGAGCCAAACAGGGCGTACCCGACGAAGAGCGCAGTGATCACAATCAGGTGGTTGCGTTCGACTGGCGTCCAGCCACCCGAAGAGAAGACCCAGCCAAAGAAGCCGATCGATACGCCGAAGAGAAGGAGGCCGGCAGCGTCCGCGATTTGTTTCGCCGTGAGCGGGATCAGTCCGGTATACATCCCGAGTCCGAATAGCGCGAGAACCGCGATGCCGCCTGCCAGCCAGCGCGACGCGTGGCGCTTCTGCTCGGTGAACGCCTCGTCCGAACCCGGGTGAGCCGGATGCAGTCCGGCTTCGCCAAAGTGCTTCCTGCCGAACGCGTACTGGATCAGACCGAGCACCATGCCGACGCCGGCCGTCGCGAATCCCAGGTGCCAGCTGACACGCTGGCCGAGGAAGCCGCACACCAGTGGCGCCACGAACGCGCCCGTATTGATACCCATGTAAAAGATCGAATAGCCAGCATCCCGTCGGTCATCGTCGGGTCGATACAAGCGACCCACGATCACGCTGACGTTTCCCTTCAAGAGGCCAGTGCCCACAACGATGAGCGCGAGGCCGAGATAGAAGGTCGAGAGGGCCGGAATCGCCATGCTGAAATGGCCTGAGGCAATCAGGATGCCGCCAACGAGCACGGCACGCTGAGGGCCGATCAGACGATCGGCGATCCAGCCGCCTGGCAGCGTGGCCATGTACACCATTGACGTGTACAAGCCGTAGATCGCGCCGGCCGTGACGGCGTCGAACCCCAGGCCCCCGGCTGCGGGAGCCGCGGTCATGAACAGAATAAGTAAGGCGCGCATCCCGTAATAGCTGAAGCGCTCCCACATCTCGGTAAAGAACAGCGTCGAAAGACCGCGCGGATGTCCAAAGAAGGCACGATCGGTCGCGACCGTCGGCTGGACCAAACCCGGAACGTCCAAGGTGGTCGTCGTCATGCGCCGCAGTCTACCAGACGGCTATGTCAGAATGCTCGAAGGGCTCAAGGCTCAGGGCTCAGGTTCCTCAGCCCCCCAACCCAGATGCGTGCATTGCTGATCTCTACCTACGAATTGGGCCGGCAGCCCTTCGGTCTGGCCTCTCCGGCGGCCTGGCTCCGGAAGGCGGGTTGGGAAGTGGATTGCGTGGACCTGTCGAAGGAGCGGCTGCAGGAGGCAAGCCTGTCGGCGGTTTCTCTGATCGGGGTACATCTGCCGATGCACACGGCGACGCGCCTCGCGGGGCCGGTGTTGGAGAAGGTCCGCCGCCTCAATTCGTCCGTGCGCCTGTGCGCCTACGGACTATACGCGCCGCCGAACGAGTCGTGGCTGCGCTCGCTCGGCGTGGACGACGTGCTGGCGGGCGAGTTCGAAGCGGACCTCGTGGAGATCGCACACGCGATCGCGGATGGCGTACGCAGGCCGGACCCTATTGGGTCCGGCGTCGAGAGTTTCGGCGTCAACGCGAGAACCATCCCGCGCCTGCAGTTTCTCGTCCCCGATCGGTCGGGACTGCCACCGCTTTCACGCTACGCGACCCTGCAGATGCCGGACGGGACCCGTAAGATCGTCGGCTCCACCGACGCAAGCCGCGGCTGCAAGCATCTCTGCCGGCATTGTCCTGTCGTGCCGATCTACAAGGGGCAGTTTCGCATCGTGTCGCCCGAGGTTGTCGCAGGCGACGTCGCCGCGCTCGTCGCGGCTGGAGCGGAACACATCACCTTCGGAGATCCCGATTTCTTCAACGGTCCCACGCACGCCATGCGCATCGTCGCGGCCTTGCACGCCGCGTATCCGTCGGTGAGCTACGACGTCACGATCAAGATCGAGCATCTGCTACGCCATCGAGACTTGCTGCCGCGGCTGGTTGAGACGGGCTGTGCGTTTGTGACGAGCGCCGTCGAGTCGCTCGATGACCGGGTGTTGGCCTTCCTCGACAAGGGGCACACGCGGGCCGACTTTGTCGAGGCGGTGGCCCTGTGCCGCGAGACCGGCGTGGCGCTCGGGCCGACGTTCGTGGCGTTTCACCCATGGCTGACGCTCGACGACTATTGCGACCTCGTCGACACGCTTGCGGCCCTGGATCTGGTCGAGCATGTCGCGCCTATTCAGCTGGCGATTCGACTGCTCGTGCCCGAGGGGTCGCGGCTGCTGGAGCTCGACGATGTCCGTCAGTGGATCGGGCCATTCGATCCGGCGACGCTGACGTACCGTTGGTCGCATGCCGATCCGCGCCTGGAGGATCTGCACCGCGAGATTACCGCGCTTGTTGGCGTGCGAGCGAAAGCCGGCCGCGGAGCCGTCTTTGACGAGATTGCGACGCTCGCGCACGAGCGCGCCGGCACGCCGCGGCCGAATAGACCGCGAGCTGACGATCGAGCCGTGGTGCCGTACCTGAGCGAGCCTTGGTACTGCTGCGCGGAGCCGAATCCTGACCAGGTCACGTTGGTGTAGCGTGCGAGAGTGCGACGGTGCAAAAGGTGCGATGGTGCGAATGGTGCGACAGTGCCGGAGTGCGAGGGTGCGGTGCGAGTAGCTGAAAGCCTGAACGCGCACGTTGCACCGTCTGCACCTTGGCGCGGGCGCACGTTCGCACCCCCGCACCCTCGCAGCCTCGCATCGTAATCGTCATGCCGCGAGTCCTGCTCTTAGCGACGACGACGGGATACCAGACGCGCTCGTTCGGCGAGGCGGCCGAGCGGCTCGGTGTCGATCTCGTCTTTGCCACCAATCGCTGCGACGTGCTCGAGGATCCGTGGCGGGACGGGGCAATCCCGATTCGGTTCAACGACGAACACGGATCGGTTGACGCGATCCTCGTCGGGCATCACACCAGACCGATTGACGGCGTCCTCGTGGTGGGCGACCGGCCGACGGTGATTGCCGCGCGGGCGCTGGAGGCGCTCGGGCTGCCGGGCCACTCGCCGAACGCGGCGGCGGCGGCCAGGAACAAGCTGCGCTCGCGCGAGCGATTGCGCGACGCGGGTCTCCCCATGCCGTGGTTCGTCCCCACGATGATCGACGGCGATCCGCATGAAGTGGCGCGGTCGGTCGGTTACCCGTGCGTCATCAAGCCGTTGGCGCTCTCCGCCAGCCGGGGGGTCATGCGCGCCAACGATTCCGAGGAACTGATTGCCGCCTCCTTTCGCCTGCGCGCGCTCCTGCGATCGGCAGACGTTCGAGTCGAGCAGGACGAAGCGCACGAGATGGCGCTCGTCGAAGGATTCATCCCGGGCCCCGAATATGCCATCGAAGGCCTGCTGCATCATGGTGCGCTCACGGTGCTGGCAGTCTTCGACAAGCCCGATCCGCTCGACGGACCTTTTTTTGAGGAAACAATCTACGTGACGCCCTCAGTCGCGCCGGCTGCGATCCAGGAAGCGATCGTGTCGACGACAGCGCGGGCGGCCCGGGCGCTCGGCCTGCGGCATGGCCCGATCCACGCCGAGTGCCGAGTGAATGGGGAAGGGGTCTTCATGCTCGAGGTGGCTGCCCGTCCCATCGGCGGCCTCTGTGCCAGAGCCCTGCGATTCGAACGAGCCTGGACTCGTGAGGCGGGACTAATCCCTCTGGAAGAGCTGCTGTTGCGCCACGCGCTGGGTGAGCCCGCCGATGAATGGGTGCGCGAGCGGCGCGCGTCCGGCGTGATGATGATCCCGATTCCGCGGCGCGGTGTGTTCCGCCGCGTCGAGGGCCTCGAGGAGGCTCGTGGCGTCGCCGGCATCGACGATCTGCGCATCACGGCGAAAACCGATCAGCGGCTTGTCCCACTCCCTGAAGGCGCGAGCTACCTCGGGTTCATCTTTGCGCACGGCGACAGCCCGGCCGACGTCGAGCGGGCACTGCGCGCCGCACATGGCAGGCTCGACTTTGTGATCGATCAGGAGATCCCCGTCCTCGCGGGGCGGGCGGATCCAGTACAATCACCTCATGGCTGATACATGCGATCCGACGCCACCGGCGGCGCCTGTCGGTAACAAAAGCGGACGCAAGGTCTTCTGCGGCAAGTATCAGAAGGAGATGCCCGGTCTCGACGCACCGCCGTGGCCCGGCGAGCTCGGCCAGCGCATCTACGAGCACATCTCGGCGGCGGCGTGGAAGCTCTGGGAAGAGCGCATGAAGATGATTCTCAACGAGTACCGTCTCATGCCATGGCAGAAAGAGGCGCAAGATCTCGTCGCCAAGCACATGGAAGACTTTTTCTTCGGCGAAGGCGCCGCGCTCCCGCCAGGATACGTTCCGCAACAAGCGAAGTAAATCTACTCACGCGCGAGCCACGGATGCCACTTGCACCCGTGCGTCGTTGAAGCACGCGCCGCCGCCAAGATCGGTGAGTGTGTCTGGGACGAGGGCCGTTGCCGTCGCGCCGTTCGATGTGCTGCGCCGCCACAAGCCTTTCGGCATGCTGACGATCCCTGGACGAATCGCAGGCGTGACGGACAGCGGGCAGTGGACCTCGCCCCGGTCGTTGAAGATCCGCACGAGGTCGCCCTCCGCCAGCCCACGCGCCTGTGCATCGTCAGGGTGCATGGTCAGCTTGACGTCCGGGCGCGGTAGCTCGCCGAGGGTGGAGCTGATGGTGCGGTCGCTCGCCGGCGAGATAAGGGACAACGGATACCGATCGGTCGCCGGGTCCGGCTGAAACTGGTAGAGGCCCATCGGCGCGCTGGCGTCGAGCGCGGCGGGAAACAGATCGATCTTGCGATCCGGTGTGTTCGGGAAGACGTCGACGAATTGAACCGGGGCCGCTCCATACTCCGGCAAGGGGCGCTCCCCAGCGCGGAGATCGGCGCCGATCGTGGCTGGCAGCGCATCCAGCACGTGGACGAGAAGCTCCAGCTCGTCCTGCGGCTCGCCGTCACGCAGCAGGCCAAGCCGCGCACATAACTCGCCGAAGACGTTGGCGTTCGGCCGTGCTTCCCCAACCACGTCAACGACCGGCCGGGCCAGCTCCATATTAATCGGCCCGTAGGCCTTGGCGAAGTCGTAGCCCTCGAGGAACGTCGTGGCCGGCAGGACGACGTCCGCGTACAGCGCCGTATCGGTCATCACCTGTTCAAAGACGATCGTGAACAGGTCTTCGCGCTCCAGGCCGCGGAGGACTCTCGACTGATCTGGCACGGTCGCCGCCGGATTGCAGTTGTAGACGAACAGCACGTCGACCGGTGGATCTCCGTACTCCGTGAGCGCGCGGCCGAGATGATTCATGTTGACGACGCGCGTCGCGGGTTCGTCGGCGCCGATCCACGGCCGCGTGATATTCCATGACGCCGAGTTGCTCATCGCATAGCCGCCGCCGCGCACGCCGAACTTTCCGCCCACGGCCGGGAGCGCGAGGACGGCCAGGGCAGCGTTCCCGCCGTTGCGGTTGCGCTCGAGACCCCAGCCACAGCGGATGAGGGCTGGCGAGGAGTCGGCATACAACGTGGCGACCTGTCGAAGGGCCGCCGCGTCAATCCCGGCAACCTCGGCGGCGCGCTCCATAGTCCACGACCCGGCCCGCTCGCGAAGCCCGTCGACGCCGCGCGTATGGTCGCGCAGAAACGCTTCGTCAGCGTGACCGTTCACGAACAGATGCCGGTGGATCGCCAGGGCGATCGCGACATCGGTGCCTGGCTTGACGGCGAGATGGACGTCCGCCGATCGGGCGATCGCCGTGGTCCTGGGATCGATGACGACGAGCTTGGCTCCCCGCTTCTGGGCCTCGCGTACAAAAGGCACGATGTGAATGCCGGAGACCGATGGATTGATGCCCCACAAGACGATGAGCTTCGCCTCGGGATAGTCCTGATAGGTGACCGACGGCATCTTGCCGTACAGCGCCTGGTTTGCCGCGCCGGTGGGCGCTGCACACAAGGTCCGCGCAAGCCGCGACGCGCCGAGTCGGCGCCACAGCGTTGCGTCGAGATTGTCCTGGGTCAGCAGTCCGTTCGAACCGCCGTACGAATACGGCAGGATGGACGCGCCGCCGTGCTCGGCCTTGGCCCGTTCAAACCTCGAGACGATGAGCGCGAGGGCTTCGTCCCAGGAGGCGCGCTTGAACCGGTTCTCGCCCTTGCGGCCTGTGCGAACCGCGGGATACAGCAACCGATCCGGACCGTAGACGCGCTCGCCGAACTTGCGGACCTTTGCGCAGATGAACCCGTCGGTGACCGGGTTTCTGTGGGAGCCGTCGAGTGCGATCACCTTGCCGTGCTGCACGGTCACCGCGAGGCTGCAGGCGTCGGGGCAGTCGAGCGGGCACGCCGTATCAACGACCGTCGCCGGTCCGCCGAGAACGGCCTCGCGGGGTTTGCTGCGCTCTGCCTTCAGGGATGACGCCATGTCAGTGGGTTATTATGCCCTGCAGTGGCCGACCTTGGCACTCCCGCACCCTCGCACCTCCGCACGCTCGCACCCTCGCACCCTGGTGTGTGATGCGCGCAGCCGTAATCGCCCTCACTGACCTGGGTCGAAGCGCCCGCATGCTTTATCACGCCCATGCGTTGGCGGCGCTCGGCCACGACGTTGATCTCGTGGGTCTCGAGGGTACGCCGTTGCCGAAACGCATTGCGGACGATCCGCGCATCACCGTCCATCGTCTGAAGACCTCGAGACTGTGGATCCGGCAGAACCTCTCGGGATCCGGAGACGCCATGTTCGGCTTGTTCGATGCCGTGCGCATCGGCCTGCGCCTGAGACGAGCGCTCAAGGGACTGACGCGTCCTGAACTCGTGCTCGTGCAGAATCCGCCGGCGTTTCCCACGCTGGCCGTCACGTGGCTCTCGCTCCGTCGCCGCGGCGTGCGGTTCGTGATCGACTGGCACAACCTCGGCTACTCCGTGCTGACCCTTCGCCTCGGGCACTGGCATCCGGTCGTCCGCCTGCAGCGCTGGCTGGAGCGGCGTGACGCGCGCCGCGTGGACGCCAATCTCTGCGTCTCGCGCGGCCTCGCGGCATTTCTCGAGAGCCGCTTCGGCGTGAAGAACGCCCACGTGCTCTACGATCGCCCTGCGTCGCCCTTTGTGCCGGTCGAGCGCGCGGATCGCGAGCGCTATCGACAGGCGCTGTTCGCTCGCCTCGGCGTGCACACAAGCACGGTTGGGTTCATCGTGTGCCCGACGAGCTGGACGGAAGACGAGGACTTCGACGTCATCATCGATGCCGTCGTCCGACTCGAGCAGCGCATTCGGGGGTGGGAGGCGACCGGATCGGCCAGACGCTTTCCCGACCTCGTGATCCTGGTGACGGGCGACGGCGCCAGGCGCGCGGAGTTCGAGCGTCGCTTCGCAGGGCTCCCGGCCCGTCGGGTCCACTTGCGCGCACGTTGGCTCGAGCCCGAGGACTATCCACACGTGGTGGGCAGCGCCGACCTCGGGCTCTGCCTGCACCGATCGTCGTCTGGCCTGGATATTCCCATGAAGGTCGCCGACCTCTTTGGCGCAGGCGTCCCGGTTTGCGCCTTGGACTACGGCGCGTGCCTCGCCGAGAGAGTGCGTCACGGCGACAACGGGCTGCTCTTTTCCAAGGCCGATCAGCTGTCCGACGTGCTCTTTGACCTCTTCGAGACCTATCCGGCCGATCAGAAGCCCCTCGAGCGGCTCCGGGCCGGTGCTCGAAAATCCGCGCGACCGACGTGGGAAGAAGGGTGGACGCGCGAAGCCCGTCCGGTGCTCCTGCCCTATAATGGGCCCCCATGATCACCACGCGCGTACTGGACACGTCCCGCGGCGAGGCGGCGATCGGCGTCACGGTCATTCTCGAGATGCGTCAAGCCAGCGAATGGATCCCGATCGGCCGGGGCTCGACCGACGAAAAGGGCCGTGTGATGACGCTGACCGAGGGGCGGCCGATGGCGGCTGGCACCTACCGGCTGACGTTCGACATCGGGTCGTACGAGCGCGAGCAGGGCTTGAGCGCGCCGTTCTTCCCGGAGGCCAAGATCACCTTTAGCGTGCGCGACCCGGAAGAGAATTACCACGTGCCGCTGCTCATCAGCCCGTTCGGCTTCAGCACGTTCAGAGGAGTCTGATCGGCGCCGACCCCGTGGACCTCCGCCAGCTCGAAATCCTCCAAGCCATCGCTGAAACGGGATCGTTCACCGCTTGCGGGAAGAAGCTGCACGTGTCGCAGTCCGCCATCAGCCGCCAGATTCTTCTCCTCGAAGAGGAGCTGGGCGAGCCGCTGTTCCTGCGCGTCGGGCGCAAAGTTCGAATGACGCCGGCCGCCGAAAGTCTCGTCCAACTCGGCCAGCGCGTCTTTCAGGACGTGCGCGACACGGTCGGTGTCATTACCGACCGAACGCGCACGCTGCGTGGCACCCTGCGTCTCTCGGGCGGTATGACCGTGTGCCTCTACGTGTTTCCGCCGCTCCTCAAGCACTTGAAGCGCATGCACCCGCAACTCGACGTCCGGTTGACCGTGGCCACCGCGGACCGATCGGTCCAGGAGATTCGTGCGGGGCGGGCGGACATCGGCCTGCTGACGCTCCCTATTCACGAGTCGGACCTTGTGGCCGTTCCGGTCATGCGCGAGGAGCTGCTCGTCGTCATGCCGCCGGGGCACCCGCTGGCCCGGCGGCGCCGCGTCGCGCCGCGCGATTTGGCCGTGCAGCCGTTCATTCTGTTCGAGATCGGTTCAGCAACTCGTCGCGTGATCGACCGTTTCTTCACCACTGAGAACATCACACCGACGATTGTCATGGACACCGAGAACGTGGAAATCATCAAGGCCATGGTGAAGACGGGCCTCGGGATCGGCATCGTGCCCTACCAAGCCATTGCACGAGAGGTGGATGCGGGTCAATTCTTCTGTGCTCGCGTCGAGGGCCACGAACTCGTGCGGGAAACTGGATGGGTCTATGCGCGCGCGAACCGGACACCACGGATGATCCACGAACTACTGACGGCATTCGACCAGATCCGGACGCGCCTCCGCCTGGCGCCGCGGTGGGGAGGGGCTAAGGGCCAGGGGTTAGGGGTTAGGGGTTAGGGGTTAGGGGTTCGAGGGATCAGAGCGCAAGAAGTGCAAACTGTCCGGAAGAGACAGATGAAATCTCAGCAACACTCTACGGCGATCCAGGCGGATGATCGAACAGTGCCGAGCGGAGCGCGTCTTGCGTGGTCACGATCGCATGGAACAGATTACAAGCTATCGCGATCTCCTCGCCTGGCAGCGAGCGATCGTCCTCGCAGATTTTGCGTACGAGATCACCAAAGCCTTCCCGAAACGCGAGTGGTGGGGGCTTGCCTCCCAGATGCGCAAGTCCGCCGTCTCGATCCCATCGAACATCGCCGAAGGACATAGGCGAAATATCGCCGGTTACTGTCACCATCTGATGATCTCTCTCGGCTCTCACGCCGAGCTCGAGACGCAGGCAGTGATCGGCAAACGCCGCGAGTACATCTCTGGGAAGAGTCTGGAACGGTTCGACGAATTGAGCTCAGAAGTCGGCCGTCTCACTCACGGGCTCCTCCGTTCCCTTGAAGCTTCGGCCGTTCGGGGCCCAGCCCCTAACCCCTAACCCCCAGCCCCTTTCACGGTCTTTTCATGTCGCCGGTTTGCCCGCTGCGGCGATAATCTTCGAAGCATGAAGGCGATCGGCATTGCGTTGATGGTCGTGATGACGTTACCGGCGGCAGACGGCCGCGCACAGGCGCAACCGGCCCAGGAGAAACTGACGTCGCTCGCCGGCGCGTGGACGATCAACACGCATCCGGCCGCCAGTCAGCCTCACGCGCCGGAGGGTCGAGGCGACGGCCGCGACGGTGGTGGACGCGGCGCGAGCCGGCGCCCCGGTGGTTTCGGCGGCGGCCCCCTCGGCGGCGGTCCCGGCGGCCTCAGCGGTCGCGGGAACCGCGAGCAGATCGCCCGTCAGCGCGACGCGCTGCGGGATATCACGGACCCGCCCGATCATTTGATCGTCACGGTCACCGAATCGATGGTGATCCTCACCGGTCCGGACGGCCGGGCCACGCGTCTGGCGCCAGACGGCAAGAAGATCAAAGACGAGAACACCAAGATCGAGCGAAAGACCCGGTGGATTGCGGGCAAGTTGGTGAGCGAAATCGACGGGCTGGGTCAGAAGATCACACAGACATTTTCAGTCGACGCAGAGCCTCGCCAGTTGCGGGTCGTGGTCGAAATGGAAGCGGACCGCTACAACGACGCGCGGACGATCACGCACGTCTACGACGCCGATACGCGGTGAGGCAGCACCCTCGCACCTTCGCACTGCCGCACCCTCGCACCTCTTATTCTTCTTTGTCTTCGTCTTCGTGCGGCTTGCTCGTGGCGATGTCGTCGATGTCGGGCAGCGCCTCGTCGGCCGTAGAGTCTGCGTCGTCGAGCGTGAACGAGCGGCCGGTGACCTTCGTGGGGATGGGGCCGCGCGGGCGCTCGGTCTCCTTGCCCTTCTTGCCCTTGGCGCCGAAGCCACGTTGAGGTTTGGCGTCGGGGCCGAAGTTGCGGGCGCGCGGGGCCCCTGGCGCTCCGGCCGAATCGAACGGACGGGGTGCGCCGAACGAGGACGGCGGACGGGGCGCAAAGCCACCGCCGCCGGGGCGAGGGCCGCCCGGCCCGCGATCTTCCCGCGCGCGCGCCTCGCTCACTGCCAGCGGGCGGCCGTTGAAGACCTGACCGTTGAACTGCTGGATCGCCTTCTCGGCGTTCGCGCGGTCCTGGTACTCGACAAAGGCGAACCCACGCGGACGGCCGGTCTCACGATCGACCGGCAGAACGATCTGTGAGGGTGGTGCCACAGAGCCGAAATGGGCTCGTAGATCCGCTTCGGTGGTGGCGTACGACAGGTTTCCGACAAACAGACGGACAGCCAATCAACTCTCTCCTAAATTGGAAGAAGGGGAAGGCAAGCGCGACGCGCCGCAGCCGGAAACACACACACGGGCAGGGGATCCAGTGGAAAACCTTACCCGAAAGGCATTCATCCTGGCAAGCGGGAGCTTATACTGCCCTGGTCGCATGGGGGGAACTGCATGAGCCGTCGCCGTCTGGGAATTCGCCTGTTTGCTCTCGCCCTTGCCCTCTGGGCCGTGTCCTTGTCGGCGGCCTCCGGTGGCGGCCTCTCGTCGATCAAGGGCCAGGACCTCAAGGAATGGCTCACCTACGTCGCCTCTGACGAGCTCGAGGGCCGCGCCGTGTTCAGCACGGGCATCGGCCTGGCGGCCGCCTACATCGAGGATCACTTGCACGCCTGGGGCGCGAAGCCGGCTGGCGATGCTGGCTCGTACCTGCAGACAGTCCGCGTGCTCGGGGTGACAACTACGTCGCGCTCGACGGTCACTGTCGAGGTCGGTGGCGAGACGCGGACATTCGCTGAGGGCGAGGGCGTCACCTTCCCCCGAAACGCCGGCGGCAAGCAGAAGATGACCCTCGACCGAGTGGAATTCGCCGGTTATGGGTTGGACGCGCCTGGCGCCAATCACAGGGATTTCAGCGGCAAGGATGTCGCGGGCGCGGCTGTCATTTGGCTCGGCGCAAACGGACCGAAGGGACTCGACCAGGCGAATCGGATTCTGCTTGCCGGCCGCAGTCAACATGCGATCGACGAGCTCCGGGCGGCGGCCAGCGTCGGCGCACAGGTCTTCTTTGGCGGTCGCGGCGGTCAGCCGGCCGCCGGCGCGGCGGTGGGCGGTGCGCAAGGCGCCGGTGCTCAGGCCGGGGGGGCGCAGCCGGTGGGCCGCGGGCGGGGCAATCAGATTCCGGCGGCTGACTTCACGACGGTCCAGCGCCTCGATTCGCCCATGCCACCGAGCGTCACAGCCACCGACGCCTTCTTCGAATTCCTCTTCAGCCGGGCACCGACGAAGTACGCCGAGCTCAAGCGTCTGGCCGACGCGCAAGAGCCGTTGCCGGCATTCCGGCTCGACGGCGTGAAGCTCACCTTCAACGTCGATGACGACTATGACGTGGTGCGGACGCGGCTGACGCAGAACGTCGTCGCCATCGTCGAGGGCAGCGATGCGCAGCTGAAGAATACCTACGTGGCGTTCGGGGCCCACTACGATCACGTCGGATACGCGGAGGGCGAAGTCACGCCGGGCGCGAACGGCGACGGATCGCGGCGACTCGGCGCCCCTGGGCGCGTCACGCCTGGGGCCGAAAACGATCGCATCTGGAACGGGGCCGACGATGACGGGTCGGGGATTGTGTCGGTGATGGCGCTCGCCAAGGCGTTTGCCCAGGGTCCGCGACCCAAGCGATCGCTGCTCTTTATCTGGCATGCGGGCGAGGAGAGCGGGCTGTGGGGATCGCGATACTTCGCCGACTACCCGACGGTGCCGATCGATCACATTGTCGCTGAGCTCAACATCGACATGGTCGGGCGCAACCGAGACGACAAGGCGAGCGAAGCCAATACGGTCTACCTGGTCGGGTCCGACCGCATCAGCACGGAGCTTCATGAGGTCAATCGTGCGGCCAACGGGGCGCTGCCCAGGCCGTTGACGCTCAACTACGAATTCAACGATCCGAGGGATCTCGAGCAGCTCTACACGCGGAGCGACCACTACAGCTACGCGTCGAAGGGGATTCCGATCATCTTCTTCACGACCGGCCTCCATCCCGACTATCACGCGAACACCGACGAAGTGTCGAAGATCGAGTTCGACAAGATGACACGCATCGCGCAGTTCGTCTACGAAACCGGCTGGCGCGTCGCGAATCTGGATCACGCGCCGGCCCGAGACAACAAGGGACCCAGGGCGGGGAAGGACACCCGCTGAGCCGCCCGCTCCTCATCATCTTCCTGACGATCTTCGTCAACCTCGTCGGGTTCGGGATCATCATCCCGCTGTTGCCGTTCTACGCTCAGCAGTTCGGCGCCTCACCGCTCGTGATCGGTTTGCTGTTCGGCACGTTCTCGTTGTGTCAGCTGATTGCCTCGCCGGCGCTCGGCGATCTGTCCGATCGCTACGGCCGCCGGCCCGTTCTCGTCTTCAGCCTCGCCGGCACGGTCGTCAGCTTCGTCATGATGGCGCTCGCGCATTCGGTGACGATGCTGTTTTTGTCGCGGATTGTGGATGGACTCTCAGGCGGAAACATCTCGACCGCCCGGGCGTATGTGGCCGACATCACCGAGCCGAAGGATCGCGCGCGGGCGTATGGGCTGATTGGCGCCGCGTTTGGTCTCGGCTTCATCTTCGGCCCAGCGATCAGCGGCGTGCTCGCCAGAGTCAGCTACACCGCACCTATCTGGGCGGCGGCCGCCATTACGCTCGTGGCGACGATGATGGCGCTCCTGTGGCTGCCCGAAACGGTCCATCGCGCGCGAGCGGGCACCGGCAATCCCTTGAAGTATCTTCCAGAGCTGCTGGGGCGTCCGCTCGTCCGGCGTGTGCTGATGATCGACTTCGCGTACTGGTTCGCGTTCGCGGTCTTCCAGGCGACGTTTGCACTGTTTGTGGCGAGCCGGTTCGGGTTTGACGCCGCGCAAACGGGGTATCTGTTTGCCGCCTTCGGGTTGCTCGGCGTCATCGTGCAGGTGGCCTTCATCCGTCCGATCGTCCATCGACTCGGCGATAAGACGACCTTGATCGCCGGCCTCATTTTGAGTGCGACAGGCCTGCTTGCGGCGTCGCTGACGCACTCGGTGGTGATGTTTGTCGTGACCCTCGTGCCACTGGCGCTCGGCATGGGATTCGGCACGCCCGCGGTCACGAGCCTTGTCTCTCGTGCGGGTGGGAAGGACGAGCAGGGAAGGATGCAAGGTGCGGCGGGCGCCGTCGAGAGCCTTGGTCGCACGGTGGGTCCGGTCTGGGGAACGACTTCGCTGGAGCGCGTGGGCCCGTCGATGCCGTACATCTCGGCTGCCGCGCTCCTGATGGTGACGCTGCTCCTCAGCCTGGGGTATCAGACAGAGGCGGTTGCGGGTTCCGGAACGGCCGCGACGGGCAGATAAATACTGAACGTGGTGCCGCGCCCACGCTCGCTCAAGACGCTGATGTGCCCGCCGCTTTGCTTCACGATGCCATAGACGATTGACAGACCGAGGCCCGTGCCTTTCCCCCGCTCCTTGGTGGTGAAGAAGGGCTCGAAGAGCCGCGCCTTGGTCGCCTCGTCCATGCCAGTTCCCGTATCGCTGACACTCAGTCGGGCGTACCGCCCGGCGTGGCCTTCGACCAGCGCCGCAGCGCCCGCCTCGTCGATCTCGACTTCGTCCACGCGTACGGTCAGCCGTCCGCCCTCAGGCATCGCGTCGCGGGCGTTGATGGCAAGGTTCAGCACGACCTGCTCGATCTGCCCGGAGTCGGCTCGGACGGTAGACCCGGCGCCGCCGATGATCTCCAGCTCGATTTCCGGTCCAATCAGACGGCGGAGCATCGTGTCCATCCCGCCAACGACGTCCCCGAGCGCGAACAGGCGAGTCCGGGTCGCCTGACGGCGGCTGAACGCCAGCAGCTGGCGTGTGAGTCCCGCGCCGCGCTCCACCGACTGCCTGATCTCATTGGCTTCGGACACGGCCGGATGGTCGGGGTCGAGCTGCATGGCCAGCAGATCGGCGGCGCCCATGATGCTCGCCAGGATGTTGTTGAAATCGTGCGCGACGCCGCCGGCGAGCCGGCCGATGGCTTCGAGCTTTTGCGACTGCCGCAGCTGCTCCTCGAGCGCACGCTGCTCGGTGATGTCGCGGATGAATCCGGTCAGCTTCGAGCGACCCTCGGTGCCCATCCGCGCCACGGTCAACTCGACCGGAAACTCACTGCCGTCGGCCCGAAGCGCCGTCAGCTCGAGCCGGCGTCCTCCCGCAAGCGGCCCGCGGCCTGTCGTCATGTATTCGCGGATCCTCTCGAGCTGCACGGCCCGATCGGCGGCCGGCAGCAAGAGCTCGGCGTTCCGGCCGAGCATGCCGAGCCGGGAGTACCCGAACATCCGTTCGGCCGCTGGATTGAACTCGCGGAGGTTCAGGTTCTGATCCATCGTGATGATGGCGTCGTGCGCAGCAGCGAGAATGGCGCCCTGGCGCGCTTCGCTCTCGACGCCCGTGCGATACATCTTGTAGGTCAGGTACAGCGGCGCTGCCGCGAGCAGCAGCGTCAACCAGGGCCCCGCCCGATCCGTGGCCGCGATCACGATGGCCGCCGCGCCGGCACCCAGCATGTAGTTGGGTACGCTCGATGCGAACTCGGTCTTCCAGATCCGCCACGCGCTTTGATTGGTCGTCAGGGCGATGGCCACAGCGATCGGAATCGTGTTGACGAGAAAATACGTGACGGCCATGCCGGCGAGGGGGCCGGCGATGGTGATCAAATCGGCCTGCGAGGTGCCGCCGAGCCGCTGATACACCTGGCCAGACGCCTGCACCGTCAGGATGAGGATCGCCATGTTGAAGAGGGTGCGGTAGGGCGGATTCCGGTTCTGCGAATTGATCGTCGACTGGCTCCACCCGCTGGCGGCCCCGACGATCATCGACGCGTGCGGCCCGCGGAGGATCAGGGACGCGATGTCGACCACGTAGGAGACCGACATGTTCGAGCCGCTGGCGATAGGCAGCTGGACCTTGAACGCAGCGGTGAGCGCCGACAGCAGCACCAGGATGACGAGCGGACCGATGGGGGTGAGCGTCGCCCGGGGCAGCAGCAGACCGATGGTCAGCGCCCCCGACGCGATCACGGCGATGATGTACCAGCGCGCGCGCGGCGGCAGATCCCGGAGCAAAACACCCACAGTATAGCGAAGAGCGGGACCAGGCGCCGGGCGCGGCGGCGCGCGTGGTGATCGGTCCCAGGTTGACAGACCTCAAACAGTTGTTTTATACATGCGTTTGAGTTACCGCGTGCGAAAAGCCCTCCTCCTCATCGTCGTGGCGCTCGCGATTGCCGGCGCCGGTTTCTACGTCTATTCTCGCCCTCTCGTCCCGCTTGTCCTCACCGGTATCGTCACTACCAACGACGTGCTGGTCAGCCCGCAGATCGCCGGGCAAATCAGCCGGCTCGAGGTGACTGAGGGCGACCACGTCAAGAAGGATCAACTCCTGGCGGTCATTACTCCAGACGAACTGAAGGCGGAGAGCGCCTCGGTCACCCAGAACGCCGCGGCGATGGGCTCGCAGGTCAAGGAGAGCGAAGCCGCGCTGCGGTATCAGGAGCTCCAGACGGCCGATCAAATCCGCCAGGCCGAATCGACGCTGGCGGCCATCGAATCGCAGGTGGACGCCGCTACGGCGGATGTGGAGAGCGCCGGGCTGATCAATACGCGCACCCAGAGTCTGGCGCAGCAGGGCGTGCTCTCGGTTCACGATCGCGATCAGGCGAGAACCGCCTTCGAAGCGGCGCAGGCCAGGCTCGATGGGCTCAAGATGCAAGTCGAGGCGCAGCGCTCGACCGTCGCCCTCGCGCGGTCCAACGCCGAACAGATTGCGATGAGGCGCAGCCAGCTGACGACCAATCAGCATCAGCAGGCCGCCGCGGACGCCCAGCGAGACAAAGCCAACGTACGACTCGCGTACACGGAGCTCAAGGCGCCGATTGACGGCATCGTCGACGTGCGGGCGGTCAGGGTGGGCGAGGTCGTCAGTCCCGGTCAGCCCGTGGTCACGCTGATCAATCCCGATGACCTCTGGATCCGGGCCGATGTTGAGGAGACGTATATCGACCGGCTGCGGCTGGGTGACAAGCTTACCGTGCGGCTGCCCTCGGGAGCCGAGCTCCAGGGTACACTGTTTTTTCGGGGCGTCGATGCCGCATTCGCCACCCAGCGCGACGTCAGCCGGACCAAGCGCGACATCAAGACCTTCGAGGTCCGTTTGCGCGTCGACAATCGCGACCGCCGCCTCGCGGTGGGCATGACGGCATATGTGCTCCTGCCGGTGAATTGAATTGGCCGCCATTGACGTTCGCTCAATCGTCAAGAAGTTCGGCGATTTCACCGCCGTCAACGGGATCAGTTTCGTCGTCGAGGAAGGGGAGATCTTCGGGCTGCTCGGCCCGAACGGCGCCGGCAAGTCGACGCTCATCCGCATGTTGGTGACGCTGCTCGTGCCGACCTCGGGGAGCGCGCTCGTCAATGGGTTTGATGTGGTCAAGCAGGCCGACGGCGTGCGCCGGTCGATCGGCGTCATCCCGCAGGCGATGACGAGCGATCTCGAACTGAGCGTGGAAGAGAACCTGCTGATTTTCGCCAAGCTCTATGGCGTGCCCCGCAGCACGCGCGCACGCCTGATTCCCGAGCTCCTCGAGGCCGTGGAGCTGACCAAGTGGGCGGACAAGCCGGTCAAATATCTGTCGGGCGGCATGCGACGGCGGGTGGAGATTGCGCGAGGCCTCGTGCACGAGCCGCGCATCTTCTTTCTCGACGAGCCGACCACCGGTCTCGACCCGGTCAGCCGCGTGGCGGTGTGGGAGATGCTCAAGAAGATCAAAGGCGAGCGCGACCTCACGGTGCTGTTGACCACGCACTATATGGACGAAGCCGACAGGCTGTGCGATCGCATTGCGATTGTCGACCATGGCGACCTCAAGGCCCTTGATACGCCAACCAGGCTCAAGGCGGCATTGCCGGGCAACGCCACACTGGACGATGTGTTCGTGCACTACGCCGGCCGCGATCTGCGCGATGCGGTGCACGAGGCGCCGATGTTTACGATGCCCGAGCGGCAGTAATAGCTGATGCACAGAACCCTGGCCATCATCGAGCGCGAGCTGCGGAGGTTCCGCCGCAGTCCGATGTTGATCGTGATGTCGATGGTCTTCCCGGTCTGCCAGCTCGTGACGCTCGGCTACGCGTTTGGCGGCAACGTGAAGCACCTGAAGGTGGCCGTGGTCGATCAGGACCATGGCGTGCCGGCCGTGAAGATACGCGAGCTGTGCGCCGCCGCTTCGTCCGGCTCGCGGGTGATCGATGTCGTCGAGTACGCCGATCAGGGAGACGCGCTCGCTGACCTGCGGAACGGCCGCGTCAATGGCGTGCTGACGATTCCCCCTGAGTTCTCGCGTCGCGTGCTCGAAAAGAACCAGCCGCGCGTTGCCCTCATCGAGGACAACACCGACAACTTCGTGTCGATCGCGCTCGCCGGCACGATGAACGCCATTCTGGGCGCGTACAACCAGCCCGTGACCACTCCGCGTGTGCCCGGTCAGGCGACGCTCGATCTGGTCGAGGTGTACCCGTACGTGCCGTACATCCAATACCTGCTGCCCGGATCGATCTGCATGTCGATCTTCATGATGGTCATGATTGGCGGCGGCATCATCTTCATCGACGACAAGGCACGCGGGCTGCACGAGGGCTACCTCGTGACGCCGATCACCAAGCTCGAGCTCGTCGCCGGGTTCAATCTGTCTGGCACGATCAAGGCCGTGCTCGCCGGCGCCGTGCTGATGACGATCGGGTCGCTCATTGCCGGCATTCCGAATCCGTTCGAGCCGATGCGCCTGCTGAGGCTCCTGATCGTGATCATCGTCACGTCGTTTGCGCTCATCAGTCTGATGTTCCTGCTGATGGTGCGCGTCACCGATCCGCTGACGCCGCGTGCGATGTTCGGCCTGCTGAACACCGTGCTGTACTTTCCCAGCGGCGCCGTGTACCCGCAGCAGGGATTCCCGCCCTGGATGCAGGCGATCGCGGCCGTCGATCCGTTTACGTACGCCGTGCATGCCTTCAAGAGCCTGCTGCTCAAGAACACGGGCTTTGAGGCGATCACCGGCGACCTCACATATCTGGTGGTCTTTTCGGTCGTCGCGCTCGCGGCCGCGACGGCGCTCTTTCGACGGACGCTATGAGCGGCCGGGATCAGGCGACGCGCGAGCGGCTACTGAAGACGGCCGCGAAGCTGTTCGCCGACCGCGGCTTCAAGCGCGTCACCGTCAGGGAGATTTGTCGTTCGGCCCGGACCAACGTCGCGTCAGTCAATTACCATTTCCGGGACAAACTTGGCCTCTATCGGGAAGTCCTGCAGCTGGCGACCGAGCAGCTGCAGTCGGTGACTGTCGAAGCGAAGCAGGCAGGCGAGGGTTGTCAGCCGGAGGAAAAACTTCGGCGGTTCGTGCACATCCATCTGCGCCGTATTCTCGACAGGCGCAGCGGCTGGATTCACCATCTCGTCAACCGCGAGATCACCGATCCCACGCCAGCGCTCGACGCGCTGGTCAATCAGGGTCTGCGTCCCCGTATCGAGTACCTCTCGAGTGTGGTGGCGGAGATTATCGACCTGCCGCCGACCGATCCGAGCGTCCAGCGGTCGGTCGCGAGCACGATCGGACAGGTCGTGTCGTACCGGCCGAATCCATTGATTGCCAGACTGGGGTTCAAGGCACCAATCGACGCGGGCGAGATCGACGCGGTCGCCGACCACATCGCCGAATTCTCGCTGGCCGGCATTCGAGCAGTTGGGCAAGTGAGATGCAAGAGTGAGTCTGAAGTCTGAAGTCTGGCAGACTTGAAACTTGAGCCTTCAGACTTTCAGACGAGTACTTCGATCTTGCTCTTGGCCCTCGTCTCGCCCATGAACTGATCCAACTTGGCCTTCTGTTGGCTCTGCGTGAGGAACGCCTTGACGTCTGCTCTCACTTCCTCGAGCGGGACGGTCCGGGGCGCGCGTTTCTCGTGGAGCTTGATGATGTGAAAGCCCGCGCCGAGCTCGACCACGTCGCTCAGCCCGCCAGGCTTGAGCGTCAGCATCACCTTTTCGAAATCCGGGGGGAGATCGCCTTTGCCGACGAACCCCAGGTCGCCGCCGTCGGCCGCGGTGGTGTCGTCGGAGCGATCTTTGGCAATCGCCGCGAAGTCAGCGCCCCCGCGCAGATCCTTCAGCGTCTGGTCGGCTCTGGCGCGGGCCTTCAATTTGGTCGCCGCATCGGCGTTCTGCGCTGCGGCGATGAAGATGTGGCTCACGTGATACGTGTCGCCTTGTTTGAACTTCTCGATGTTCCCCTTGTAGAACGCGTCCACATCGGCGTCGGCGATGGTGATCTTCGACGTGACCTCCTGGTCGATGAGCTTCCTCGCCTGCAAGTTCCTGCGCTCCTGCTGCCGCAACCGATCCGTCGTGAGGCCGCGAGCCGCGACGGCCTGCTGAAACGCGTCATCGGTCGGGAAGCTCTGTCGGATCGTCTTCAGCTGCGCGTCGACGTCCGCCTCGGTGACGGCGATCTTCCGAGCGCGCGATTCCTGCGCGAGCAGGTGGTAACTCACCAGGTCGTCGAGCAGGTCCCGCAGCACGGCGTCTCGCTGCTCCGGTGGTATCGTGCTTCCCGCGCGCGCCTCGGCCTGCTTGATCACAGACTCGAGCTCCCATCGCTCGATTGATTCGCCATTGACCCTGGCCACCACCGCGGGCAGCTCGGCGGGGACCGGTTTGACGGGCTCAGCAGGCTTGGCCGCTTGAGCGGCCTGCCCAAGGCTGGCGGCCTGGGAAACCTGAGAAGATTGTCCAGATGGGCGGGCACCGAGCGGGCCCTGTCCGGGAGGGGCGACGGACGACGCACCGGCGGCGGGCGCTGCGGCCGAGGAAGGCGTCGCAGGCGCCCGGCGACATGCCGCGACGGCGGCGACCACGACCATCAAACCTATCAACACAAGCGCGCGCTTCATCAGCATCTCCAAATGAGCCGGTTCTTGAGTCCGGCCGCCTGAGAGCATAACATCCACGCTTCACTAATCGTACTGTCAAGGAGGAGAGCCAGCCATGGCCATGATTGAAGCATTCGCGCAGGAAATCGATCAGGAGGGGGCGACCACCAGGCGTGTGCTTGAACGCGTACCGGCGGATCGTCTCTCTTGGAAGCCGCACGCGAAATCGATGTCGCTCGGGCACCTCGCGCTCCACATCGCCCAGACCCCCGGCATGATTTCGACGTGGGCGCTCAAGGACGTGTTCGAGTTCACGGGGCCGCCTCCGGAGGGAGTGGAAGCGAAATCAGCGGCGCAGATTCTTGCCGCGCATGACGAGAGCGTCAAGACGGCCAAGGACGTGCTCCAGAAACTCGGCGATGCCGGTCTACAGCGTCAGTGGGAGGGAAAGGCGGGCGGCAATACGATCATGAAACTGCCGAAAGTCGCGCTCATTCGCGCGGTTCTCCTGAACCACTGGATTCACCACCGCGGTCAGCTGTCGGTCTACCTGCGCTTGCTGGATGTGCCCGTGCCGTCGATCTACGGCCCAAGCGCCGACGAGAATCCGTTCGCGGGGCATTAGACTGTTGCGGGGCGAACCGACTCACTTGGACATCGCGACGACGTCGTAGTAGCCCCGGATTCTTCCCCGCTCGAACGCCTTGACGAGGTCGGCCATCGACGAGAGGCGGGTAGACGATCGTGCGCCTGGAACAGGATTCGGGATCTGAAACTGAAAACCACGGTTTGAGACCGAGCGAATGAACATGCTGTTCGCGTCCAGTGGAAGGGCGGCCACGTTCGTATAGAACTTCCTCCAGTCGTCGGTCTGCTGAAACAGATACATTTCAACGTTGGAGGTATAGAACGCCGTGACGGTCGCACCGTGGGCCTTCAAGTAAACACCGACCGAGCGGAGCGCCTTGGGGCCGGCGAAGTTGCCGACGATCGGCACGATCGCGTTGTTCTTCTCCATCTGGGCCAGGGCGCTAAAATTATTCTCCGTGGCCAAGTAGCTCCGCTGCTCGCCTCGGTCGTCGGTCTCGGCCATCAGATCCGCGTAGGTGGGGAACTGTCCGCCAAACCCTCCGCCGTTCGAAAACGAGTAATTGAGATCGGGGCCGCCTTCATAGAACGCGTTGTAGACGTACCGGATCCCGTCGAGGTCCGCCGCCGGCAGCGCGAATCCGTGTCGTGTGACGAGCCAGTCGGCCACGGCCTGAAAGTTCTCGTGGAACAACTCCAGGCTGGGTGGCACGTCCCGATAGGCGTTCATGATGGTCTCGATGGGCGCTGCAGCAGACACGCCGCCCGGCCGCTTGCGCGCAAACAGGCGGGAAAGGAAGTCCGCGCGGTCCGAGGACATTTCGATGAGCGCTTTGTACAGAAGGTGCTCGTGCAGGTTCCCGCGCCGGATGTCGACGATGAACGCCAGTTTCGGTTTGAGCGCGACGAGGTACGTGAAGCTCTGCTCCGGCCCGACGCCGAGGTACACGCCACCGGTCGGGAGCGTGGCCGTCAACGCGGGAAGGACGCGTTGAAAGGCTTTTTCGTTCGACAGGAAGTTGTCAGATCGGAAGAAGCCGTTCGGTTCGGAGAAGTCGTTGATGAGGCCCCAGAAGGCCTGATCGCCCAGACGTGAGGGGAGGGTGTTGGCGACGGCGCCGGCACCGGCGCGTGGCGCTGGTCGGAGCGCCAGCACGCCGACAAAGACGACGACGGCCAGGGCGGCGACAAGAACCGGGCGGCGCCCAATCATGATGTGTCCTCCGACTGACTGGGCATCACCGTATCATTGGCGCGAGCGGTGTGTAAATAAGGGTGTGGTGCCGGAGGAGGGAATCGAACCCTCACGGGGGGTAAACCCCACCGGATTTTGAGTCCGGCGCGTCTGCCAGTTTCACCACTCCGGC
>JBGPHH010000028.1:0-25715 GCA_041484265.1 Vicinamibacteria bacterium
ATTTCAGCTTGGGTCGCCATGATTACCTTTCATGGCCAGCGAGCGGCCGGTGTTACCGGCCGCCCAAGCCAACGCGCCCATCGTCATCGTCGCGAGGAAGGGGGACACGTGCCGCCGCCACGCAATCAGGAACATTGCGACCACGACGAGACTGCCCGCCGTGATCATGATCGGCCCGAATGCGCCGATGGGACCGAGATCAAGCATCAGCGCGCCGGCCGCGACGAGCTAGTGAGCGGCGCCGGCTACTCCCTCAGTGGCAAACGCGAGGGCAAGGCCAAACGGCAAGTAGGCGAGCTTGTCGTGATCGACGAACGGGAACACCCCAGCCTCGGGGATATAGAACTCCAGGATTGCCCCAGCGCCCGAGGGGACCGGGAACGTTTGCACGCCCTGGATCGACGGCGAACCGGCATAGACACGATCGAACACGCTGCCAATGACATGGGCGGCCGATGTCCAGGGCCCCACGTTAACGAAATACATCCGCACAAGATCGCCGGGATTCACGCGCACAGCGTCGTTGTCGAGCCGGCCGTTAAACATGGAAAAGAGCTGGTCGTTCTTCAAGGTTTTCGCGGGATCGGTGCCGGGAATGAATCCCTTGGCGTCCCGTGTGCCGTAGACGGCGTCCTCGACCACCACGATCTCACGTGCCGGTCGGAGTTGTTCGTCCCGCGGATACACGATCATCGCTCCGTGAATGCCGCTCTTGATGTGCAGGTCGGTCACCGGCCCTGCCGCGCAGTGATACATGAACACACCGGGCGTCTCCACGGTCTTCTCGACTTTCAGCGTCGTGCCCGGAGGCGTGGGGCCGTACTTGCGTGCGTCGATCTTGAAGGCGTGCGTATCGAGTCCGTGCGAGGTCGTCCCCTTGTTGTGCACGTTGATCGTGACCGTGTCGCCCTGACACGCTTCGATGGTCGGTCCAGGAATGCGGCCGTTATAGGCCCACGCGGCGAACGTAGTCCCCATCCCCAAGTCGATCCCGGTCGTCTCGATCACGTCCACGTCGAAGGTCTTCTCGCGCGGCCCGGCGCACGTCTTCTGCTGGCCGGCGATGGCCGGCATGTTCTTCGTCGCGAGCGGAGGGCCAGCCGTGCCGGCCGCCTGTCGCGCTTGTCCCGCCTGTGAAGTCGTTGCTGGCTGCGGGCCGCCGCACGCGATCGCTCCGATCGCGAGGATTGCCGCTCCGGTCCAGACGAGTCTGCGCTGCATGGCTGTCCCCCTCGGCGGAGGGCGTCGCACAGGTCGTGCCAGTACTGTGGCCCTTCCACTCAAGGGTGAGAGGCTTCAATGACCGCGTGCTTAACACGGTCACCTTGCCTCCGGCGTGCGGACTATTCCCTGCGTGACATGGAATTGTTCCCACGGCGTGGGAGAAGGAGATAGTGCTACTGAACGATCGGATCGACGATCGCGTCGGCGGCGCGGGTGACTTTCCCGGACGCCACCTCGATCTGCGCGGTCATCATGACCTTGTGGCCGGCCTCGACTCTCGGCGTGCAGCCACGCATCAACTGTGCGGCACGGAGCCCGGCGAGGACGACGAACTCGAAGGCGCTGACGCCGGCGGGACGATGAATCACGTGACCTGTCTTTCTATCGAAGCCCGTTGGTGGAAGGAATTCGAGGAACAGGGCGTGCCCCGTTCCCCGATCGTCGAGGGATGCTTACCAGCGCGGCTCTCGACGGCGACGCGAATCACCGCCGCCGCCGCCGCCGCCGAATCCGCCGGACCGCTCCGGTTTTGGACGCGCCTCGTTGACGGTGAGACCGCGGCCGCCAATCTGATAGGCGTTCAGCTCGGTGATGGCTTTCGCCGCCTCCTCGTCCGTGCTCATTTCCACGAACGCAAACCCCCGCGCCCGCCCCGTCGCCATGTCGCGCATGACTTTCACCGATTCGACGTTTCCGGCGCGACCGAATAGCTCCTGGAGCTCTGTTTCCCCCGTTTCGTACGGAAGGTTTCCAACATATAGCCTACGACCCATCGACTGACTCCTCTGTCGCCAAGCGACACTCGGCGCCACGTGTGCGGCGCACTGTTCCCGACGGTCCAATCACGGACCCATTAGTGGACTTCGTCTCGTAGCTAAGCAGGACGTCAGGAGGAGCGAGTCAGGAAGGGCTCGTTACGCCTACACAGGCAGCACAGCACGCGGCAAGATTCCACCGACCTAAACATTGTATCAGACATGAGATACTGGAGGGCGATTCATCTCGAGAGCAGCCGATCATCATGTCCATTCGACCCATCAAACAGATGTCTCGGTCCGTGCCGACCATGGAAGGCGCCGGCGTGCGCTTGCACCGCGCGTTCGGCTTCGGCAACACGACGGATTTCGATCCGTTCCTGCTGCTCGATGACTTCCGCAACGACAACCCCGACGACTATCTCGCTGGCTTCCCATGGCATCCGCATCGTGGCATCGAGACCATCACCTATGTGCTCGCGGGCACGGTCGATCACGGCGACAGCCTTGGCAATCAGGGCTCGCTTGGCGCCGGCGACGTGCAGTGGATGACGGCCGGCAGCGGCATCCTCCACCAGGAGATGCCGCAAGGCGATGGGCAGGGCCGGATGCACGGATTCCAGCTCTGGGCCAACCTCCCCGCGTCGCTCAAGATGACCGACCCGCGCTACCAGGACGTGTCCGCGCGCGACATCCCCAACGTGGTTGAGGACGATGGCACGAGCGTGCGTGTGGTGTGCGGACGCTATGGCGGCAAGACGGGGCCGGTCGAGGGGGTAGCCGCCGATCCACGGTATCTCGACGTGTCAGTCCCGCCGGGTCGGCGAAAGACACTCGCCGTCGAGACGACGCGGCACGCGTTCGCCTACGTGTTCGCTGGATCGGGAACGTTCCGCGACTCGGCTCCGCCGCGTCCGGTGCGAACCGACACGATGGGGCGAACCGGTACTGCAAGTCCTGGAGAGAGTGGAAACCGTACGTTGATCCTCTTCGACAGAGGCGACGAGGTGACCGTGCAGGCGGGAGACGAAGGTGTGCGGTTCCTGCTCGTGTCTGGAAGACCTCTCGAGGAGCCGGTCGCCTGGTACGGGCCGATCGCGATGAACACCGAGGAACAACTGCGGCAGGCCTTCGCCGAGTTGCAGCAGGGCACCTTCATCAAGCACCGCTGAGTAACATTTCTGGCGATTCGCCTTTCAGCTTTGGGCATCGCTCCCCGACCCGCCGATCGAGTTTCCGAGCAATTCCGTCTGGCACGGCGCCTGCACCACCATCGCATCTCAAATGCCTGGTCGGCCGCGTGTCATTGTCGCGTCCCCGGACGCCGTCGAATGCGAAGTGCTCGCTGGGTGGCTCGCCGCCGACGGCTTCGAGCCCATCAAGAGAACCAGCCTCGAACGCGCGGTCGACTCGGTCCGCACGCTCGCCTTCGACCTGCTCGTGGCGGACTTCGCGTTCGCGTTTCAGCACGGGCTGCACGCATTCAGCCGCCAGCGCGTTCGCAACATCAAGACCCCCGCCGTCGTCATCGGCGAGATCGACGTGGCCGGGCGGACGCGCGCCGTGGACCGTCGGGCCATGTACCTGTCGCGACCGGTCGAGCGTTCGGCGCTGCTGTGCACCGTCTCGATGGCCATCCTGGACGGCCGGCCGGTCCGCTGCTCACCACGCAAGATGGTCTACGCGGTCGACGTCCTCGTGAACGATGCCCCGTCTCACCTTGTCGATCTAAGCCTTGAGGGCCTGCGGCTGGAGATCCCGCGCGACTGGCGTTCGTCGCCGCCGCCGTACTTCAGCGTGCGGGTCCCAATGTTCAACGTGACGGTCATGGTCAAGCGCATGTGGGCGCGAGCCGCGCTCGGCAGCATGCGCGACGAGTTCGTGTCGTGCGGGGGCGCGGTGTCGGCGGACGGAGAGAACCGGGCGCAGGCGTGGCGTGCCTTTGTTGAGGCCGCGCCCGCCCGCGAAGGAGCGGCGTCCGATCGTCTCCGCGTTCACCTAGAGCAGCGAGATTAGGCGTGCGTGCCCGGTGCGGCTCACCGGGAGGCGACGCCCGTCGGCAAGAATGGCGATGTGGTTGTCGCGCTCGTCGAGCTCCACGCGCGCCAGCCGATCGACATTGATCACGAACGAGCGGTGGATCCTGACGAACTTCGCCGGATCGAGTGACGCCTCGACTTGGGCGAGGGTCTGCTCTTTCAGATACTCCTTCCCTTCACAACGGAAACTCACGTAGTCGTCCTGCGCCTGCACGTAATCGATCTTTTCCGCTGGGAGCACGTGAACCCGCGGGCCGTCCCGAACGAGAATGCGGCCGGCATGGCTCCGTGGTCGCGCGGCGGCCGCCAGGCGCTGGGCCTGTTCGACATCCCGAGCCGCACCACGCTCGCCCCGATCGAGGCGCTCGCGCGCCCGCCCCAGCGCGGCGGCCAGCCGCTCGGCGCTGAACGGCTTCAAGAGATAGTCGACTGCATGCACCTCGAACGCCCGCAAGGCGTACTGATCGTAGGCGGTGACGAAGACGACGGCGACGTCTCGGCCGACCAGTTCGAGGACTTCGAACCCATCGAGCTTGGGCATCTGCACGTCGAGCAAGAGGAGGTCCGGACTGAGGTCGGACACGGCTTTGACGGCCTCGAAGCCGTTCGCACACTCGGCGACCACTTCGACATCGGCCATCTTCGACAGAAACTCACGTGCCACGCTTCGCGCCAGCTCCTCATCGTCCACAATCGCTACGCGGAGTCTCTGCAAGGATCGGTCAGTCATCACATCAGTCATCGACCGAGCACGGCAGGTCGAGCTCCACGCGGAACCGGCCAGTCTCGATCTCTGTTCGCATGGTGGCCGTCGAGCCAAACATGGTCGTCAGACGCCGGCGCACACTATCCAGACCGACGCCACGACCCGTCGGGGCGGGTGAGTCCACATCCCTGGGGTTCTCGAGGGCGACGGCCAACCGACCGTTGAGGCGAGTGATGTCGAGATGAATCACGCCGCCTTCGAGCAGGCCTGCGATGCCGTGCGTAATCGCGTTCTCGACGAGCGGCTGCAGCACGAGGGGCGGCACACGACACAGCGACGCTGCCGCATCGACGTGCTGCTCGATCCGCAGCCGCGCCCCGAACCGCACCTGCTCGATGCCCAGGAAGCGTTCAGCCAGCGCGAGCTCTTCAGAGAGCGGGATGCGCGCGCGGCCGCTCACCCGAAGCGTCTCGCGGAGGAACTCGCCGAGCAGAATGCACATGCGGCGCGCGCCGTCCGGATCGCTCTTGGTCAACGCGCTAATCGAATTCAGGCTGTTGTACAGGAAATGCGGATCGACCTGGGCGCGCAACGCCCGCAGCTCGGCCTCCCGGGCGAGTACCTCCAACTCGAGCTGGCGCCGCTCGGCCTCGGTCACCGTCTCGAACGCGATGAGCGCGTGGTGCACGGCGAGGGCGAGCAGAAACAGCAGGACGCCGGAGGCAAAGAGAAACGGCGCCTGATCGAGAAACACGTCGGCTCTGGTCGCAAATACGGAGAGCTCGCTCAAGGCGGCGATCCACGCTCGCGCCAGGCCTAGCCACAAGGCGCCGGATACGAGAGCGGCGAGCCCCGATGTCGCGAGCACACGGGAGAGGCCGCTCGTGCGAAGCGGCGTCGCGCGGCACACATACCACGCCGAGAGGCAGACAAACGAATACACCAGACAGAGCGGCAGCAGGAGGGCCAGCGCCTCCGGCCACTCCAGCCCTTGGCCGGTTAACACGGTTGCCAAGAGAATGCCGATCACGAGCCAGACCGCGAGGTACGCCGCCAGGCGTTCCCCGCGGCTCAAGATTGGATGCATGAATAGATGTAGTGTCCGGCTTCGGTAACTGTAGTGTCCGGCTTCAGCCGGACCTAGTTCTTGATCTCGATGCCGCCCATCATGACAAAGCCACGTACGACCAATGTCGGGGAGGTCCCTTCGATCGGCGGCTTGGGCGGCCTGGTCTTGTCATCGACGCCGCCCATGAACGGCATGACTTCGATGACCACCGTCCACGTCTCGGGCACCAGAATCTCGAAACCGCCCATGACGGCAAACACATCAATCACCGCCTTCCCTCCAGCCGGCGCCGCCTCGCGGAGGTCCACTTTGCCGCCGCCCATGAAGGCTGTCAGCTCTCCGCCTTGAAAGGCCTGCGAGCTGATCCTGCGGTCGACGCCGCTCACGCCGCCGATCGCCGACAGCGTCGCGCCCGCGTCGCCGCCGGCTGATGGCGCGCCGTCGGCATCGGTCGTCGCCTGCAGGACGGATCTCGTGAACATCGCGTGCCAGACAATGTAGCCGC
The DNA here is from genome assembly GCA_041484265.1 of Vicinamibacteria bacterium. Classification (GTDB taxonomy): domain Bacteria; phylum Acidobacteriota; class Vicinamibacteria; order Vicinamibacterales; family CAVVIG01; genus 2-12-FULL-65-11. The sequence continues at coordinate 6,299 of JBGPHH010000028.1, forward strand.
CGATGAACACGAGGAAGAGAGGCCACGCGACGCGTAGCACCTGCAGGTTGTTGCTCAGCATGGTGCCGCCCACCATGATCCAGATGACGCCGGCAAATACACGCGCGGGCGTTCGCGCCTGCATGATCTGCGACACGCCAATCGCCACAAGGGCGATCGGCCAGAATCGAATGTAATCCCGCGCCCTGAGCACGTTGAGACTGTCGAGCGTGAACAGAACACCGAGCGCGAGCACGACAAAGCCACCGATCACGCGAGTGCTCATCCGGGTTCTGGGATCGTGTCCCGCCCAGCCCGCATGACGCGCGTTCCGGGCCGCCTGCCGCGCAGCCCGCGTGGCCTCCCTGGCGGCCTCCCTCGCCCGCGCCGCCGCCTGCTCCGCCGCTTGGCGACCGAAATCCTGATCCATCACTACTCCGGTTTCGCCGCAGGCCGATTGCGCTCGACCCGCGCTTTCCAGATCATGGTGATCCACTCGGCGTGTGCGGTGCGCGTGCCTTCGTCCGTCACAAGGCTCACAGATCGCTCATAGATAATGAATGAGGCGTAACAGCGTCAACGGCGAGGTCAGGAACAGCCAGATGATCAGGCCGGCTGTCGACGTGGCGCCCACGGCCACTAACCCCGCCGCTATCACGAGACTGTCACGTTTCACCAGCATCCCTCCGCGTCGCTGCTGTCACGTGAACATACGCGAGCAGGCCGCGCCGCGAAGGGTGATTTCGGCGAACGCCTTCGGGAACCCGGTGAACGGCGACTGGAGCCGGTTACGGCGGCAGGCTCATCAGCCGCCGCAGCGCTTCGTCCCCCGTCACCAGATGCTGACCGTCGAGCTCGGAGAAGCCAACGAGCTTCCACATCCGGCGCGGAGGCGACCCGAGGTCTCGCCGCACGAAGACAATGCGGAGTTGACGGGACGTGTAGCTCAACGTCCTTCTGGTATTCGGCGCGTCGGCGGTGTCGGGGCCATCGAGATGATCGTCTTCGGGCGTGCCAAATCTCGCGACCACGGCAGCGGCATCGTCGGCCGGCGCGCGCGGGGCGTCTGACATCACGACGCCAGTTCCTCTCACACCGCCGAACAGCCAAATCCACATGCCAAGGCCGATCGACGCCATCAGCACCATCCACAGGATGGTGGCCCTTTCATAGCTGGGATTGACCGGGACGTTCGCGCGCGGAATGTCCGGAGTCTGTGGAGACATGTCCGCTGAAATCATACTTTGAGGATAAAAGTCCTGCTACGATAAGGCCCGGTTTTCTGACGTAGTGTCCGGCCTCAGCCGGAGCGGAGGAAATATCGCATGGCACGCCGGTTGGCTGGAATAGCTGCGCTGTGGGTCCTCATCGGCGCTGGGCTTCTTGCGGCGGATTTCTGGGAAGAGAAGCCCTTCCTCATGTGGTCCGACAAGGAAGTCGACAAGGTGATCACGGAATCGCCGTGGGCGCAGAAGCTCACCGTCGTGAACCAAGGCAGCCCGACGCCTTCGCTTGCCGGCGGGTCCGGAGGCGGCGGCGATGACGGTGGTGGTCGCGGCGGTCGTGGTGGTCGCGGCGGCGGTGGTGGCGGCGGCGCAGTGACACTTCGCCTGACGATCACCTGGCGGAGCGCGCTGCCGATCAAGCAGGCCGTGGTCAGGGGTGGCGCGGGCTTGGGCGGCGTCGTGAGTACACCCATTCAGGCTGTCCTGGACCAGAAAGAGGCGTTCTACGTCGTGACGATCGCCGGCGTGCCCGCGCGGTTTTCCCGCCAGGCAGCCGACATGAAGGACGCGACGGTTCTCCGACGAGACAAGAAGCCGGACATCGCCGCCGGTGACGTCCGTGTCGAGCAGGATCAGGGCAACCTGCTTCTTGGCTTCTTCTTTCCCCGAACCGATGCGATCACGCTGGACGACAAGGAAGTCGAGATCTTCACCAAGCTCGGCGAGATCGAAATCAAGAAGAAGTTCAAGCTGAAGGACATGGTGTTTCACGGCCAGCTCGAGATGTGACGCGGCCGTTCAGGAGACACGACGATGTGGTTGATGCTGTGGTTCACGCTCGCGCTTGCAACTCCCGCGCAGCTGCCTGCGGCCACCACGGCGCCGCCGGCGCCAGCCAGCTCCAAGGTGTGGATCGGACGCTACAAAGAGTTCGAGGACTTGCTGCTGACCGCCTCGTTCGAACGGTTCCAGACCACGCCGGTCGGCGTCCTCGCCCCGCGGCACGGATACTTCGCGCCGGGCAGCCTGATCGATCACTCGCGCGCCTTCACCACGCTGATGACGATGCCGTTCGAGAAGCAAAGTATGCGGATCGACCGGCCGTTCTTTGACCGGATGAAAGCCCTCGACCGCAACACGCTCAAACGCGAAATCGGCGACCTCGTCGAGGGCGGCGCGATCGACGCGTTGCTCAGCCGGCGCAACACGATCGTGAAGACGTTCGAAAAGTTGGCGGCGACCAAAGGCGAAGCCCAGGTTTGCCTCCCCTGATCGGATGAACGCCCGCGCGATCGGCCTTTCGATTGCCGGCGCGCTGGCGCTCGGCGCCCTGGCGGCGACCTCGATTGCCCCGCCCCTCGCCGCCGCCGGGCCTTCCTGCGAGATCGACGGCGTCGATCGCATCGTCGCCATTGGCGATGTCCACGGCGCCTACCAGCGGCTCGTCGATATCCTCCGTACCACCGGCCTCATCGACGCACGCCTGCGCTGGTCTGGGCAGAAGACCCACCTCGTGCAACTCGGCGACGTCGTCGATCGGGGCCCCGACTCCCGAAAAGCCCTCGACCTTCTGCGGCGGCTCGAAGGCGAAGCAACCCAGGCGGGCGGCGCCGTGCACCTATTGCTCGGCAATCATGAAGTGATGCGCATGATCGGCGACATGCGCTACGTCCATCCGGGCGAGTACGAGGCCTTCAAGTTACCGGAGTCCGAACAGATTCGAGAGGATTTCATTAGCAGGGCCGCGCCGAACCTTCGAGACGATCTCCTACGGCAAACGCCGCTCGGATACTACGAGATGCGCCTGGCCTTCGGCCGTCAGGGTGTTTACGGCATGTGGCTCCGCCAGCACGACGTAATGATCAGGATTAACGGACTCGTCTTCGTCCACGGCGGCATCCCGCCGGCTCTGGCCGCACTGACGTGCGAGACCGTCAATACGACGATCCGGCGCGAGATCACGGCGGACCTAGAAAAGACCCTGGCCGATCCGCTCGCCAGCCTCTCGGGTCGCGAGGACGGCCATCTCTGGAACCGGGACCTGGCCGAGGAACCTGACGCCTTCGCGCCTCAGGTGAACGAGATTCTGGTCAAGCAGAACGCCCGTGCCATCGTCATTGCCCACACCGTGACCCCGGACGGCCGGATCCGCGTCCGGTTTGGCGGTAAGGTCTTTCAAATCGACACTGGCATGCAGCCGGTCTACGTCCCGAAAGGCCGGGCGTCCGCCCTCGACATCCGTCGCGGAATGTTTTCGGCCGTCTACCAGGATCGGCGGGACGTCCTCCAGACCGCCCCAGCCGCCCCACCGACCGCACCGCGGGCGTTGGTCCCGCGATAATGCTTCAGCGGCTGCTCCAGATCCGCCGGGGCGAATCGACCCGCGCCGTTCTCCTCTTCGCCTACCTCTTCCTGGTCATGGCGTGCTCGGTGGTCACGAGGACCACGCGCGACGCGCTGTTCCTGCACGAATACACTGCGGCGCTGTTGCCCTACGCCGACCTTGCGTCTGCGCTCAGCGTCGGCGTCGTCATGGCCGTCTACCTGCGGATCGGCCGGCGCCTTGGGCTGCAGTCCCTCTTGGTCGGTACGCTCCTCATCGTCGCGGCCACAAGCGCGGGCTTCTGGGTGCTCAGTCGGTCGGCGGAACCGCCCTGGATGCTGCCTGTGCTCTACGTGTGGGCCAGCGTCTGGGGCGCCCTGCTGCCCGCACAGGTGTGGACGCTGGCGAACCACGTCGTCACCACGCGCGAGGCCAAGAGACTGTTCGGCCTCATCGGCGGCGGCGCAATCAGCGGATGGATTGTCGGCGGGTTCGTCATGAGGACGACCGCGATGCGGCTGGGCACCGAGAATCTCTTACTCCTGACGGCGGTAGTGCTGGCGATCTGCCCCTTCCTGGTTGGGGCGATCTGGCGCGAACGCCGGGTCGATCCGTCGAACGTTGTCGTCGATCGCGACGTGCCGCGCGGAGGTGTGTCTGAAGCCTCTGCCCTCATCTGGCAATCGCCCCACCTCCGGGCCATTGCCGTCCTGACTTGTCTGTGCGCGCTCGTGACGCAGATCGTGGGGTGGCAATTCAAGGCGATGGCCAGCAGCTTCTTCTCGGAGACCGACGAGCTGGCGGCATTTTTCGGGAGCTTCAATTTCTACGCCGGCATTCTGGCACTCCTGACGCAGCTCGTGTTCACGTCCAGGTTGTTGCGACGATTTGGCCTGGGCGCCGCGCTGCTCGTCGTACCGATCGCCTTGGCAACCAGCTCGCTCGGCGTCCTGATCTGGGGAGGCATCGTGAGCGCCGTGCTCCTCAAGGGCAGCGATCAGGTGCTTCGGTACTCGCTCGACCGATCAGCCGTCGAGCTGCTGTACCTTCCCATCCCAGCGCGCCAGATGGCCAACGCGAAGGCGCTCATCGACACGGTCGTGTTGCGGATTGGCGATGGCACAGGCGCCGTGCTGGAGCTCCTGGGCGTCACCCTGTTCGGTCTGAACGCCTCGAACGCCTCCCAAGCCAGTATGGTCACGCTGGTCCTGCTACTCGGATGGATCGGGGCCGCGCTCGCGGCCAAGCGCCACTACGTGCAGAACCTGCGGAACAGCATCTATGCGCACCGCGTGGACGCCGAGCGGCTGTCGGCGCAGGTATCAGACCGATCCACCACGGACGTCCTGGCGGACACACTCGGCGCCGACGATCCCGCCGACATTCTGTACGCCTTGACGCTCCTCGAGCATCGCGACACACCGGTCTCCCACGAGGCCGTGCGGCGCCTGCTCGATCACCCCTCTCCCGAGATCCGCAAGAAGGCCATCTCTGTGCTCGCTGCGGCCGACGACGGCACCGTCCTGCCGCGCGTGGAGCAGATGCTGCGGGACGCCGATCAGGGAGTGCGGGCGGAGGCCCTCCTGTACCTCGCTCGCTTGAGCGACGTGGACCCCCTCGAGCGCCTCGCCGAGCTCGGCGACATGAGCGGCAGTTCAGTCGTCTCGGCGATCGCGCAGTTCCTGGCGCGTCCGGGACCAACACAGAAGCTGGGCGCCGTCCGCATTCTGCTCGACACCTCGCTGGCCGACGAGGGACCCGGCGGCCATCAGGCGCGCCTCGAAGCGGCGCGTGTCATTGGCTCGCTGCCGGATTGTTTCGATGAACAGCTTACGGCGCTGCTGAACGATCTGGCGCCGGACGTCGCGCGCCTTGCCATTCGGGCGGCCGCTTCGCTCGAGAAGGTTTCGTCGGCACCGCTCGTGCTCCACCGCCTGGCGGACCCCGAACTGTCTGCCGATGCCGCGGACGCCTTGGTTGCGCTCGGCGATGGCGTAGTGCCTGCGCTCCGGGAGGCGCTCGACGCCGACGGGACGCGTCCAGCGCTCCGTCACGCGATCCCCGACGTGTTGCAGCGGATGGCCACGCCCGCCGCCGAGCAGGTGCTGGTCGAGCATCTGCTGGACCCCGACCCGATGCTGCGGCTCCGAACGGTGACGGCGCTCAACAAGCTGCGCCAGCTCAATCCCGATCGGCGGCTCGAACGCGAGCTGGTCGAGACGGTGCTGGCCGCGGAAATCCTGGGACACTACCGTTCGTACCAGCTGCTCGGCCGGATTTCCGTCGAAGCCATCACGAACGAGCCGGCGCTCCAGGGCTTGAAGGAGTCGATGAGCCGCGACCTCGAGCGTATCTTTCGGCTGATGAAGCTGCTGTTGCCGCAGCACGACCTGCACAGCGCGTATTTTGGTCTACAGTCGGGCAACGCCGTCATCCACTCGAACGCGCTCGAGTTTCTCGAACAGGCCCTCCCGCCGCAGATGCGGAACCTGCTGTTGCCGCTCATCGACAGTGAGGTGAGCCTCGGCGAGCGGATCAAGCTGGCAGAGCGGATGGTCGGCGCGACAATCGAAACCTCGGAGCAGGCGCTAGCCGCATTCGCGGCGAGCGACGAGCTGCTGCGCGATGCGGCCCGTCATGCCGAACAACGCCTGACGGTCGAGCCGAGTGGCAAGATCGTGTAGACTGCTGACCGCCGACTGATCTACCGTGTCACCGTCTGGAAGTAATCCGGCAGGTTCTTCTTGGTATCCCGAAGGATTTCGACGATGGCCTGGCGATCGGCAAGAGAGAATCGCGAGTACCGGCTCCCTTTGTCTTGCCCGGAGAGCACCTCCCAGATCCGCCTGTACACGGCGTCAATGGCCGTGGACGGCAGCGCGTCGAAGGCCTCGCTGTAAATCATGTAGCTGCACGGATACCGCATCAGCCGCCGTTGGAGATCGAGCTGCTTGAGCGATCGGCCCTTGCTGTCACGCGGACCCTCAGCAGAGAACTTCTCAGCAAAGCCTGATGTCCCTCGGACACGTCCAGGCAGCGACACCTCGTCGATGAACAACAAGTAATCCACGAGATCGCGCGCCGCGTCGCGGACGCGAGCGTTGGTCTCTCCCGGGAGGCGAGCTTCCCAACCAGTACGCGTAATCAGATTGATCATCCGCGTCTGGTGCTCGAGCATCATCAGCGCGACGATGTCACTATGAGGAGAAAGATAACCATGTGCATCGAACTGGCTGGGGAGTGACTCGACCGCCTTCCCTTTGTGTCGGACCATTCCCACGCTGCCGGTCACATACCATCCACCCCACCGCTGCCCAAGCGGGCTGCGATGGTCGGACACAAAACCAGTGGCGTACGAGTTCTTGTCTTCCGGCTGGGAAAGTGTGCTCAGCACGAACATACCGGGCACGCCAAGGGTGTCCCAGGTGAGATGGCACGCGAGGCAGTCGTCGCTGCGCTTGAACTGCGGTTTGTCCGCAGGCTGCTGGTCGAATGTGTAGAAGATCACGCCCTGCTGCGGATCCTGTGCGGCGACCTCAAGTAACGAAGACCCGCGCACCCACCCGACCGCGACGGAATCGCCAAAGAAGATGCTCCGCGGATTGGTAGCGTTAATCAGGGATGACTCGAAGCTCGTCTGTGAGAACACCGCGACTTGTGATTCGATCGGCACATGGAGCGCGTCAAGGACCGACCGCAGATAGCCGCTCTCCTCGCTGCCGGCCGCCAGCCGGACCGTGCCGTCCTCGATCGCGCGGTTGAGACGAGCGACCGGATCGGCGACCGGGGCGGTCGAATACCTGATCGCCGGATGGTCGCGCGAGTCGACAAACACACCGGAGCGCTGCGCCAGCACAGTCGTGAGACCCGCGCTGGTCAACGCCACCGCCACGGCAGCCAGCCGGGCAGCAGGACACATGCGAACAGTCTAATCCAGGATTCCCTGTGTCAACGCTCAGGCGTCGGCGCGGGTGATGACGCCTGTCGATGTGCGTCGAAGGAAGGCTGTTCCGACCAACGTACTAATGATCCGCTCGCACAGTTCCTGCTCTAGCCCCCAGAGGCGGACGGCCTGTGCGAAGGTGAGGCTCAAGCCCGGCATTTCCAGAAACTCACCCCGGACACGACGAACAAGAGCCTCGAGTTCCATCTGACACCTCGGTGAAGACCGCATCACTTTGAAGGAGGGCGATCGGTCACGGCCTCAACCAGCAAGAAGCGCACCATGACGACGGGTGCTCGCCTTGATGAGGTTTTCCTGTGATTAGCGAGGCGCACCGGTCCAAAGCCGATCTCGGACGCCTGCAAGAAGGCGACATCGATGATGTCTCATACAGCATAATCAACATAATTGTCTATTAGCAGGCAGGACCTTAGGCAACCGCCGGTCCGCTTCAGACATTTCAGTGCTTTCCCAGGCAGCTCGAGACATCGTTGTCTCGGGCAACTGTCCTAACGGCGGATCGCCAGCAACAGAGCTATACCAAATCCGATCCCGACGACAAGGCGACGGACGGTCTGCTGTCCGACGCGCCGCGCGATACCGGCTCCCCCCACGCCGCCGACAATGGCGCCCGCGGCCATGACCAACGCCTCCGGCCAGAAGACCATGCCTTGCCACACGAAGTAGAGTCCGGCGATGCCATTCATGCTCACCGCCAGCAGATTCTTGAGTCCGTTCATCTGGTGGATGTCGCGTAGCCCCAGGATGCCAAACGCCGCCAGCATCAGGATCCCGGCGCCTGCGCCAAAGTAACCACCGTAGACACCGACCAGCAACTGGAACAGCATCGCCCCTGCCAGCCACGTGGACGATGTGCTCGCCGACGCCCGCGAGTGGACCAGTATCCGCTGCAAAGGTTCCTGCGCCATGAAGAGGCACGTCGCCCCAAGGATCAGGAACGGCACCATCCGGTCGAACAGCAGGACTGGCGTCAGCCGTAAGAGCAGCGCGCCGCCGATGCCTCCCATCAAGCTGGGCGCCACGAGCATCCATATTCTTGGCTCGACCGTCGTCAGCTCGCGGCGGTAGCCCCAAGCGCTGCCGAGCGAACCGGGCCAAATCGCTATAGTGTTTGTCGCGTTGGCCACGATCGAGGGCAACCCCAACCAGATGAGCGTCGGGAACGAGATGAGCGTGCCACCGCCGGCGACCGAGTTGATGGCGCCAGCCACAAACGCCGCGCCAAACGCTAGAAGTTCGTGTGAGAATCTATCCACCGATTCGTCAATCCTTACATCCTTAGATCTTTAGATCCATAGATTCCGCATGCCGCCTTACACGCGGGTTGACGTCGTCGACGGCGTGGCCGTCATCACGATCGACAATCCGCCGGTCAACGCGCTCGGCCCGGGCGTTCTCGAGGCCGTCGAAGAATCGGTCGCGCGCGGCGTCGCCGATCCGGGCGTGAGAGCGCTTGTGCTCGTCGGCGCCGGCGCGACGTTCGTCGCGGGTGCGGACATCAACATCTTCAAGACGCTCACCACGCGCGGACAGGCGCTCGAGCGATCCGGCGTGATGCACGCACAGCTGCGGCGCATCGAAGATGCGTCAAAGCCGGTTGTGGCCGCCATTCACGGTCACGCATTGGGCGGCGGCCTCGAACTCGCGATGGCCTGCCACTACCGCATCGCCGAGAAAAGCTCGAAGGTGGGCCAGCCCGAAGTCCTGCTGGGTCTCATCCCGGGCGCCGGCGGCACGCAGCGTTTGCCGAGGCTCTGCGGCCCAATCATGGCGCTCGACATGTGCACACTGGGAGAACCGGTCGCGGCGCCGAACGCGCTGGCCGCGGGCATCCTCGATCGAATCGTCGACGGCGATCGGCGGAGTCTGATCGATGCCGCCGTCGTGTTTGCCCGCGAACAGGCGGTCGCGGGCGACATTCGTCGAACGCGCGATCTGTCGGACAAATTGATGGACGTCGACGCCGCGCTTCGGGCCGGCGACGAGCGGCGAGCGGCACTCGAACCGACCGTCCAGAGCCCCGCGCAGTACGCGGCAGTCAACGCGGTCGAGGCGGCTTGCATGCTTCCGTTCGATGCCGGCTCGGCCCTCGAGCGCGAGCTATTCGCCGACTGCGTGCGCTCGGACGCGTCGCGTGCATTGGTGCATCTGTTCTTCGCCGAACGCGAGGCGGCCAGGGTGCCTGGCGTTCCGCCGGACACGCCAACGCGCGCCATCAGGCGGGCCGCGGTCCTCGGCGCCGGCACGATTGGTGTCGCCATTGCCATGACGTACGCCGACGCCAACATACCGGTGCTCCTCAAGGACGTCGACCAACCGGCGATCGATCGCGGGCTGCAGGCCATCCGCGGCCACTACCAGTCATCGGTGTCGAACGGCCAGATGACACCTGAGGCCCTCGAAGCCACGATGGCGCTCATCACGCCGACGACAACGTTCGATGCCTTCGATAAGGTCGACATCGTCACCGAGGCGGTGTTCGAGGACCTGGACGTCAAGAAGTCGGCGTTGGCGGACCTTGGGCGGGTAACGCGCGCCGATTGCCTGTTCGCGTCGAGCACTTCCACGCTCGATATCGACGAGCTCGCACGCGCGAGCGCCCGTCCATCGTCGGTGATTGGCCACCATTTCGTCAGTGCCCGCCGCGGGACGAAGCTCATCGAGATCGTCCGCGGCCGCGATACCAGTCGCGAAGCGATCGCAACCTCGCTCAAGCTGTCCAAGCGGCTCGGGAAGGTCGGCATCGTGGTCGGCAACTGCAAAGGCTTCGTCGCGACCCGACTGTTCGCCAGTTACGTGCGTGAGGCGGGTCTGCTCCTCGCGGAAGGCGCATTCGCGCCGCAAATTGACCGGGCACTGACCCGTTTCGGTCTGGCGGTTGGGCCGTTCGCCATGCAGGAAATCGCGGCCATCGACGTCCCACGAATCCGCCGGGAAGCCGCGGCGCGCCGCGAGGTGGAGCAGCGGGCGGTGACCGACGAGGAAATCGTTGATCGCATCACGACGGCGATCGCCAACGAGGGCGCGCGAGTGCTCGCAGAGGGCTGCGCCAGCCGCCCCGGTGATATCGACATCATCTATTGCTACGCCTTCGGCTTTCCAAGGGCTCGGGGCGGGCCAATGTACTACGCCAACTACCAGCGGCAAGGGTCGAACAGACTTAGCGGGTCCTGATGTCCGCGACGGGTCGTCTGGACGTCCGTGCACTGAGACACTGACCCGGCCCATACCCGGAGTTTCCAAGGAAATCTTGGGTTCCCTGTTGGCAACATCGTTGCTACAATCATCCTGTTCACCTTAGCTGAGGGCTGATATATGAGCTACTTCAAGCTTCTTCCGGTTCTGCTCGCCGTCTCGTCGGTGGTCGCCGTGTCGAATCGGGTAGACGCCCAGACTCGCGCCGTCCCCAGGGGCGGCAGTGCCGTCGTTGGCCGAGCGGTCCCCAGGCCCGCCCCCGCGCCACGCTCCGGTCCGGTCGTCGTCGCGCCGCGTATCGGCGGCTTTGGCTTTGCGCCGTACCGGCCGTACTATCGATCGAGCTTCAGCTTTGGCTTCTACGCAGGTTATCCGTTTGGGTATTACCCATATCCGTACGCCGGATACGGGTACTACGGGTATTCGCCCGCCTATGTCGTTCCGGTACCGACTGTCGCCTACGGCAGCCTGCGCATCCAGGGAGCGCCGTCTGACGCGCAAGTCTTTGCTGACGGCTACTACGTCGGCATCGTCGACGACTTCAATGGCGTCACCCAGCATCTCAATCTCCCGGCCGGCCCGCACCACATCGAGATCCGCGTCTCGGGGCCCGCTCCGATCGAGTTCGACGTTCGCATGGAGCCCGGCCAGACGATTACGTATCACGTGAACTGAGGTTCACGGCCCACGCGCAAGGGATGTCCGATAAAATGGAGGATCTCGGCAGTTGAGATCCTCCATTTGAACATTCGCACTCTTCAGTCGGCCGTCTTCAATCCGCAAGCGGCAGTCGTTCGGGCGGCTGCGGCCTTCGCCCTCCTCTTCGTTGCGGTCTGTCAGCTCTCCAGCCAGGCAGTCGGCAGTCAGCAGTCGGCGGTCGGCAACCAGCTTACGCTGCTCGCGAAAGACGGCCGGCGCGCTCTCGCAATCACCGTTGTGAACGGCCAGGAGTTTGTTCAGCTCGACGACCTGGCTGCTGTCTTCCAGCTCGCTGTCCGCGAGGAGTCGCTCGGCGCGCTCACCGTGTCCTACAAAGGCAAGACGATTGTGCTCACGCCGGACCAGGCGCTGGCGTCGGTGGCTGGCCGCCTCGTCTCGCTGCCTGCACCGCCGATGCGTTCGGGCCGGCGATGGATGGTGCCGGTCGAATTCATCGGCCGCGCGCTCGTGCTGATCTATGACGCACGCCTCGACCTTCACCAGACTTCGCACCTTCTCGTGATCGGCGACCTCCGCGTCCCGCGCGTCACGGTCCGTTACGACGCCGTTTCGACCGGCGGCCGGTTGACCATCGACGCGACGCCGCGCGTCACGAGCGCCGTGCGCGGCGAAGGCAACGAGCGCTTGACGATCAAGTTCGACGCCGACGCGCTCGACGTGTCGACTCCCCTGCCGTCGGCCCCAGGGTCTCAAAATCTTGTCCAGGGCATTCAGGTCGCGGACGCCACAACCCTGACCGTGGAGCTCGGGCCGCGCGTGGTCGGATTCCGCGCGACGACCCAGCAGGTCGAAACGGCCGAGCGCCTCACCATCGATCTGCGGGTTGCGCAGTCCGAGACCCCGCCGCCGCCACCGGCTCCGCCTGCGGTACCGGCCCCGGTCACACCCGCGTCGCCACCCACGCCTCCCTCGGCGATCTCTTCTGCGCGCACGCTGGCCACGATTGTGATCGATCCGGGCCATGGAGGAGAGGACCGTGGGGCCGAGGGATCCACCGGCGTCAAAGAGAAGGATGTCGCGCTGGCGGTGGCACTGCAACTCAAGGCAGCCATCGAGGGCCGCTTGGGCACGCGCGTACTCCTTACCCGGGATGACGATCGACAACTATCAATCGACGATCGCACGTCGTTCGCCAACAATAACAAGGCCGACCTGTTCATCAGTCTGCACGCGAACGCGTCGCTCCGGACGACGACGACCGGCGCGTCGATCTACTGTGCGGCGTTCGACCGAGGCGTGGAGGCGGCCGGCCCGACGACGCGGGCCGAGCGCGCGCCGGTTGTCGGCGGGGGCGTGCGCGACATCGAGCTGGTGGCGTGGAATCGCGCGCAGACGCGCCATCTCAACCGGTCGCTGGCGTTCGCGGCAGCCCTGGAGCAGGTGCTTCACGATCGCGTGCCGCTCACGGCGCGAGCGGTGAATCGTGCGCCGCTGAAAGTGCTCGAATCCGCGAACATGCCGGCCGTACTCATCGAGATGGGCTTCTTGTCAAACCCCGATCAGGAAAAGCAGCTGGCCGCCAGCGAGTTTCAGGCCGCGTTCGTGCAAGCGGCCACCGATGCCATTGTCAGATTCCGGGATGGGCCGCCCGCTGGAGGGGCCCGCTGATGCTGCCGCGCACAGCGGCGATCGGAGGCGTGGCAGTGGCCGCCGTGCTCCTCGCCTGGGTCTTGTTTGTCGGTTTGCCGCGCTGGTATCCGGCACGCACGGCGACGGCCTCAAAAGGAGCGGCGCCAACGGCCGTCGTCCCGACGTCGGGCCGCAAGATCAAAGCGCGATTGTTCTACGTATCTGAGGACGGCACCGGGCTCACGAGCGTCGAGCGCGACGTGCCGTTCGGCGAAGGCGTCGAGCAGGCACGTGAAATCATTGCCGCTCAAATCGCCTCAGTCGCCGAGCCGCTCGTCTCGGCTGTGCCGCGGGGCACGACACTGCGCGGGCTGTTCCTCACTGAGCGTGGCGACGCATACGTCGACCTCAGTGGCGAGTTGGTCAGCGCCCATCCGGGCGGTTCGCTCAACGAGCTCCTCACGGTCTACACCATCGTCAACGCGCTGACTGCGAATCTGCCGGCCGTGCAGGCCGTGCAGGTCCTCGTTGATGGCCGCGAGGTCGCGACGCTGGCCGGCCACGTCGACCTGCGGCAGCCCCTGGCGAAGAACCTCGCGTGGGTACAATAGGGCCCCACTCACCATGCGTACAGACAAACGATCGGCCAACGAACTTCGCCCCACCACGCTCACGCCCCACTACCTGCCGCAGGCGGAAGGGTCCGTGCTCATCGAGGCCGGGTTGACCCGCGTCATCTGCACGGCCAGCGTCGAAGATCGCGTCCCGCCCTTCCGCCGCAACACGGGCAAGGGGTGGGTGACGGCCGAATACGGGATGCTGCCCCGCGCCACCAACACCCGCATGCAGCGCGAGGCGAGCGCCGGCAAGGTTGGCGGGCGGACGCAGGAGATCCAGCGCCTGATCGGCCGATCGCTGCGATCGGTGACGAACCTCAGCGCCATGGGCGAGCGCACGATCTGGATCGACTGCGACGTGATTTCGGCGGATGGCGGCACGCGGACCGCGTCAATCACCGGTGCCTTCGTTGCGCTCGCCCTCGCCTTCGAGAAATTACGCGAGCGTGACGTTCTTCGCGCCATCCCAATCTCTGATTACGTGGCCGCCACGAGCGTCGGCATTGTCGACGGCGAGGCGCTGCTCGATCTCGCGTACGAGGACGATTCGCGCGCCGACGTGGACATGAACATTGTCCAGACCGGCGACGGGCGCTTCATCGAAGTGCAGGGAACTGCGGAAGCGATGCCGTTCGGCCGCGACGCTCTGCTGGCGTTGCTCGACCTCGCCGATCATGGCGTCAAGCAACTGGTCGAGAAGCAGCGGGCCATCGTGGGACATCTGGTCAAGGCTCCCGGTTCAGGGTTCAACGTTCCGAAGGTGAACGGTTAAGCTGCTGAAGAAACCCGCGCAGCGCGCGGAACGCCTGCCCCCGGTGACTGACCTCTGATTTTCGACCGCTCGCCTCCGCGAGCGTCCGGCCGAAAGGCGGATAGAAGAAGATCGGGTCGTAGCCGAAACCGCCCTCGCCCGTCGGCTCGCGAGCCACACGCCCTTCGACAACGCCGCGGGTCTCAAAGAGCACCTCGCCCTGGCGCACTAGCGCGACGGCGCACACGAACCGGGCGGGGCTGTCGAGGGCGCCCTTGGCGCGGAGCGCGTCGTAGATGAGCGCGAAGCGCTGCGGATACGACGCGTCGTCGCCGCCCCACCGCGCGGACAGGACGCCCGGAGCGCCGGCCAGTGCGTCGATCTCAAGGCCTGAATCCTCAGCGGCGGCGAGCTCGCCCGTCGCCAGCGCGTAATACAACGCTTTCAAGCGGGCGTTCTCCTCGAACGTGCGCCCCGTCTCCTCGGGCGCAACCGCCGGTGGGTAGTCGGCGAGCGTGGCAAGCTCGAACGGCACGCCGTCGAGGAGAAGCCCGATCTCCAGAAGTTTGTCGCGGTTGGTGGTGGCGACCAATAGTTTTGTCATAGTTGGCGCGGGTGTGAAAAAGATCGCGGTTGCGTTACCCAAGTAGGTGTCCAGTAGAATGGGCCCGTCAGTGTTCGATGCTATCTTCCGCTTCCTGTTCAAGTACCCGCCGCTCGTCTTCGAGCAGGGCAACTTTACCTGGGGCCTGTCGCGCCCGCTGTTGCTAGCTGTGTCGGCGGCGGCCGCGTTGGCCGTGGCGGCACTGCTAACCTACCGCAAAGCCGCGCCGGACGGCCTTCTTCGCGACCGGATCGTGCTCATCGGGTTACGCGTGGCCGTCGTGGCCGTGCTGCTGTTCAGCCTCCTCCGGCCGACCCTCATCCTGAAGGCTTCAGTTCCGCAGCAGAACTTCGTCGGCATCCTGGTGGACGACTCGCGGAGCATGACCATCGGCGACGAAAGCGGCGGCCAACCGCGCAGCGCGTTCGTCGAGCAGCAACTGGCCGCGAAAGACGCCAAGCTGCTCAACGCCCTGTCCGAGCGGTTTGTGCTTCGGTTCTTCCGGTTTTCCGGGTCGACCGACCGGCTCGCTTCGGCGGCCAACCTTGCCTATGCGGGTACGGCTTCGAGGCTCGGCCAGGCGCTCGAGCGCGCGCGCGACGAACT
This sequence comes from Vicinamibacteria bacterium, assembly GCA_041484265.1. Lineage (GTDB taxonomy): Bacteria > Acidobacteriota > Vicinamibacteria > Vicinamibacterales > CAVVIG01 > 2-12-FULL-65-11. The sequence goes on from JBGPHH010000028.1 coordinate 21,853, forward strand.
GGCCGGGCTCCCGCTGGCCGGCCTCGTCATGGTGAGCGACGGTGCCGACACGTCCGACCAGTCGATCGACGAATCGCTGGCCAGCCTGAAGACACGGTCGATTCCGGTGTTCACGGTCGGCGTCGGCCAGCCGCGCTTCTCGCGCGATATCCAGGTGAGCCGCGTCGAGACGCCGCGATCAGTCCTCAAGGGTACGGCGCTCGTTGTTGACGTGGTGGTCACGCAGACGGGCTACAGCGGCGAGACCGTCGCCCTCAACGTCGAAGATGACGGACGCATCGTCAGCACGCAGGACGTGAAGTTGCCGGCCGACGGAGAGTCGGCGACCGTGCGTGTGCGTTTTACTGCTAACGAGGGCGGCGCGCGGCTGTTCAAGTTCCGCATTGCGCCGAAGACCGACGAACAGGTGACCCAGAACAACGTGCGCGACGCGCTCATCGAGGTCCGCGACCGGCGCGAGAAGGTTCTGTACTTCGAGGGCGAGCCACGCTTCGAGGCCAAATTCGTCCGCCGCGCGGTCGAGGACGACAAGAATCTGGCGGTCGTGATCCTGCAGCGCACGGCCGAAAACAAGTACTTCCGGCTCGACGTCACCAACGAAAACGAACTCTTGACCGGATTTCCGAAAACGCGCGAAGAGCTGTTCGACTATCGCGGGATCATCCTCGGGAGCGTCGAAGCGGCGGCGTTCACGCCCGAGCAGCAGCGCATGCTGGCCGACTTCGTCAACAAACGGGGTGGCGGTCTGCTGATGCTCGGCGGCCGTCGCGCGTTTGTCGAGGGGGGGTGGGCGGGCACGCCGGTCGCCGAAGTGCTGCCGGTGGTGCTCGACGCCACCGGGCGTCAGCCTGCGTACTTCTCCTGGCTGTCCGCGCGCCCGACGCGCGCCGGCGCCCTTTTCCCGGTCACGCAGATCGCCGACAACGAGGGAGACTCGGAAGACAAGTGGAGCGGCATGCCGGACGTCTCGGCGGTCAATCCGATCCGGCAGGCGAAGCCCGGCGCGACCGTACTCCTCGAGGCGGCCGACAACCGCCGGAATAACCAGATCGTCCTTGCGTACCAGCGGTACGGCAGGGGCAAGGCGTTGGCGCTGCCGATTCAGGACTCGTGGTTGTGGAAGATGGACGCGAAAGTGCCGGTCGCCGACACCACCCACTCGGTCTTCTGGCGGCGACTCGCCCGATGGCTCGTCGACGGCGTGCCCGACCAGGTGAACGTGACGACGAACCACGATCGCGTGGAGCCGGGCGAACAGGTGAGGCTCGTCGCAGAGATTCTCGACAAGGCGTATGTGGAAGTCAACGACGCGCACGTTGAGACGCGCGTCACCTCGCCGTCCGGCAAGATCATCGACGTCGCACTGGAGTGGACCGTCGAGCACGACGGCGAATTTGCCGGCGTGTTCTCGCCCGACGAGCCGGGGCTGTACGAAATCCACGTGACCGCGTCACGCGGCCAGCAGGAGATCGGCACGAGCACGATGCACGTGCGCGTCTCGGCCGGTGACGGCGAGTACTTTGACGCCGCCATGCGCGCGCCGCTGCTCACCCGCATTGCCGACGAGACCGGCGGCCGCTTCTTCACACCCGCAAACGCCGCGTCGCTTCCCGAGGCCATCAGTTACAGCGGCCGCGGCGTGACGGTCGTCGAGGACCGTGAGCTCTGGGACATGCCGGCGCTGCTCATCCTCCTTCTCGCCTTCACGGGCGCCGAATGGGCCTATCGCCGCTCACGAGGTCTGGCATGAAATTCCCGACCGTCATTCTCCTGTCCTTAATGGCCGTGTGCGGCGCCGCCCGAAGCGCGGCCGCGCAAGAAGTGCATCTCCTCGTCGTCACCGGCGTGTCGGGCGACGACGAACACGCCAAACAGTTCCAGCGATGGGCGGCGACATTGGTTGATGGGGCCAAGAGGCGCGAGGGCCTGCCCGACGCGAACATCATCTACCTTGCCGAAAAACCTGAGGCCGATCCCGCTCGCATCCGCGGCCGCTCGACGCGCGAGGCCGTAGAGAAGGCGATTACTGATATCGCCGCGCGCGCGCATCCGGACGATCAGGTGATCGTGGTGCTCATCGGCCACGGCACGTTCGACGGGCGACAGGCGTCTTTCAATCTGCCCGGCCCGGATCCGACCGTCGCCGACTGGACGAAGCTGCTCGAGAAGCTCTCGGCCCAGCGCGTGGCGTTCGTCAACACGGCGCCCGCAAGCGGCGCGTTTCTCCCGGCCATCGCCGCGCCGGGCCGCGCGATCGTGACCGCGACCAAGACCGGCGGGGAGCGGAACGAGACGATGTTCCCTCAATTCTTCGTCGACGCCTTCGATGACGACGCGGCCGACGCGGACAGGAACGGTCATGTGTCGGTGCTCGAAGCGTTCAACTACGCCAAGATCAAGGTCGCCAAAGCCTTCGAGCAGGGGGGGCTGCTCCTCACCGAGCATGCGACGCTCGACGACGGCAGCAGCGACGGCCGGCTGGCCGGCATGCTGTATCTCACGGCGCACCCTTCCGACGGAGGGTTGAAGGTCGACATGACGGATCCGGAGATGCGGGTGCTCGTCGGCGAACGCGAGGCCATTCAAAAAGAGATCAACGCGCTCAGGCTGCTGAAGGACCGCACCGAACCAACCCGCTACGATCAGGAGATGGAAAAGCTCCTGACGAGTCTCGCGCTCAAGACCAAAGCCATCCGCGATCTTGAAGCGAAGAAGGCTGCCAAGTGATCAGAGGCATCCTCCGCGGTACGCGCGTCCGACCCGTGCTTTTCGCCCTGCTGGCGGTCGCGCTGGTCGGCAGCGCCGCGTTCGCGCAGCGCCGCCAGGGCGGCGGATTTCGTGGCGGCATCTTTGGTGGCGGCGCGTTCGGCCGCTCGGAACCCGTGACCAATCCGAAGTACAACGGGCAGTTCGCGTTCGCGCGTCTACGCTACGCGACCGCCCCCGGTGGCTATTACTACTGCGGCGGCATCCCGGCCTGGTCGCACGGCTACTACCCGTGTCGAGGCGGCCTGCGCGCCGAAACGAACCTGATGAAGATCATGGACGAGTTGAGCTACCTGAACCCGCACGTCGACGACAGCATCGCCCTAGCGCTCGACGATCCGGAGCTCAGCAAGTATCCCGTCTCGTACATGACCGAAGCGGGGTTCTGGACCCTGACCGACAAGGAAGCCGCCGCCTTTCGCGCGTACCTCTTAAAGGGCGGATTCGCGATCTTCGACGACTTTCGGCTGGTGCCGTACGATCACGGAGGCGGCGGCTGGGAGACCTTCGAGGAGAACATGCAGCGGGTCCTTCCCGGCGCGCAGTTTGTGGACCTAGACCCGTCGCATCCGATCTTTCACTCGTTTTTCGAGATCGACTCGTTCGACATCATCCCGCAGTTCTACGATCAAGGCCGGCCCATCCTTCGCGGGCTCTTCGAGAACAACGATCCGACCAAGCGCCTGATGGCGATCGTGAATCTCAATACCGATATTGCGAACTTCTGGGAATTCTCGGCGACGGGCCTCAGACCCATCGACGAATCGAACCAGGCTTACAAACTCGGCGTCAACTACATCATTTACGGGATGACTCACTGAAATGAATCTTCACACCACCGACCTTGAATCAGCTGATGACGTCGCGCTCGCGGATCGCATGAACGCCGGGCGCAAACAGATTCTCCACGAGCTCGGCAAGCGCATTATCGGACAGAGCGATGTCATGGAGCTCGTGCTGACGTCGCTCTTTGTCGGCGGCAACAGCCTCATCGTCGGCGTCCCTGGACTCGCCAAGACGCTGCTCATCGCCACACTGGCCAAGGTGCTCGAGCTGAAGTTCACGCGTATTCAGTTCACGCCCGACCTGATGCCGTC
>JBGPHH010000029.1:0-25688 GCA_041484265.1 Vicinamibacteria bacterium
CGGAGACGAGCGGCTTTCGACAGTCGACGAGTCGCGCTTTCTCGGCACCGTACTGCAGCGCCCGGCGCGGGATGTCGTCGTAATCCGGTTCGTCAGGCTGGCCCAGGTTCGCCGTGTAGGCGTACGGGATCGCGCCTTTCTTCCGCATCCAGTGAAGAGCGGCACTCGTGTCGAGGCCGCCGGAAAACGCGATGCCGACCTTGTGCCCGGACGGCAGGCTTTGAAGGATGTTGGCCAAGTCAGATCTCCCAGACGTCTAATGATATGTGTACAATCGGATTGCTCGGAGGAAATGGTGTGATGCTGCGCCAGCTTCGTTCTTCAATCAAGCTATTCGTGGTTCTGGCGTGCGCGGCCTGCGGCGTCTGGGTGTCGGCGCAAACGAAGATCGTCGCCCCCAAGAACAAGTTTGCGCCCCAGGTGGACGTCGAGGAGGGCCAGAAGGGCGCCGCCCAGGTCGAGAAGCAGATGCCCGTCTTTGCCGACGAACCGGTGACGGCCTACATCCAGGGCGTTGGTGCGCGATTGGTCTCCGTTATTCCGGCGGAGTTCCAGCACGCCGAGTTTCATTACGTCTTCAAGGTCGTCGACGTGAAGGACATCAATGCCTTCGCGCTCCCAGGGGGGCCGATGTACGTGCATCGCGGCATCATCGAAGCCTCACAGACCGAAGGCGAAATGGCCGGCGTGATGGCGCACGAGCTGAGCCACGTCGCGCTTCGACATGGCACCGCGCAGCTGACGGCGCAGCAGTCGCCCAAGTTCCGCTTTGGTGCGCTGGCCGGCGCGATCGCCGGCTCAGTGGTTGGCGGCGGCGTCGGGGACCTCATCATCCAGGGCACGTCACTCAGCATCAACAGCGCGTTTCTCCGGTTCAGCCGCGACGACGAGAAACAGGCCGACATCCTCGGCGTGCAGATGATGGCGCGCGCCGGTTACGATCCGCGGGATCTCGCGCACATGTTTGAGACGATCGAGAAGGAAGGCGGCGGCAGGAACCCGCAGTGGTTGAGCGATCACCCCAACCCCGGAAATCGCGTTCAGTACATCAATGAGGAGGCCACGCACGTCAAGATCGAGAATCCGGTCGCCCAGAACCCGCCGCCGGCCTCAGGCGCGCCGCCGCAAGAAGGTGTCATCCTGTCGCCGCTGACTCATCCGACCACGTTTACCGAGATTCAGGAGCGCCTCAAGACGTTCCCGCCGGCTCCGACGATGGCAGAGCTTGCCAAGCGCGCGCAGCAGCAACAGCAGCAGCGCGGACGCTAACATAGTCTCAAGTCTCAAGTCTGAGGTCTCAACCCCAGCAGACTTGAGACTTCACACTTGAGACTTACTCAATCACTTTGTACAAGCGTTCGTCGAGAGGGCTGCCGGCGAGCGGCTGCAGCGTCTCGCGATACTGCCTGGTATGCGCGGCGGCGGCGTGCGCGTCGAGGGACTTCTGGTCTCGCCAGACTTCGACGACCGTGAAATGGTTCGCCCGCATGGTGTGCTGCCAGACGTCGAACCGCAGATTCCCTTCGTCTTTGCGGCTGTCATCCGCCAGCCGTTTCAAGAGACTCGGGCCGTCGCTCCCCGGTGCGGGAATCGTGTCGATGTGCGTGACGACGTAAACCAGCTGTCGCGTGGTCTCTCCAGTCTTCGAGACCACCGCGAGGCCCTTGTACGGACGCTCGTCAAGCGGACTGGTTCTGAGCGGTTGCAACTTCTCCACGAGCGTCTTGGCCGATGCGGCCGTTACGTGCGCGTCATATGCCTGTTGGCTCCTCCAGGCCTCAAGGAGCGCAAAATGCCCTGGCCTGTCGATCTGCTCGAGCAAGTCCAGGCTCACGTGGCCGTCCTCGGCGCGACTCGCCTCGCTGTACTGCTTGAGCAGCGCAATCGCTGCCCGCGCTGACCCAGGCGCCACCTCCACGTAGGTGGCGGTGTAAATGGGCGTGTCAGGGGCTTGAGCCGCGGGGGCCGCAAGGATGGCGGTGCAGCCGACGAGCACCGAGCCGAACCAGAACCGTGCGTGTCGCATTGCTGACTCCACGAAGAAACCGCCGTTGAAATGCCGATACTCTCACGAAAGTCGCCCCCGTTTCAGAAGGCCGCTGCCACAAAAAAGTCATGGTCGTCGAGCTGGCATGGCGCTATGCTAACCGAGCATAGCCGTGTGGGCCCCTGCTCAAGGAGCACTGCGTCGGCTGCCACGGTCCCGCCCAGGCCCTCAGCAACTTCAGGCTCGATCGGCGGCGCGATGCGTTGCGAGGCGGCAATATCTCGGACATCGCGCCCGGCAACGCCGAATCCAGCCGCTTGTACCTGCGCTTGATCGGCCGATTGGGCGCGCAGATGCCGCCCACCGGCGCGCTGAACCAGGACGCGATCAACACGATCAAGGCGTGGATCGATCAAGGCGCGGTCTGGCCTGACGAATTGGCCGGCGATATGGCTCCGCCACCAGCCGATCCCGACGCGACGCGGCTGATGGCCGCGCTGCGCGCCGGCGACCGCGCGGGCTTCGAGCGACTGCTTCCCGGCAATGCCAGGTCTGCGAACCGGCCCGGTCAGGGCGGAGCGACGCCGCTCATGTACGCGGCGCTCTACGGCGATGCTCGCGCGGTGCAGCTGCTCCTCGACAGCGGCGCGGATCCGAATGTCGCGAACATGGCCGGGGCCACCGCGTTGATGTGGGCGGTTACCGATCTGGGCAAGACGCAAGTGCTCGTGGACTACGGCGCGGACGTCAACGCGCGCTCCGACGACGGCCGAACGCCAATTGCTATTGCGGCCGGCCTCCTCTCCGGAGGCCCCGTCGTCAACCTGCTGCTCGAGTATGGTGCCAAGCCATCGCCGCGTTTGCCGACCGATCTGGCTCCGCTTCGCGAAGCCGCGCGCATCGGCGACGCCGCGATGTTCAAGGCGATGCTCGACCACGGCGCCGATCCGAAAGGCCCGGGTGCGCCGCCGGCGGCATTCATGCGGGCGAACTGTCCGGCGTGCGCGGAGATCGTCGATTTGCCCGTGGTCCAAGCTGCGCCGCCGCCACCGCCTGGCGCAGCTGCGCCGCCACCGCCACCGGCGTACGTCCCGGGCGTTGCGGCCGCGCCACGCGTCGTGACGTTGTCACCAGCCGCTGTGCGCGCAGCGATCGAGCGGAGTGTGCCGCTCCTTCAAAAGAACGGCGCCTCGTTCATCCAAGAGACCGGCTGTGTGTCCTGCCATCAGAACAGCGTCATGGCCATGGCGATCGCCGCGGCTCGGAAGAATGGCTACCGGGTGGACGAGTCGATGGAGGCCAGTCACACGAAGGCCGTCGGTGCGTACATCGAAAGCTGGCGCGACCGCGCCCTCCAGGGGATCGGAATTGCCGGCGGCCAAGACAGCGTCAGCTACATCATGTTCGGGCTGATCTCGGCCGACTACCCGTCGGATGCGGCGACCGACGGGCAGGCCTATTTCCTCAAGATGCGGCAGTCGCCTGATGGGCGATGGCGGATCGCCGCGAGGCGGCCGCCGATCGAGTCGAACGACATCGAGGTGACGGCGCTCTCGATGCGGACGCTGCAGATCTACGGTCTAACAGCCCTGCGAGCCGACTTCGCGAAAGCCGTGGAGCGCGCCCGCGGCTGGCTGGCCACGGCGAAGCCGGAGAGCACGGAGGAGCGTGCATTCCGCCTTCTTGGCTTGCATTGGGGCGGCGCAGGCAAGGATCTGATCGCCCTCGCCGCGCGCGAGCTCGTCGCCGACCAGCGGCCCGATGGCGGGTGGGCCCAGATTCCGACGTTGGCGAGCGATGCGTACGCGACCGGACAGGCGCTCGTGGCGCTGCGCGAGAGCGGCATGCTGGCACCGCCCGATCCGGCGTTCAAGCGCGGCGCGGAATTTCTGCTCGGCACGCAACTCGACGACGGGTCGTGGCAGGTCACCACGCGAGCCAATCCGGTGCAGCCATTTTTCGAAAGTGGTTTCCCGCACGGGCGTGATCAGTGGATTTCCGCCGCCGCGACAGGGTGGGCCACGACGGCGCTCGCGCTGTCGAGATAGCCGTCAACACCTGGCCTCCCAACGATCGCGCAAGAGTGTAACTGTTACATCAGGATCGTCGGCTGGCCCCTGATGTGGCGACAGGCGCTGAATAGCCGCCGCCGATGACGTGCCCATAATCCCCGACTCCTCAGCTGTTTGAATCGTGCGGGGCTGCCCAGGCCGCGTTCGCAAACCCTGGCAGCCATCTTGCGACTCCTGCCCGCGGACTCAATCCCCATGAGTCATTTCGCGCCTATCAACCAACGCGGCTAACTTCCCGCTCCCCCAGAGCGCCGCAGAGAAATGAGCTTGAAACTTGTCAAGACTCGCTCGCGCGCTCATGGTGTGTCTGTTCCTGATGTGGCCGGCCTCGGCCGTTCAGGCCGCGACGGCTAGCTGGAACACCAATCCAGAGCCGGACATTGCCGGATACATCCTCTCCTATGGCACGGTGTCCGGCACGTACACCACGAGCCTGAACGTCGGTAACGTCACGAGCGTGCTCATCCCGCTTAGCCCAGGCGTGCAGTACTTCTTCGTGGTGCAGGCGTATAACACGGGCGGACAGACCAGCCCGTACTCGACTCAAGTGGCGTTCACGGTCGACCCAGGTGCGCCGACGTTCACCACACAGCCGACGAGCCAGACTGTCACCGCGGGGCTAAACACGTCCTTCACAGTGGCTGCGAGCGGCACGCCCACCCCCGCGTATCAATGGCAAATTTCTACCAATAGCGGGCTGTCCTGGACGAACCTGGCCAACGCCGTGCCCTACAGTGGCGTGACCACGGCCACGCTCACGCTGACGAGCGTGACAACGGCGTTGACCGGCGCTTGGTATCGCGCCGTTGCCACGAGCAGCGCGGGCAATACGCCCTCGAACGCGGCGACGCTGGCGGTCAACCTCGGGATCGCGCCGGCCATTACGACGCAACCAAGTGGTCAGACCGTTACAGCCGGACAGAACGCATCGTTCGCTGTCGCGGCCAGTGGCACGCCTGCTCCGACGTATCAGTGGCAAGTCTCGACCAATGGGGGGACGTCTTGGACGAACCTGACCAACGTGGCCCCCTACAGTGGCGTGACCACGGCCACGCTTACCCTGACCAGCATCACGTCCGGTCTGACGGGCAATCAGTATCGCGCCGTGGCGGCCAACGGTGCCGGCTCGGCCACTTCGAACGCCGCGACGCTGACGGTGAGTGTCGCACCGGCGATCACGACGCAGCCGACGAGTCAGACCGTGGCGGCCGGATCGAATGCGTCGTTCACGGTGGCAGCGAATGGGACGCCCACCCCGACGTACCAGTGGCAGGTCTCAACCGACAGCGGCGCCTCCTGGACGAACCTGACCAACGCCGCGCCGTATAGCGGGGTAACCACGGCGACTCTCGCCCTCACCAGCGTCACGTCCGGTCTGACGGGCAATCAGTATCGGGCGGTCGCAACCAACAGCGTGGGCTCGGCAACATCGACCGCGGCGATGCTCACGGTGAATGCGGTACCGACGATTGCGACGCAGCCGACCAGTCAGACCGTGGTGGTCGGCGCGAATGTGTCGTTTACGGTGGCGGCGAGTGGGACGCCGACGCCGACGTACCAGTGGCAGGTGTCAACCAACGGCGGGTCAACCTGGACCAACCTCACGAACACCGCGCCGTACAGCGGGGTGGCGACAACGACCCTGACGGTGACGAGCGTGACGGCCAGCCTGACGGGCAGTCAGTATCGCGCCGTGGCGACAAATAGTGTGGGCTCGGCCACATCGACGGCGGCGACGCTGACGGTGAATACGGCGCCGACGGTCACAACCCAACCGATCAGCCAGACCGTGGTGGCCGGATCAAACGCGTCGTTCTCAGTGGCGGCCAGCGGCGCGCCCGCGCCGACCTATCAGTGGCAAATCTCGACCGACAGCGGTGCGTCTTGGAACAGCCTGACCAATACCGCGCCGTACAGCGGGGTGACGACGGCCACGCTTGCTCTGACCAACACGACAGCGAGCCTGAGTGGTCTGCAATATCGCGCCGTAGCGACCAATAGTGTGGGCTCGGCCACATCGACGGCGGCGACGCTCACGGTGAATACGGCGCCGACGGTCACGACCCAGCCGATTAGTCAGACCGTGGTGGCCGGGTCAAATGCGTCGTTCTCGGTGGCGGCCAGCGGCGCGCCCACCCCAACGTACCAGTGGCAAGTCTCGAGCGACAGCGGGACCTCCTGGACGAATCTCTCGAACGCCGCGCCGTACAGCGGGGTGACGACAACGACCCTGACCCTGAGCGGAGTCACTGCCGCCTTGAGCGGCAACCTGTACCGCGCCGTTGCGACTAACGTCGTCAGTTCGGTGACATCCAGCGCCGCCACGCTTACCGTCAACGTTCCACCCGCGATTACGTCTCAGCCCGCCAACCAAACGGTGGCTACAGGCTCGACCGCCGCGTTCACGACTGCCGCAACCGGAACACCGGCGCCGAGCTTCCAGTGGCAAGTGTCGACCGACGGAGGCGCGTCGTTCAGTAACCTCTTGAACGGCGCGCCCTACAGCGGTGCGACGACCTCCACCCTCACGGTCACGAACGTCACATCTGGTCTGGTCGGCAACCAGTACCGCGCCGTGGCCACCAATAGCGTCGGTTCGGCGACTTCGACTGCTGCGACGCTGACGTTGAATGATTTGGCACCGGTGTTCACGGCGCAGCCGACGAATCAGACGGTGACGGCCGGACAGAACGCCTCGTTCATCGTCGCCGCAAGCGGCACACCGGCGCCGACGTTCCAATGGCAGGTCTCGACCAACAGCGGAGCGTCCTGGACGAACCTGGCCAACGCCGCGCCCTACAACGGCGTGACGACCACCACGCTCAGCGTAACGGGTGCGACCGTCGGGATCGGCGGTTCGCAGTATCGCGCGATCGCGACTAACAGCGCGGGGACGGCCACGTCCAGTGCCGCGACGCTCACGGTCAACGCGGCGCCGAGCATCACAACGCAGCCGACCAGCCAGGTCGTGATTGCCGGATCAAACACGTCCTTCACAGCGGCGGCGAGCGGCACGCCCACACCGACGTACCAGTGGCAGCTCTCGACCAACAGCGGGAGCACGTGGACCAACCTGACGAATGTCGCACCCTATGGCGGCGTCACGACGACGACGCTGACGGTGACGGGTGTAACCGCTGGCCTGACCGGTGCTCAATATCGCGCCGTGGCGAGCAACAGCGTCGGCTCGGCGACGTCAAGCGCGGGCACATTGACCGTGAACGTGCCACCCGCGATCACGACGCAACCTATCGGTCAGACGGTGACGGCGGGGCAGAACGGGTCGTTCACGGTGGCAGCGAGTGGGACGCCCTCCCCGACGTACCAGTGGCAAGTCTCAACCGACAGCGGCGCGTCCTGGGCGAATCTGACCAACGCTGCGCCCTACAGCGGGGTGACGACCGCGATCCTCAGCGTGACCAGCGCGACCACCGGATTGAGCGGCGCGCAATACCGGGCTGTCGCCAGCAACAGCGCGGGTTCGGCGGTCTCCAACGCGGCGACGCTCACGGTCAATAGTGCGCCTGCCTCGCCAGTGATCACGACGCAGCCTTTGAGTCAGACCGTGACGGCCGGGACCGTCGCATCGTTCATCGTCGCCGCGAGTGGTACTCCCGCGCCGACGTATCAGTGGCAAGTCTCAACCGATAGCGGTGCGTCGTGGGCGAATCTCACAAACACTGCCCCTTATAGCGGCGTGAGTACCGCCACATTGGCGATCACGAGTGTGACGTCCGGTCTGGCGGGCAATCAGTATCGCGCCGTGGCGACGAACAGCGCCGGCGCCGCTACATCAAACGCCGCGACGCTCAACGTCAGTACGTCACCGATCATCACCGCGCAGCCGGTTGGCCAGACAGTGACAGCGGGGCAGAACGCGTCATTCACGGTGGCGGCAAGTGGCGCGCCGACACCGACGTATCAATGGCAGGTCTCGACCGACAGTGGTGTGTCTTGGACGAACCTGACGAACACGTCGCCGTACAGTGGCGTGACGACGGTCACGCTCACGCTGACGAGCGTCACGACGGGTCTGACCGGCGCCCAATACCGCGCGGTCGCAACCAATAGCGGCGGATCGGCCACGTCAAACGCGGCCACCCTCATCGTGAACGTCGCGGCGGTGCCGCCGGCGATCACGGTTCAGCCGGCGAGCCAGTCGGTCATCGCGGGAGCGAATGTGTCGTTCTCGACGGCCGCGAGCGGAATCCCGGCTCCCGCGTATCAATGGCAGCTCTCGACCAACGGCGGGGCGTCCTGGTCGAACCTGACGAACGTCGCCCCATACAGTGGCACGACGACGGTGACGCTGACGCTGACGGGCGTCACCACGGGGATGGGCGGCAGCCAATATCGCGCCTTTGCCACCAACAGTGCGGGGACGGCCACTTCGACTGCGGCAATCCTTGCAGTCAATACGGCGCCCGTCGTCACGACGCAGCCGGCAAGTCAGACGGTGGGGGCGGGCCAGAACGCGTCCTTTACGGTGGCGGCCAGCGGGACGCCCACGCCGACGTATCAGTGGCAGGTGTCGATCGATGGCGGGGCGTCGTGGGCGAACCTGGCGAACGCGGCGCCACATAGTGGAGTGACCACGATCACGCTGACGGTGTCGAATGTGAGTGCGACCTTCAACGGATGGCGATACCGGGCCGTGGCGACTAACGTTGCAGGATCGGCGACCTCGAGCGCTGCGACGCTGACGGTCGACGTGACTGTGCCTCCAACGATCACGACGCAGCCTGCCGACGAGACCGTCGTCGCGGGCCAGGACGCGTCGTTCACTGCGGCCGCCACGGGCACGCCCGCTCCGAGTTACCAGTGGCAGGTCTCGACCGACAGCGGCACGACATGGGCGAACCTGAACAATACGGCGCCTTACAGCGGGGTGACGACGCCCACTCTGACCCTGACTGCCGTCACGATGAGTCTGAACGGCAGGCGGCATCGTTCCATAGTGACCAACAGCGCGGGCGCAACGACCTCCAACCCAGCCACGCTGACTGTTGCCGCGGCACCGACCATCACGACACAACCGGCTAGCCCGACCGTGTCGAGTGGCCAGGCCGTGTCGTTCACGGTCGCCGCCAGCGGAACCCCGACGCTGACCTATCAATGGCAAATGGCGAACGAAGCCGGCGTCTCGTGGGTCAACGTCTTGACCGCGTCCGCGACGACTCCGACGCTGACGCTCACGAGTGTGACGACGTGGCTGAACCGCGCGCAGTTCCGGTGTGTGGTGACCAATGCCGCGGGCTCGACGACGAGCAGCGCCGCGACCCTCAAGGTGCACGGTAAGTTGAGTGTGAGCGCGGCGTGGCTCTCCTTCACCGCGACCAAGGCCGGTGCAACCGGCGCCTTGGGGACGGTGGTGCCGGGCCAGAGCACCCTGTCGGTGAGTTTCACCGGCGCAGGCAGCAGCTGGACGGCGACATCCAATCAACCCTGGCTGCAAATCACCAATGGATCGGGCACCAACGACGGGTCGTTCACGGCGCAGGTTGTGAATCCCGGCAACGTGATCGGTGGAAGCACATCGCTCAACGCCACAATCGTCGTGACGACCGGCAACGCGAACGATTGGCCCGTGCTCATCCCGGTGACGCTGACGGTCGTTCAAACCCAATCCCTGACGGCCGACCTGAGCGCGGCACCAACAGGATCGTTCGACGCGCCAGGGTCCGGCACGACAGGACTGCAAGGCGCTGTTGCCCTGAGTGGCTGGGCGCTGGCGTCGGGGAGCGACGTGGGGATCGATCGCGTGGAGATCTGGCGCGATAGCAGACCGGGAGAGACGACGCCGACATATGCGGGCGTTGGACCGGGGCACGGAAAGATCTTCGTCGCGGCCGCTCCGCTGATCGGCGGCGCACGGCCGGATGTCGAGGCGATGTTTGCGGGCAACAAGCAGGCGACCCATGCCGGTTGGGGTGCGCTGGTTGTGACGCCCGGTCTGTCGAGCCAGGGCGACGGCACGTACACGCTCTATGCCGTCGCCTACGACACGGCCGGCGTGAGTGCGATCCTGGGGACCACGACGATCACAGTTGACAACACGCACGCGACGCAGCCGTTTGGCGATCTCGATGTGCCGACCGACGGGGCCATAGTGTCTGGGACGATCCCTGTGGCCGGCTGGGCGCTGACGCCGGGCGCGAGTTGCGCGATCGCCCGAGGCGGCATGTGGATGAGCGTGGACGCTGGTCCGCTCGTGCCGGTGAGTGACGGGCAGTTGCGGTCCGACATCGCGGCTGCGTTCTCCGGATTCACGAACAGCGACCAGGCGGGTGGCGCGGCCACGCTCGACACGACGACACTCGCCGAGGGGATGCACCAGATCAGCTGGTCGGTGGCCGACACATGCGGTCGACAGGCCTGGATCGGCAGCCGCTTCGTCACGGTCCGAAATGCGAGAGCAGACGCTGCACCGATGGACAACACGTCGCAGATCGCAACGCTGGCGTCGCTCGCTGCAGACAATTCGGACCCGATCGTGGTCCAGACTCACAACGAGACAGGGCGGCTGGCCTATCCAAACGCCGCGGGTGTACGCATTGTCAGAGTCGATCAGGGCGACCGCGTCGACGTGCAGCTACCGGTTATCGGCAGTGCGACGTATGCCGGCTTCGAAGCCGTCAACGGCACGGCGCGTGCGCTGCCGCTTGGCTCGGCACTCGACGCCACGCGCGGTCGGTTCGCGTGGGAACCCGCTGCCGGCTTCCTGGGGAGCTACGAGTTGGTGTTTGTGGCCACGACAAACGACGGAGGGTCGCAAGCCGTCCGCGTGCGGGTCATCGTCGGGCCGTCGGTGCGGTTGCAGATCGACCAGCCCTCGGCGGGCGTCGAGGCCGTGCAGCCGTTCGAACTCACGGGCTGGGCGATCGATCTCGCGGCCGCCGACGGCACGGGGATCGATGCGGTCGAGGTGTGGGCCACGCCGACCGACGGCGGCACACCGATCCGTCTCGGAGCGGCCGTGACGAACGAGCGGCGAGCCGACGTCGCAATGATCTACAGCGATCAGTTCCAGGCCGCGGGCTTCCGCTTCCTCGTCGATCGCCTGCCCGCGGGCACCTACGACGTGAGGATCTCCATCACGACCGCCGGAACCGGCACCCTCGGCAGCACGCAAGGCGTGCGGATTACCGTGCGCTGAACTGCGGCAGCATCAGCGTCAGCAGGGTGACGGCTCCCGCGATGAGCGTCGCGCGACGCAGGATCGCGCGGCCACGTCGGGCGAGGATCTCCGCCTCAGCGTCGGTCAGGCCGCCGCCCGCCATCTCGGCGTCGCATGTTCTCCGCGCAGCCAGGGCCACACACGTTCTGGCGCGCGCCTGTGTCAACCCCAGCGTGCCAAACCAGATCAACGGAAAGCCGCCAAGCCTCCACCATCGGCTCGCATCGATCTGATAGAGAGCGACCAACAGACCGGCTGCGAGCGCCAGCCCGGCCAGTCCCATGACGCGCCGCTGGCGCTGTCCGCGGGGACCGATGTTAGCGAGTGGTACAGCTGACGGCATTTGGAGGCACTACATGACGAATCGAGAGGCTGGGCCCGGGCATTGCCCGGACCCAGGTGCGTGGAAAGGACGCTCGATCTAGTTGGTGGCGGCGCCGGCGGTTCTCCCGCCGTTCTTCGCGACCTCAGCGGGATCGGTCAGACGGCCGCCGTGGAACGGGGCAATCGTCTGCACATCGAGCTTCAGGCGCTGGATGTTGTCGTAGAGCGCCGCCGCGTAGGGCACTGCGGTCACGATGACCGAGGCTGCCGTTGTCGCCGGCGGAGTGAACGCGTCTGGCTCGGCCAGGATCTTCTCCTTCGGCAGGTACACGACGAGCATGTCGCCAGTGTGTTCGTAGTTGAGCAGCCGGTGCAACTCGATCGTGCGGGTGCCGTCGGTCAGCACGCCCTTGTCGCCGACGGTCTGAATCTTCACGGACTTCTTCGATGCCGCGAGGCGGTCCGGATTGATCGTATGCGGCGTCTTTGCCACGCGTTCGAGAAACGCCTTGTTCGACTGGTACGTGACGATCGTGGCGCCTTCGTCCATCGCGGTACGGATGCCGCCGAGATGATCCCAGTGGTGATGCGACGTCACGAGGTAGCGGATGGGCTTGTTCGGGATCACTTCCTTCGCCTTCGCGATCACCGCGAGCGCCCGGGCTTCGCCATTCGGCACGTCCACGAGCACGATGTGGTCCTTCATCTCGACGGCCAGGCTGTGATGCGTGCCGCCCGTCAGATAGAAGACCCCGTCAGCGAGCTTCTGCGAGTTCACCGTCACGGCGGCGGGCTGCGCCGTCCGCACGTTGTCGGGCACCGCGATGTCCACTGCCGGATTCGCCTTCACCGAGGAGACCGTCAGATCGAGCGCTGGGAAACCGTCCTGGCTCTGGACGATGTGTGAGGGGAACATGACGCCGCCCATGTTCTGGTAACCGCTGTAGACCGTCTCGACAAGCATGTCGCCCACGATCGACTGATCGATCCAGGTCTGGACGCGCTCGACCTGGTGACTGGCGTTGATGAGGCCGGTCATCTTGTACTTGCCGCCGATCGTGAACGACACTTCCGTCCCGTTCTTGGCCTTCTTGGTCGTCGCGTTATTGGCCATCGCGGCTTTCACGAAACCCTGTGGCGTCGCCCACAGCATGAGCATCCGTTCGAGCTGGTTGGCTGGCGCCGCAGCCGGTGCGGGCGCCTGAGCGGCTCCGGGCGCGGCGACGGGTACGTTCCACGCGTAGTTTCCGCCGACGACTTGAATCTGACGCTGCTCGCCGGTGAACGGCGCGCCACCACCGCGGGGCATCACGGTGCCCATCTCACGCACGAGCTCCTGGCGCATACTGGCCGTGTCGTAATTGATCGACGCTGTGTAGCTTTTGACCGTGACGCGCGGCCACGGCTCCGTCGGCGTGTAGTTCTGGCCGACCGAGAAATTGGCCCCCGAGCCGGTGAACTCGAGCGTCTTGATGTTTGCGACACCGAGCGTCTCGGCGGCCGCCTTGAGGGCGTCGGCCTGCTGGGCCGACGGGACCCCGCCCGCCAGGGCGAGCAGACAGATAACGGTAACGACGGTGAACTTCCGCATGGCCGACCTCCTGAAGTGCATTGATGATTTGGCGATTGATGATTGCTGATGACCCGGACCCACTATGGTCGGTAAGTTGGGTATGACCTGTCAATAAGTCCGGCGACCGGCAGACTTGACACGTTCGGCGTATTAGGCCTTTGCCGCCTTGATGATTGCGTCCATGTGCGTCAGGTACTTGTCGAGCGCCCGCCTGCCTGCAGGGGTCAGTCGGTACTCACTCCTAGGCGTGCGGCCGTCGAAGGTCTTCTCACACACAACGTAGTCGGCGTCTTCGAGCTTCCGCGCGTGCACGCTGAGATTCCCGTCCGTGGTCTGCAGCAGGCGCTTCAACTCGACAAACGTCAACCGATCGTTTACGGCGAGCGCGCTGATGATGCCTAAGCGCAGCCGCTCATGGATGAGGCGATCGAGTGCCAGCGGAGTCTTGTGCGCCGACGTCTTGTCCCGACCTGCAGTCGCCGCTTGACGGCTCGCGACAGCCCTACCCACCGTACCTCCTTGCGATGACGATGCCGAACCCGATCTGGAGTCCGCCGAACCCGGCGGCCATGAGCACGTGTCCCCACTGGGCTGGCAGTGCGAGCGCCAGCATGCCGAGCACCATGAAGCCGCCACCCATCAGCGGCACAGGCCGCACCGAAAACGCGCCGGCGCTGGTGACGGCCGCGCCGTAGAGCAGCAGCCAGCAGCCTGGCAGTTGGGCCGTCAACCCGTTGCGGACGAGTACGGCCGTGAGTACCGCGCCGGCGACCAGTGCCGGCACGAAGGCGAGCACGAAGCGCCGTGTCGCCGCGCCTTGAAGGGGAACGCCGGACCGGCGTGCCTTCCACACGATGGCCACGACGCCGATGGCGCTCGCCACTGCGGCGTCGGCCAGCCACAGCCTGAGCCATGCCGGTCCGTCGCTCGGCGGGCCGGATGTTGAAGCCGTCACGAGCGCGGTCACGCCCATCAGCGCGCCGCCCCAGCCGGGGACGGCGGTGAAGTCGGCCGCCCGCGCCATCGTGTCGCGGATGAACCGCAGGTTCTGCTCCGCGCGGTCGTGGAGCGAGGTCGGACTGTCCACGGAAGAATACCATACCATGCGAAGGACTTTGTGGTATAAAGTCATGGTATGAGGAACGATCTGCGCATGGTGCCGATGGCCCTGCTCTGCGGATTGGTGCTCGCGGCGTTGTTCCGCCTGACCGACGAGTTGGTCATCATGGCCGAGGTGCTGGGCGTCTTCGCGCTCACCGAAGGCGCCCTCGCCCGGCGTCGAGCCTGGATGTGGGGCTTGGGCATCGGTCTGGGGCTCCTGGCATCGACGTTCGTCTTGGGCCTGTTGTTTCCGGCCCAGCCCTGGCAGCAGAGCCCCCGCGAACTGGCCTTGTACGGCCCGCCGCGGCCGGTCACGAATCCGCTCGTGGAGCAGGCCAAGATCGCGCTCGCGGTGACCGGATTTTCGCTGGCCGCCGCACTCGGCGGCTGGGCGTGCCGGGTGGTGACGGAACGCGTGTTTGATTGAGGGCCAGCTGCCGTCAGAATCCCCGCGGCACTAATCAGTTCAGCGCCTTGCGCCTGAACTGGCGGAGGCCGAAGACGAGGAACGCCACGTTGAACATCACAAGACCGGCCAGAATGACCCCGATCGAGAGGTGGGGAACCTGCGGCACGAGCGCGCTGCGAAGGCCCTCACTCGCGTACACGAGCGGATTGATGAGGACGATGCGTTTGAGCACCGGGAACGCGGCCAGCGCCTGCCACGGAAAGTACGCGCATCCGAAAAAGATCATCGGCGCCAGCACGAGGGTGAACATTAACCCGACCTGCTGCTGACCCACGCTGCATCCGAGGGTCAGGCCGAGGGTCGCCGCGAGCAGCGCGACGAGCAGCGCCAGCACCAGGAAGAGCGCGATGTGATCGCCGCTCAACACCACGCCGCTCCCCATCACGAGCCAGGCCGTGGGGATGACGACGAGGCCGGCCACCAGGGCCTGCACCATGCCGGCCACCACTTTCTCTACCGCCAGCCACTCAATCTCCATGGGCGCGAGCAACCGGTCCTCGATTTCCCTCGTGAACTGGAACTCGGCCACGAGCGGCATGGCCACGGCCCAGGTGCCGGACATCACCATGCTGATCGCGATGATGCCGGGCAGCAGGATCGATTTGTACTCGGGCGCCATGAGGCCGCTCGTCGTCATCACGCGGCCGAAGACGAAGACGAACATCATCGGCTGGACGAGCGTCTGCAGCAGCACCTGCATGAAGTTTCTGCGCGCGACATGGGCGTCGCGCCGGAGCATCGCGAGGAAGGTGGTGATGTTCAATCGCGCAGACTCCGCCCGGTATGGTGCAGAAACAGGTTCTCGAGGCTGGGCTCCGAAATGTGCACGTCGTGGATGGTCGTCCCCGCAGCGGTCGCGGCCGAGACCACTCCGGGAATGAGTGTGCCGCCGCGATCCGCGTAGACGTCGAGATGACCATTGTCCGAGACAGCGCGCACTTCGGTGACGCCCGGAAGGGCCTGCAGGGCATCGACAAGCGGCGGCGGGGCGGCGGCAAACTGCAAGCGCAGGACAAACCCGCCGGGAATCGACCGCTTCAGTTCATCTGGCGTGCCGATCGCGATCAACTTCCCGTGATCGACAATTGCGACCCGATGGCACAGGCTGTCGGCCTCCTCCATGTTATGGGTCGTCAGGAGGATGGTCTTCCCGCTCGCGTTGTACTCGCGGACCATGTCCCACAGCAGCAATCGGGTCTGCGGATCGAGACCGGCGCTCGGTTCGTCGAGAAAGAGCACCGCCGGGTCGTGCATCATCGCGCGGGCGATCGACAGGCGCTGCATCATCCCTCCGGAGAAACCGAGCGGGAGTTGATGGGCGCGGTCGGTCAGCTTGAAGCGGTCGAGCAGTTCGTCGGCGCGTCGGCTGCGCTCGGCAACCGGCAGCCCGAAGTAGGCGCCGTGGAAGGTCAGGATCTCGCGCGCGGTGAGGTTGAAGTCGAGGTTCGGCCGCTGCGGGACCACGCCGATGAGGCGCTTGACGTCGACGCGGCGTTCCCAGACGTTGAACTCGCCGATCCACGCGGTGCCGGACGTCGGTTTCACCCGTGTCGTCAGTACGCCGACCGTGGTCGACTTCCCCGCGCCGTTCGGACCCAGCAGGCCGAAGATCTCGCCAGGCTGCACTTCCAGGGAGAACCCGTCGAGCGCGACCACAGTCGCGCTGGTCTTCGGTCGGCTGCCCATCGAGACGCGCGCCATCCCAAAGCTCATACGCGGCTGTCCGCCAATGGGTGGCGCTGACGTATAGACCTTTCGAAGGGCCTGGGCGCGGATACCGATAGGCATGTGAAGTCTGAAGCCTGGCTAGTCGCTTTCGGGGAAGGCTGATAGCGTAACACATCGAGTCACGTAAAAATGTCGACAAGTGCTGGTGATCGCTTGGCGGCCTGGTCTATAGTTCCCCCGCATTCCCCCTTTTCAAGCGATGGAGATCTCATGCTGACCGAAGCGACCATCACGACGTTCAAGGCCAATCTGCGGGGCGAGGTCATCACGCCGGCCGATCACGGGTACGACGCGGCTCGCAAAGTCTACAACGGCATGTTCGACCGGCGGCCGCGTCTCATTGCGCGTTGCGCTGACGTCGCCGACGTCATCACCGCCGTCAATTTTGCACGCGAGAACAAGGTGTTGGTGTCGATCCGTGGCGGTGGCCACAACGCTGCCGGCTTGGCCGTGTGCGACGACGGTCTCGTCATTGATCTCTCGCCGATCAAGTACGTCAGGGTCGACCCGAAGAAGCGGACGGTCGTGGTCGGGGGCGGTTCGCTGTGGGGCGACGTCGATCACGCGACGCATGCGTTCGGCCTGGCGGTGCCGTCCGGCATTATTTCGACGACCGGCGTGGGTGGGCTGACGCTCGGCGGCGGCATCGGTCATCTCACGCGCCAGTGCGGCCTAACCATCGACAACCTGCTGGCCGTGGACATGGTGCTCGCCGACGGCCGGTTCGTCACCGCCAGCGCGAAGGAACACGCGGATCTGTTCTGGGCCGTCCGGGGCGGCGGCGGCAATTTCGGCGTGGTGACATCGTTTGTCTTCAAGGCCCATCCGATTCACACCGACTACGCCGGGCCAATGCTCTGGCCGATCGAAGACGCGGCCGAGGTGATGCGTTGGTACCGGACCTTCATCACCAAGGCGCCGAACACTATCAACGGATTCTTCGTCTTTCTCAGCGTGCCGCCGGGTCCGCCATTCCCGCCTCATCTTCACAACAAGACGATGTGCGGCATCGTCTGGTGCTATACGGGTCCGCACAAGAAGGCGGAACAGATGTTCAAACCGATTCGAGCCTTCAAGACGCCGGCGCTCGATTTGGTTGGTCCGCTCCCGCATCCAATCGTCCAGAGCATGTTCGACCCGCTGCTGCCGCCTGGCCTGCAGTGGTACTGGAAGGCGGACTTTGTCCGCGAGCTGAGTGACGAGGCCATTGCCCTCAACGTCAAGTTCGGCTCACGGCTGCCGACCGCGTTGACGACGATGCACATGTATCCGATCAACGGCGCGGCGAGCCGCGTCAAGGGCAACGCGACGCCGTGGTCCTACCGCGACGCGACATGGGCGCAGGTCATGGCGGGCATCGATCCCGATCCGGCGAACCGGGAGAAGGTCTCCGCGTGGTCGCGCGACTACTGGACCGCGCTCCATCCGTACTCCGCCGGCGGCGCGTACGTGAACTTCATGATGGACGAAGGCGAGGATCGCGTTCGGGCGACGTACGGAAAGAACTACGATCGCCTCGTGAAAATCAAGAAACGCTACGATCCGACTAACGTGTTCCGGGTGAATCAGAACATCAAGCCGGGGAAGTAAGTGGGCCGGGTCCGGCCTACTGGCCGGTGGGCGGAGCGGCGCCTCTCAGTTCGACGCTGGGATCCAGCGTGCGAGGCTGTTCGTACTGCCGCCGGTTGGCCTCCGTCCACGCCGCCAGTCTCTCGCGCAGTCGACTGGCACGCTCAGGCTGGACCTTGACGAGGTTGTGCTGTTCGATCGCATCGTGATCCAGGTCGTACAGCTCTTCGGTGCCCTCGCGAATATCGAAGATGTACTTCCAACTGCCTTCGCGGACCCCGAGCGAAAAATGATCTTCGGCGACGTAGAAGTACGCGCGTGGGATGCGCGTCGCGTCGAAGAGGCTTCGTCCCTGCCAGTCCGGCGCGGCCGTTAATCCCGCCAACTCCGCAATCGTCGGCGCCAGATCGATATGGCTGCCAATGGTCTGCGACCGCACGGCAAACCGGTATAACCGTGGAGACCAGATCATGAGCGGAACGTGGACATCTTCCTCGTAGACCGACTTGCCCTGAAACCAGCTGTTGTGCGGATAGCCGAAGGCCTGCCCATGATCGCCGGTCACCACGATGATGGTGTCGTTTTCGAGGCCCGCCCGGCGGACGGCCTGGAAGAGACGCCCGAGCTGCCGATCGGTCTCGAGCAGAACGTTGAGATACCGCCAGAGATCCCAATCGTCAGGCGTGTGCTCCTTGAGCAGACTGAGCATCGGGACGCCAGGGGTCGGCTCGTACGGATGATGCGTCTGTGTCGTCCAGCCCATCAGAAAGAACGGTCGAGTGGGCTCGTGTTGGACGACGTCGATCATGCCTTCGAACATGCAGCGATCCTCCACGCCCCAGGAGGACA
This sequence comes from Vicinamibacteria bacterium, assembly GCA_041484265.1. Taxonomy (GTDB): domain Bacteria; phylum Acidobacteriota; class Vicinamibacteria; order Vicinamibacterales; family CAVVIG01; genus 2-12-FULL-65-11. The sequence goes on from JBGPHH010000029.1 coordinate 18,850, forward strand.
TCATCGGGGAACACGGGAGGCTGTGGTAATCGCGCAGTTCTTCGAAGCCGCGCCCGGCGAGAAAGGTGCCCCAGCCGGCCCAGCTCAGATCGCTTGGAGTGAAGAACTCCGTCCGGTATCCCTGCTTACGGAACAGAGCCGGCAGCGACGTCACGGCCAGATGCGGATACTCTTCGGTCGCCTCGCGAAAGCTGAGCCTCGGGTACGTGGAGAGGAGCATTGCGGCCAGGGAGTTCGAGCTGCGGCCGATGTGTGCGTAGACGTTGTCGAACACCAGGCCACGAACCGCCTCGGCCATGAGGCTTGGCGTCGTGTCGTACTGCCCGTTGAGACTCGTCCACCGCGCCGCCACCGATTCGAGCACGATGAGGATCACGTTTGGCGGCCGACGAGGCGCTGTGGCACGAGCCTGCAGCGTTTGGGCAAGGGTTCGGCGAAGGCCCACGGGCGCCGCGGCGCGCGGTCGAACGCCAATCGTGTCGAAGTCCGCGAGGTCGGCGTTCGTAAACCCGTCGGTCATGCGCGCGATGCCTTCGCCGCTGACGGCCTGCCACCACGACGAGACGAGCACCCAATGCGGATTCTCGGCGACACGTCGCTCCGTGCGCGTGGCCCAGTCGTTCGAGTATGTGTACCGGCCGAAGATCACCCATCCCACCAGCGCCGCCACCACAAGTCCAGAGCCAAGCCATGCGGGGCGCCGCAAACTTCGACCGCGGCGGCTCAACCGGAGCGAGGCCCAGACCAGACCGATATAGCCGAGCGGGAATCCCACCAGTCCCAACACATTACGCCACGTCACGTAGGCCGCCACCGATGAACTGAGCATCCGGACGTTGCCAATCAGCAGGAGCAGTGGGTACGTGAGGAACCCGCCGAACGTACCAAACATGAGGATATTGAGGATCGCGTAGAGGCTGGCAAGCGCCGACGCCGACACGACGGCGACCGAGACGATGCGCGCGAGGAGCGGCCGGTCGCCGACGAGACGCACGAGCCCGCGCCCGCAGAGCCAGACAAATGCCGCAAACACAACGTCGCCGTACGAGATCGCGGCGAGCGAGCGCAGATAGCCGCGGTCGACCTTGACCGCGGGCGCCCCGGGCGCGCCGAGGTAGAACGCCTTGAGCGCGACGAGCACGACCGCGAGCCAGACGGCCGCCCAGAAGACCGAGCGCGCCGCAGCGCCACGGCTGGATGAAACGCGAGGAGCCGTCGCGGACATGTCACCATTGTAACGAGAAAGTGACAGCTTACGGGCGTCGATCCGCGGTATTTGTGGGCAGCGGTGCGCGGCTAGCGCACTTTCACGTGGAGCTCGGCGCCGAAGAGCATCGTGCGGTCGTTATCGTGCGCCGCCCACGTGGCGAGCGTGGCGACGCTGTGCTCCACCACACCTTCGAAAGCGACGTGGCCGTTGGTTTCCACCCGCACGGGCTGGCTGAAGTCGAAGGCGTCGGGCGACAAGAGCAGCGTGAACTCGGCGACCCCTCTCGAGTTCGCCTTGACGGTATTGCCCGTTCGCACGACGTCGACCCGTCCCGAGCCGCGCCGATGCTCGAAGAGGACTTGGCTCCGACTCACCTCGTTCAGATCCTCGAGCAAGGCGTCGCTGCGCCCTCGCGGCGCGAACGTATCGATGATTAGCCAATGGGCGCGGTTGCCCGCCGTCGTGTCGCCGGACTCCCAGGTGAGCGTCTCGGGCAATGCCTTGCGAGGATGGTTGCGGACGAACGCCTCGAGCGGATCTTTGACGTTGGGCCACCACGCGGTGTTGTGCGCGCCGTTTGGCTGTGGCCGATATTCAACCTCTAGGCCGTTCATCTTCAAATGCTCGACATAGGGGGAGACGATGCGAGTGGGGTAGAGGGGATCCTCGCCGCCGTTGACGACGAAAAACGGCTTGTTGAGCAGATTGTTGGGAAACAGATCGCCGGCGTTGACCGTGTCGAGCACCATGATGAAGCCGTTCAGGGGCAAGAAAGCCGCGTATGGAGTCGTATCGCGCATCGCGACGTAGTAGGCGCCGGTGCCGCCGTCTGACACGCCGGCGACCACGACACGATTCTCATCGACGTTGTAGGTCCGCTTGACCGTGTCGAGAATCGTACGAAGGTTCTCGAGTTGCGCTTCGCCCCACCACGGCGCATCGCTCCACCCGTAGGGGAGGATGTAAATCTGCTCGGCGCCAGCCAGTAGACCGATGCCGCCGTCACCCCGCGGTCCGTTGCCTGGCCTGCTGACGCCGCCGTGCAGCTGGAACCGCACCTGATACCGTTGCGACGGGTTGTACGACTCGGGCACGTTGACTGCGTAGAAGAACTCCTTACCGTGCGCCCGATAGCTCGCTCGCACGACACCCTTCTGTACGGCCGGTGAGTACGACCGGCCGTCCTTGAACCGCTTGAAGGCCTCGTCGAACGTGACGCCGCTCGCGACGATGTCGGGAACGGTTTTGGCGGCGTCTTGCGGTGTGCGCGCGTCCCAAAAGGCCTTGAACGCCTGATCGACGTCCTTGACAGCGGCCCGCAGCGTGAGCGATGGGTTGAAGGCCGCGAACGCTGTCCCGAGAACGGCCAGGGCGCAGGCGGTCGCGAATCGGAAAGCCTGTTTCATGGGGACAAGAATACCATTCGTCCGCTGAGATCGCTGCTATCCTTGCGCCGTCCACGGATGCATATGCCGCGACTGCCTGCCGCGCGACGTCTTGCCGAAATCCTGATAACAGGGGCCCTGCTTCTGGGTCTCGGCGCGGCGATCCTGGCTCAGCGGGGAGGGTTCGGGGGACCGTTCGGGCCAGTTCACGCTGTGGCCAATACCCGGTACGACGGCCGATTCACGTTCGTCCGCATCAGCTACGAGACGGCGCCCGGCGGCTACTGGTATCGAGGTCTCCCTGCGTGGGCGCATGGCTACCCGATCTCCGAACAGAACCTCATGAAAATCATGAATGAGGTGAGCTACCTGGGGGCGCATGACGACGTCAACACGGTCACGCTCGACGATCCGGAACTGTTCAAGTACCCGGTTGCGTACATCATCGAGGTGAGCTGGTGGATGATGACCGATCGGCAAGGGGCCGCTCTTCGCGATTACTTGCAGAAGGGCGGATTCGTCATTGTCGACGATTTCAAAGCCACGGGAGATTTCGGGAGCGCCGGCTGGGAGCCGTTCGAGTCGAACATGAAGCGCGTGCTGCCAGACGCGCGGTTCGTCGACATGACGCCGTCACATCCCATCTTTCACTCGTTCTTCGAGATCAACTCGCTCGACAATTTCCCCCAGGCCTACAACGCCGGCCGTCCGATCTTCCGTGGATTGTTCGAAGACAACGATCCCTCGAAGCGTTTGCAGATGATCGTGAACTACAACACCGACATCTCGCAATACTGGGAGTGGTCGGGTCGGGGGCTCAGGCCGTTCAACGACACCAACGAAGCCTATAAGCTCGGCGTGAACTACCTCATCTACGGGATGACGCACTAGTCGTCACATCACTTTCGATTCGATACGCCGGTCGGGCACGAGCCACATGAGCGCGACGAACACGTAGATGCCGTCGGCGATCCACGGATGGACGAACGCCAGTGGAATCGCCATCGCGTAGAGCCCTGCCGAGAGCGGGCCCTTGACGTCCTTGCCCAAGGCCTCGGCGATCTTCGACTCCGGACCCTGGGCCGCCACGATGGTCTTCTGCAGGATAAGGTAGGCGATGCCGGCGAGGAGCAGCACGCCGCCGTAAAGGGCCGCGGGGAGGGACGCCAAGTGGTTCTCGCCAACCCAGCCGGTGCCAAACGGGATGAGCGACAGCCAGAACAACAGGTGGAGATTCGCCCAGAGAATCCTGCCGTTGATCCGGCCCGCGAGCTGCAGCAGATGATGGTGGTTATTCCAGTAGATGCCGAGAAACACGAAGCTCAGGACGTAGGTGAGGAAGACTGGCGCGAGGGGACCGAGCGCCTGCCAGTCCGCACCCAGAGGCACCTTCAGCTCGAGGACCATGATCGTCATCAGGATGGCGATGACCGCGTCGCTGAAGGCTTCGAGACGTCCTTTGCTCATCTTGTTCCTTCCGGTCGAACGTCGACAGAAATGTCAACATCATCCTATCGCCACAGCATCGTCATGGTGCTTGGTCATAATGGTAAGCGTGGAATATACAGATCTCCTGACTGAGCTCACCGACGAGCTCAAGAATTTTGAGAACATCGCCGGACACCTGCTGCCGCAGCCGGGAGAAGTCCCCAGGCTTCACGGGATCGACATCTTCGGCAGCACGATCGCGCTCAACGGCGTCGTCGGCGGCGACCATCTGATCTACGTGGATTTCAAGCAGCGCTTCGATCTGGAAGCCAAGATCCGGCGCGCCACCGAAGAGGGACGGTTCGAGGTCGTTGAGAACCTGAGGCGCTGCCAGCAGATGGCCGGCATCGTGCTCATCGACGTCTCCGGACACCGGGTCACCGACGCGCTGCTCGCCGCCATGCTGCACCAGGCGTTTCTGCTGGGCTCGATCTACGAGCTGGATATGTTCGGGCACGTGACGAGGCGGCTATTCGAGAACCTGAACACGAGGTTCTATAACTCGTCTGGCGCGCACAAGTTCGTATCAATGATCTATGGCGAAATCTCCGAGCGTGCCATGTTCCGCTTCCTCTCGGCGGCTCAGCCGTTTCCGGTGGTCTTTTCCAAGGTCCACGACCGGTTCATGGAGGTGGGCAGCGACCTGTGCGTCTCGTTTCCGCCCCTCGGCGTTCAACCGTCGCTCGACGTCATCGAGCGCAACATGACCAAGAGCGTCCTGGGATTCAAGGACCGTTACCAGATGAACGAATGGGTGCTCATGGGCGAGGGCGACATTCTGCTGCTCCACACCGACGGATTGGCGGAGCACAGCAGCCAGGACGAAGACTACTTCCCGCATCGTCTCGAACAGAAGGTTCGGGAGGTCAAACATCTGACGGCCCTGGAAATCTTCGACGCCGTCAAAGAAGATCTACTGGCCTTTGCACGGCCCACCGACGATGTCAGCCTCGTCGTGATTAAGCGGGCGTGAAGGACTTGGGGCGGCCGTTGGTCAGGCCGAGCGCCTGTCGCTCGTTCCGAGCGTGAACGCCATCACGTTGAGGCGGTAGTACAGGACGTCCAGAAACGATCCGTTTGTGACGCGTGGAAACAGCGCGCACGATGCGGTGGCCACAACCTGCGTCAGCCGACCGGGTTCGAGCAGCCATGCCAGGAGACGCTGTTGGTCGTCAGGGGACAGGGCGGCGACGTCATCGACGATGAGCGTTCCGCCCGGGTTCTCGGGTAACGTCAATCCTCCGCCTGCGCATCGGCAGACCGGCTGCTGCAATTGCGGCAGGAGCGCTTCGATGACGCGCCCGGTGGCGTTCGATGGACCGATCAGCAGGGCATTGGGATACGCGCCAAGCAGTCCACGCCAGTCCTCTGCCGTGAGGTCTTCTGGGATGACTGATGCGGCTTTTCCCACCATAAGAAAAATATTGTCGTGCTGAGCCGGTACTTTTGTCGGCTCGAAAGAGGATCACTATCGGCGTCAGCACGGTTTCTGTCAAGTAAAGGTTTGCTCACGTACGAAGATCGTGTGCACCCGGACACAATTGCACAAAATGTCACACGGAATTTTCCGTGGCACACTAGGGAGCCCACGCGCCGGCGATCATGAGCCACATGACTGTGAATCCCTCCCGACGCGCGCTCGTCGTCGAAGACGACGGCGCGATTCGCGAGTTGTTGCGCCTGCACCTCTCCCGCGCGGGTTTTGACGTCACGGAAATGGCCGACGGCGGTCGCGCGCTCGCACACGTGCGGTCCAACCCCTTCGATCTGATTCTCCTCGACGTCATGCTACCGGGTGTGGATGGCATTGCGCTGTGCGGTGCAATTCGCGCCGAGGGCGCCAACATGGAAACGGCCATCCTGGTGCTCACCGCGCGTGATACTGAATCGGACAAGGTCCTGGGACTTGAGAGCGGCGCCGACGACTACATGACCAAGCCCTTCGGCGTGCGCGAGTTGCTGGCCCGCGTCAGCGCGATCCTCAGGCGCCAGTCGGGCAGCGAGGCCGCGGAAGAACCGATGTCGACCCAGGCGCGCTCGCGCGACGTCATCCTCGACGCGGACAAGCGCCAGGCAGAAGTTCGTGGCGAGTCGGTAGAGCTGACCAAGCAGGAGTTCGACCTGCTGTATCAGTTAGTGTCGCACCCGGGAATTGTGTTCAGCCGCGCGGCATTGCTCGCGAAGGTCTGGGGGACCGACACCTACGTGACGGAGCGGACGGTGGACACAGTGGTCAGCCGCTTGCGGCGGAAGATCGAACCGGACGCGCAGGATCCCGAGCTGATTCTTACCGCGTGGGGCGTTGGCTACAAGTTCGTGGAAGTCGGGTGAGCGTCGTCGTGGCAGGGGAGCTCGATTGTAAACGTGGTCTGGCCCGGCACGCTGGTGACGCGAATCGCGCCGTGATGGGCTTCCACGACCGCTTTGGCAATTGACAGACCGAGGCCGCTGCCGCTTGCTCCGTTGGTCCGCGCCGCATCGACCTTATAGAAGCGATCGAACACGTACGGGATGTGCTCGGGCGCGATGCCCACGCCTGAGTCGGTCACCGACAGCCTGACAGACCTCTCGTGTACGGCCGCGGCCAGCTCGATCGAGCCGCCCTCGGTCGTGTGGCGCAAGGCGTTGGCGAGAAGATTGTCCACGACCTGCTCGATCCGGTAAGGATCCCCAAAGATCTGGTCGGCTTCACGATCCACCGTCGCCCGGATCACGATCCTGCCCGCCTTCGCCTCGGGCTCGTGCCGCTCGATGAC